>NZ_DATJLI010000103.1:0-15536 GCF_035490575.1 Sphingomonas sp. | reverse complement strand
GAGGGGCGGCGGCAACGGCCGACAGCGACCTCGCTCGACGAGTTCCTGAAACGCGCGCGCGGCGGCGGCGGTGGTGGCGGCGGCTTTCCCGGCGGCGGCAACCTTCAACTGCCGGGCGGTCGGAACATCTGGCTGATCGCCGTTGGGCTGCTGGTGCTGATCTGGCTGGCGTTCACGTCGGTGCATTCGGTTGCGCCGCAGCAAAAGGGCGTCGTGTCGATGTTCGGGCGTTATTCGACTACGCTCAATCCGGGTATCCAGCTGACATTGCCCGCGCCGATCGCCAGCGTCCAGAAGATCGACGTCCAGGAAGCGCGGGTCGAGGATTTCCCGCAGGCCGCGACCGAGAACCTGATGCTGACGGAGGATCAGAACATCATCGATCTGGCCTATTCGGTGCGCTGGAATATCCAGAATGCGGAGGATTTCGCATTCCAGCTCGCCAATCCGCGCGACACGGTGCGCGCGGTGGCCGAAAGCGCGATGCGCGCGGCAGTCGCGGGCGCCACGCTGGACCAGGCGATCGGCGCGGGCCGCACCAATATCGAGGCCGAAGTCCAGCAGCGGATGCAGACGATCCTCGACGAGTATAATTCGGGCGTCCTCGTGCTGGGCGTGGCGATCAAGCAGGCGGTCGCGCCGCAGGCCGTGGACGAGGATTTCAAGGCCGTCAGCGCCGCGCAGCAGCAGGCGCAGGCGAACATGAACCAGGCGCGCGCCTATGCCCAGCAGATCATCGCGCGGGCAGAGGGCGAAGCGGCGCAGTTCGACAAGATCTTCGAGCAATATCAGCAGGCGCCCGAAGTGACGCGCCGCCGGCTTTATTACGAAACGATGGAGGCCGTGCTGGCCAAATCGAACAAGACGATCATCGAAGCACCGGGCGTGACCCCGTATCTGCCGCTGCCCGAAGCAACGGGGCGCCGCCGCGAAACGCCGCCGGCAGTGCAGGAAGCGACACCGGCCCAGCCACAACCGGCGCCGCAGCCCGGCCAGGGAGGGCAATGATGAACGCGCGCCTGTTCCGCAATCCGATGGCGATCGGCATCCTGTTGCTGGCGCTGGTCGTGTTGCTGGCCAACACCATCGCCATCGTTCCCGAAACCAAGCAGGCAGTGATCCTGCGGTTCCAGAACCCGATCCAGTTAATCAACCAGTATCAGCCCAACGAACAGTTCGGGCGCACCGGCGCCGGGCTGATCGCGCGGATTCCGTTCATTGACCGCATCGTGTGGATCGACAAGCGGGTGCTGGATATCGAACTCGATAATCAGCCCGTGCTGTCGACCGACCAGTTGCGGCTTGAGGTCGACGCCTTTGCCCGGTTCCGCGTGGTCAATCCGCTTCAGGCGGTGATTTCCACCGGCTCGACTGCGAATACCGAACAGCGCGTGGCCGACCAGCTTCGCCCGCTGCTTGCTTCGGCGCTTCGCAACGAACTTGGCAAGCGCGAATTTTCGGCGCTGCTTTCGCCTGAGCGGTTGCAGGTGATGGACAATATCCAGAACGCGCTCGACCGGGTGGCGCGGCAATATGGCGCGGAGATTGTCGATGTTCGCATCCGCAAGGCCGACCTGCCGACCGGCACACCGCTCGAATCGGCGCTACGCCGCATGGCGACTGCGCGCCGCCAGGAAGCGCTGACGATCGAGGCGCAGGGTCTGCGCGAGGCGCAGATCATCCGCGCCAATGCCGACGCAGAAGCCGCGCGCATCTATTCGGCGTCGTTCAACAAGGATGCCGATTTCTACGATTTCTACCGGGCGATGCAGTCCTATCGTTACAGTTTCGGCGCGGACGGCGATGGCGAGCGGGATGGCACCTCGATCATCCTGTCGCCGCAGAACGACTATCTGCGTGCGTTCACGCGCGGCGGCCGGGGGAACTAAAAAGGGATCGGGAGAGTCACGCAAGCTGACCGACCGTTCATATTCAATTGCAGTTCAGCATCGGTTTGCGAAAACAACTGTAAACCGTAGCAGGAAGGAACCTGATTTCGTGCGTTACGCCTATGCGATCACCAGCGCGCTGCTGCTTGGCGGCACTGCCGTCACCCTTGCCGTCCAACCGTCGGTAATCTCGGCGCAGACCGCGCAGAACGAACCGGGCGCGATCAACGCGGCGGCGCCGCGCGCGGGCGCGCCGATGAGCTTTGCCGAAATGGTGGCCAAGCTGCAGCCCGCCGTCGTCAACATCTCCACCACGCAGCGCGTGACTGTGCCGAGCAATCCGTTCGCGGGCACACCGTTCGAACAGTTTTTCGGCCAGCGCGGCGGCGGCGGCGGTGCACCCCGGACGCAGGAAGGCCAGTCGCTCGGCTCGGGCTTCCTGATTTCGGCCGATGGCTATGTCGTTACCAACAACCATGTGATTTCGGCGGGCGCGCCCAATGCGACGGTCGAATCGGTGCGCGTGACGCTGGCCGACCAGCGTGAATTCGATGCGCGCGTCGTCGGCCGCGATCCGGCGTCCGACCTGGCGGTGCTCAAGATCGAGGGCCGCAGCCTGCCGTTCGTGCGATTCGGCAATTCGGCGCAGGCGCGGGTCGGCGACTGGGTGGTTGCGATCGGCAACCCGTTCGGCCTGGGCGGATCGGTGACGGCGGGCATCATCTCGTCGGTCAACCGCGTGACCGGCGGCGGCCCCTTCGACCGATTCATCCAGACCGACGCCTCGATCAACCGGGGCAATTCGGGCGGCCCGCTGTTCGACATGCAGGGCAATGTCATCGGCATCAATTCGCAGATCCTGTCGCCCACCGGCGGCAATGTCGGCATCGGCTTTGCGATCCCCGCCGAACAGGCCAGGCCGATCGTCGAGACGCTGATGAAGGGCAAGACGCCTGAGCGCGGTTATCTGGGCGTCGGCATCCAGCCGATTACCGAGGATCTGGCCTCCGCGCTGGGCATCGAGCGCAACAAGGGCGAGCTGATCGTCCGGGTCGAGCCGGGGGAGGCCGCGGACAAGGCCGGGATCGAACAGGGCGATGTGATCGTGAAGGTCAATGGTCGCGATGTTGATCCGCAGAACACGCTCAGCTATCTGGTCGCCAATTCGGCGCCGGGCACGCGCGTGCCGATCGAACTGATCCGCGACGGCCGTCGTGTCAGCGTGACGGCGACCGTGGGCACGCGCCCGTCGGAGGACGATATCGCCGGGTTCCAGATGGATCAGGAAGGCGAGATTCCCGAAGGCACGCCGCCATCGGCCAATGTCCGCGATTCGCTGGGTCTGAACGTCCAGCCGCTGACCCCGGCCATCGCGCGCTCGATCGGTGTCGATCCCGCGACGCGCGGCGTTGTCGTGGCGGCGGTCGATCCGTCGAGCGATGCCGGGCGCAAGGGGCTGCGGCGCGGCGACGTGATCCGTTCGGTCAATCGCCAGCCGGTGGCGAATGCCGCCGACATCCAGCGTCAGGTTCAGGCCGTGCGTCAGGCGGGCCGCGACCAGATTCTGGTCGTAATCCAGCGCCGCGCCAACACCAGCTATCTCGCACTGTCGATCGGCGAGGATTGATCGCAACAATAGCTGACGTAGCCGCCATTTCCGCCTAATCCGGTCATTCGACAATGATCGGAGTGGCGGGAATGGCGGACGCGGCGGCTTCTCTCTTTATCGGTGCCGGGGCGGGGGGCGCGGATCCGCAATCGCTGGTCCTGAAACGTGCGAACCGGCACGGCCTGATCGCAGGCGCCACGGGCACCGGCAAGACCGTCACCCTGCAAGGGCTCGTCGAGGGCTTTTCCGACGCAGGCGTCCCGATGTTCGTCGCCGATGTGAAGGGCGACCTGTCGGGGCTGGCCATGGCCGGTTCGCCACAGGGCAAGGCGCATGACGCCTTTGCCGCCCGCGCCGCTGAAATCGGTGACGCTGGCTGGGCCTATCGCGAATGCCCTGTTCAGTTCTGGGATCTGTTCGCAGAACAGGGGCATCCGATCCGTGCCACCGTCAGCGAAATGGGACCGCTGCTGTTGTCGCGGTTGATGGGGTTGAACGACACGCAGGAAGGCGTGCTGACCATCGCATTCCACATCGCCGACGAGGAAGGGCTGCTGCTGCTCGACCTCGACGATCTGCAGGCGATGCTTAGCGAATGCGCGGCGCGCGCGGACGTGATTTCCACCACCTATGGTAATGTCAGCAAGGCCAGCGTGGGCGCGATCCAGCGCCAGCTGCTGCAATTGCGGGCGCAGGGGGGCGAGCATTTCTTCGGCGAACCCGCGCTCGACATCGGCGATTTCCTGACTACCGACGATCAGGGGCGCGGCATCGTCAATCTCCTGGCCGCCGACAAGCTGATGGCCAGCCCGCGCCTTTACGCCAGCTTCCTGTTGTGGCTGCTGTCCGAGATGTTTGAGACGCTGCCCGAAGTCGGCGACCCCGACAAACCGCGCCTCGTCTTCTTCTTCGATGAAGCGCATCTGCTGTTTGACGATGCGCCGCCCGCCTTGCTGGAAAAGGTTGAGCAGGTCGTGCGCCTGATCCGGTCGAAGGGGGTAGGCGTCTATTTCGTGACGCAAAATCCGATCGACATTCCCGAGACCGTTGCCGGGCAACTGGGCAACCGCGTGCAGCACGCCTTGCGCGCCTTTACCCCACGCGATGAAAAGGCGGTGCGCGCCGCCGCCGACACGTTTCGCACCAATCCCGATGTCGATGTGGCGACCGCGATCACCGAATTGAAAGTCGGGGAGGCGCTGGTGTCGCTGCTCCAGCCCGATGGTGCGCCGTCGCCGGTGTCGCGCACGCTTATCAAACCGCCGCGCAGCCGGGTGGGACCGGTGACGAAGGTCGAACGCGGCGTGCTGATCGAAACCGACGCGATCGGCGCCAAATATGACCAGGCCATCGACCGCGAATCGGCTCATGAACTGCTGACGGCCAAGGCGGAGGAGGCCGCCGCCGCTGCGCTTGAGGCCGAAGCGCAGGCGGTCGAGGAGAAGGAACAAGCCGCGCGGCAAAAGGCCGAGGCCCGTGCGGCCAAGGAAGCCGAGCGCGCCCGAGTGACGGCGGCGCGCGATGCCGACCGTCGGCGTCGCGCCGAAGAAAGGGAGGCAGCGGCCTCCCCCTGGAACCGGGCGGCCAGTGCCGCCACCCGGTCCGCAGCATCAAGCGTCGGCCGGACAGTCGCCAACGAAGTCACCAAGGCGGTCTTTGGCTCCAGCCGCCGCGGCGGGGGCGCGGGGCTGGGCGCGAAAATCCTGCGCGGCGTGCTGGGTGGCCTGTTCCGGGGTTAGCGCCAGCGGCCCTGATGCTCGTCGTCGCGACCCTCGCGCAGCATCGCCGCCTGTTCGCGCCATTCCTGCTGGGCGATGCGTCCGCGCCCGAAGCCGAGACGGTCTTCAAGGGCGGCTTCGTCAGCCGGGGTCAGCGCCTCGATCGCGGCATAGGTCTTGATGCCTTCGCCGCGCAGCGCCTGTTCGGTGGCTTCGTCGATGCCTTGGATGCGCGACAGATTGTCGCGGCCCCAGCCGAAAAATCCGTTGGTCCGCGGGGCGGCGGCAGCGCCAGCGGCCGCGCCGGTGGTGGCCGCCACGGGAGCGGCGTGGGTGTCACGGTGACGAAGTGCCTCGTCGCGTTCGCGCTCCAGCTCGCGGATGCGGGCGTCACGCGTCGCCAGCCCTTCACGCGCGGTCTTGTGCTCCGCCTCCTGCGCGCGGTAGCGATCCTTCCACTTGCGCCCGCCGGGATGGCTGGCCAGCCCGAACAGCCAGCCCGCAATCAGGCATAGCGCAAGCACCGCGAACTGGGTTGGTGTCGAAAACAGCATGGAATGCCTCCTGTTACGCAGGCAGAACGGCGTGACCGCCGCTGCTGTTCCCTTATCGGTTGATGAGCTGGTCGTTGATGTCGCAGGCAGCCGGGCCGAGGATGACGATGAACAGCGTCGGCAGGATGAACAGGATCAGCGGCACGGTCATGATGGCGGGCAGGCGTGCGGCCTTTTCCTCGGCGCGCATCATGCGTTCATTGCGGAACTCGGCTGACAGCACGCGCAGCGCGGAGGCGAGCGGGGTGCCGTATTTCTCGGTCTGGATCATCGTCGTGACGACGCCCTTCACGGCTTCCAGATCGACGCGCATCGCCAGATTCTCGAACGCCTGGCGACGGTCGGTCAGGAAGCCCAGCTCGATCGCGGTCAGCGAAAACTCCTCGCCCAGTTCGGGATAGGCGCGGCCCAGTTCACGTGCGACGCGGTGGAACGCGGCATCGACGGTCAGGCCCGCCTCGGCACAGATGACCAGCAGGTCGAGGGCGTCGGGCAACCCCTTGCGAATCGCGTCCGAGCGTTTGGTGATGCGGTTCTTCAGATACAGGTCGGGCGCCTTGTATGACCCGATCAATGCCGCGGCGGCGAGGCCATAGGCCTTGAGCGGCGACCAGTCGGCAAAGGCGTCGGTGCCATAGATCCAGTAGAGCACCGGCCCGCCGATCGCGATCGGCAGCACCATGCGGCCGAAAATCACGACCACGGCCCATTCCTTTGACCGGATGCCCGCCTGCGCCAGCTTGCGCTGTGCGGCCTTGACCTGTTCGTCCTGCAACACCTTCATCGATTGCAGCAGGTTGCGGATGCGGTCGGCGGTTTCGTTCTTCTGGACGATCTTTGCCCGACGCTTGCTGGTCGAGGCGGTGATGCCCGCTTTCAACTGTTCGCGCCGGTCGTTCAGCGCCTTGACGCGCCGCGCCATCGGGTCGCGGATGCTGATGGCGGCATAGACAGCCATGATCGTCGCCAGCGCCGCGACCGCCGACAGCACGGTTGCGATCAGATAGACGTCAAAGCCAAGCAGGGTAGGACCGGGAGCGCTGGACATCATCAAATCTCGAAACTGACCATCTTGGCCATGATGAACACGCCGATCCCCATCCAGGTCAGCCCGCCAAGGCCGACGACGATCAGCCGCGGGTCGACAAAGAAATTGGCCATATAAGGCTGGTTAATCATCCAGATCAGCCCGAACACGATGAAGGGCAGCGATCCGACGATGTAGGCCGAAGCCTTTGATTCCGAAGACATCGCCTTGATCTTGAGCTTCATCTGCATCCGTTTGCGAAGCACGTCGGCCAGGTTGGCCAGCGTTTCGGCCAGGTTGCCGCCGGTTTCACGCTGAATGGCGATGGTGATGACAAAGAACTGGAACTCCGGCGTGCCCAGCCGGTCGGCGGTTTCCTGAAGCGCGGTGTCGAGGGTGCGGCCGATCTTCATCTTGTCGGCGACAGCGCGAAATTCCTCGCCGACGGGACCGGCGACTTCCTGACCCACCACGCCGATCGTCTCGGTAATCGGCAGGCCGGAGCGCAGGCCGCGCACCAGCAACTCGATCGCGTCGGGAAACTTGGCATTGAATTTGGCGACGCGCCGGTTGATCGTCATGCCCACCACCAGGTGCGGCACGAACGTCGCCAGGAACAGCGACAGGCACAATGTCAGCAGCAGCGGCAGGCCGTTGATCCAGGTCACGAACACGACGGCGACAAAAATCCCCAGCGACACCATGCCATATTGGCCGACGGTCCAGCCCTTTCCCGTCATCGCCAGCCGTTTCGCCAGTTGCGCCGGATTGGGCAGGAAACGCATCGCCGCCATGTCCATCCGCGTCGCCTTGGCAGTGCCGATGCGGCGCAACTGGGCATCCATGGCAATATCGAGCGCGGCGGTGTGGCGCTGTCGGATTTCGGTCAGGCGGCGATTGCCCGCCTTGGCGGTCGAGGGACCCGACAAGGCGAAGACCAGCAGCGCCAGCACGCCGAACGTGCCCAGCATCACCATCACAAACGGCAGCATCCCGGCGCTCAGTTTCGCCTCCATTCGATCCGTGGCCGCCGCGTCCCCGCGGCGCCGGTTACTTCTTTGCCCGGCTGGGCAGTTTCGCCGTCAGCTTGCCCAGCAGCGAGCCGCCCTTGGCCTTGCGCCCGACGCCGGCCTGATCGCCGTCATCGATCGTCGCCAGCAGGTCGCGCGCCAAGTCGGCCATTGCCGCCACCGTTTTCGATCCCTTGCCCGCATCCGCAATCGGCTTGCCCAGCTTGGCGGCCTGCGCGCAGAGTTTCTGGTCATAGGGGATGATGTAATCCACCTTGCGTTCGATCGAGGTTTCGAAATCCTTGCGCGAAATCTCCATCGTCGCGGCGGGCGGCGCGCGATTGGCGACGACCAGCACTTGCATGTGCGGCGCATTGGTTTTCAGCCATGACAGGATGCGGATGGCATCGCGCGCGGCGGCCAGCGTGAACTCCGTCACCAGGATCGCGGTCTGCAGGTCGGTGACCAGGTGCGGAAACTGCACCAGCATTGCGCGCGGCATGTCGACGACGGTGCATTCGAACGCCGCGCGGATTTCCTCCTGCAACTGGTAGAATGCAGAACCATCGGTGACGATCGGCGAATGGATCGGCGCTTCGGCTGACAACACTGCCAGCCGTTCGGAGGCACGCACCATCGCGCGTTCGATGAACAGCCCGTCGATACGACTGGGATTTTCAATCGCGTCGGTCAGCCCGCGACCCGGCTCGAGGTCGAGCGCCAGTGCGCCGGTGCCGAAATGCACGTCTAGGTCGAGCAGCGCCGTCGTCCGCTCCCCACGGTCGCTCAACAGCCAGGCGAGCGATGTCGCCAGCGTCGATGCACCCACGCCGCCGCGCGCACCGATCACGGCGATGCCGCAATGCGGCCGGTCGACCGTGGGCTCGACCGCCTTGGGCGCGTTGAGCATGGCGTGTGCCTGGGCAAAGGCTTCGCGCAGGCTGTCGGGGTTGAGTGGTTTGAGCAGATAATCGTGAATGCCGCTGGCGATCAGGTCGCGATACAGCCGCACGTCGTTCACCTGACCACAGGCGATGACGATCGTGCCCGGCTCGCAAACCTCCGCCAGCCCGTTGATGTCGTTGAGCGGATCGCCGCTTTCGGACAGATCGACGAACAGGATGATCGGGCTGGCCGATACCGACAGCGTCTGGACGGCGTTTCGCAGCCCGCCCTTGTTGACTTTTTCGGCGGCCCAGCCCTGCTCGCCGGCGATCTGGCGCAGCGTTTCGGCGGAGTTCTCGTCGCAGACAAAGGCGACGAACGGGTCACGCGTTCCCGCCCGCGCGGGGTTCCAGGGGGCATTCATCGTTACTGCCCCCCCGTCTTGACCGCGCCCGCGTCGGGCAGCGTTTGATCGGGAGTAATCTTGCGGTCGCGCAGCGCCTGAATGGGCTTGCTGGCGGTCATCGGGTCGACCAGCCCGCTGCCGGTGCGACCGCGCACCAGGTCTTCGGGCTGCGCCACCATCGACGCCAGGTTGCTGTTCACCGCGCACCCGTAGTCGGAGGAGGTGTGTTGGTCGAAATTGGGCTGATAGGTGCGGCTGTGATCGGGGCATCCCGGCACGCTGGCGCTGGCGCGCACGACGATGACGCGGATCGTGCCCGGCGTCAGCGCGCCCGGCGTGACCGGCGCGCCGTCGCTCAGCAGGATGCCATGGCGGCCCGCAACATCGGCGACCTCGGCCTGGGCGCGGATGTCCGACGCGCCGCCATGATCGATATGCAGCCGGTCGCCATATCGCGCGTCCAGCGCCGTCAGCCAACCCGCCAGCCGCGCGCCTTCGCCCGGCGACAGGCCGTCAGGCCCGCTCATCAGGTCGAGCGTGTAATCGGTGCGGGTGACGACCGGCTGGTGCACCGATTCGACCGACTGGTTCATCGTGCCGCCACATCCTGCCAGCAACGTGGCCGATGCGAGCAGCGCGGCGATGGAATGACGCATCTTTGGCATCCTCAATTGCTGAAGCCGGGGGCGGCAACGCCCTTTGCCGTCACGGGTGCGGGCGGTGCGACGGGCGCGGCAGCGCCGGGCAGGGCGTTCGACGCGCCGATCACCGGCTGGGCCGCAGGCGGCGTCACCATGGTGGGGCGCGGGCGGTCGCGATTGCCGCCCAGCCCTTCGAGCTGGCCGAGCAACACGCGCTCGACATCGCCGGGCGTCTTGTAGCCGTCGGTCGGCAGGGCGATCTGGTTCGCATCGACCGGCTTGACCAGATACGGGGTGACGACGATCACCAACTCGGTTTCCTGCCGCCGAAAACCGTTCGACCGGAACAGCGCGCCCAGAATGGGCACGTCGCCAAGGCCGGGCGTCTTTTCGATCTGGTTGTTGTGATTGTTCTGCAACAAGCCGCCGATCATGAAGCTCTGGCCCGAGCCAAGCTCGATCGTCGTTTCCGCGCGGCGGGTAGTGAGTGCGGGGATCTGCACGCCCTCGATCGTGACCGCGCCTGCCGATGACAGTTCGGACACTTCTGGCCGCACGCGCAGCGAGATGCGGCCATCGGCCAGCACCGTCGGGGTATAGGCCAGGCTGACGCCATATTGACGATACTGGACCGACACCGCGCCAAAGCCCTGGCTGATCGGGATCGGGATTTCGCCACCGGCCAGGAACGTCGCGGTCTCACCGGACAGCGCGGTCAGATTGGGGTTTGCCAGCGTCGTCACCTGTCCGATCGTTTCGCCCAGGTCGAGCGATGCCAGCAGGTCGGTGCCGAGGAACCGGCCCGCTGCGCCGATCAGCGTGCTGCCATCCTGTGCACCGGGGAATTGATACAGCGTGTCGCCGGGGCGGGCGCCGTTGGCGTCGACTGGCGCCCCCGGCAGGCCCGGCACGCCGGGAACGGTCGTGATCGAACCCTGTCGTCCGCGCGAAAGGCCGAACAGGAACGAGCCGCCGTCGCGATTGGTCAGGTTCGCGCCGATATTCTTCAGATAGCTGCGGCTGACCTCGGCGATCTTTACCTGCAGATTGACCTGAAGCGGGGTCGAGGTGCGAAGGCGCGAGACGACCTTGCTCTTTTCGCCGATAAAGGCCTGGGTCAGCCGTTCGGCCTCGGCCACGTCGGACGGGTTGGCGACGGTGCCGGTCAGCAGCACCAGTCCGTTCATCGGCGTGGCGGTGATCGTGGCATCGGGCATCGCCAGGCGCAGCATCGACCCGATCGAGTCGATATTGTCACCGACGCGCAGGTTCGACGAATAGGCGATCTTACCCGCCTTGGTCACGGCATAGACGGTGGTTTCGCCCGGCGCCTTGCCGAAAACCCAGAATTGGGTGGGGGAGCGGACGGTCACGTCGGCGATCCCCTCCGCCGCGACGAAAACGTCGCTGATCGGTTCACGCACGGTCACCAGCCGACCGCGGCCGGTGGCGATCTGAACGATGCCTTCGGGCGTGCTGACGCTTTGCGCCGCGGCGGGTGGGGCGGCGACGGCGAGCGCGATCGGCGCGGCCGTTAGCGCCAGCGCCATGGCGCGGCTGAATGGCTTGGTCGCCATGATTACTTCTTCCCCCCAACTTCGACGGCGGTCACGGTCGTGCCGCGTGAAACCCTGACGACCGGCCCGGTCGCGGCGGCCGCTGCCGGCGCGCCACCGGGAAAGCCCGGCCCCGCCGCCGCGATCTGCGGTCCGCCGGCGATATTCGAACTGCTGCGACCCGGCACCGTGGCCCGCTGGAAACGAGACACGTCGGCACCCGTCGAGAAACTGGCCTTGCCCGCCACCGGCAGCGCCGCTGCGCGCGCCATCATCAGCTTTTCGGCAGACGGATCATCGCCCTCCGGCACGTCGATGGCGCCCGATGCGATGGCTTCCTCAAGATCGGCGGCGTTGTCGGCGATCGAACGCAGCGACAGCGACAGCGAACCGACCTGCTGGGCAACGGCGATCTTCTCGGCGATGCTGGGGGTCGCTTCCAGAGTGACGGTCGAGAAGGTGTTGACGACGGTGTTGCCCTTGTCGTCAGTCTGCTTGTCGACGCGCTGATCCGTGGCCAGCACACGCAGGTTTCGCAGCACGGTTTCCGACGCCTTGAGCGGGGGACCGTCGCCGCCGCCCTCGACCGACTGGGTGAGGATGAGGTCGACGCGGTCGCCCGGAAAGACGAAGCCCGCGACGGACGATTGTGCGCTGACCGGCACGGTCACGGCGCGCATCCCGGCGCCGAGTGCCGCCGCCAGAAAGCCGCGGTCGCCGGGCTTGACCAGCGCGCCTTGCGTCACCGGCTGTCCGGCGGGCACGGCAAAGCGCACGACGGTGCCCATGACCGTCTTGGGATCGAAGCCACCGGCCTCGACGAAATAGGCGTTTTCGATCAGTTCTTCGGGCCAGGGCTGGAACTTGACCGAATCGGGACCGATGATCGTGCCGACCGGCAGCGCGCGGGTTGCGACCATCACGCGGGGGCCAGTGGGCGCGGGCGGTGCCACCACCTGAGCGCCGGCGACGGGCGCGGAGGCGCCGGTGAACAGGCTTCGCGCCATGAACGCGGTCAGGGCCGCGACAATCAGCGCGCCTGCCAGCAGAATGATCTTTCGTCCATCCATGACGTTCTTGGCCTTTTCGATTCGCAGCCGGTTTTCTGGACGTTACCAGTCACCGAAAATGGTTAAGGAGTGGTTCGCTAAACGTGAGCATCGCCGCGCACGCGATCGCGACGCCATAGGGGATCTCCGGCGGTTCCGGCGTGCGGCGCCATTTGCGTTCGATCATCATCGCCAGCGTGATCGCGCCGCCGATCAGCGACATCGCAATCAGCATCGACGCCAGCGCCCCGACCGGCACCCATAACGCCAGCGCGGCGATCATCTTCACGTCGCCGCCACCCATCATCCCGATCGCGAATGCCGCGGCGAACAGCGCAAACGCGCCTGCGCCCAGCGCCAGCTGAAATGCCATGTCGGGCCACGGCGCCATGTCGGTCGCCCACCACCAGAGCGGAGCCAGCGCCGCGATGGCGGCGTTTTTCCAGTTCGCGATCTCCCGACGGCGCACGTCCTCGATACCTGCCGATACCAGCAGACAGGCAAGCGCCAGCGGCAGCATGATCGCGAAATTAACCCCCATGTCATTCGACCTAGACGACATGGCTTGCCAAAACGTAACCATCGCCCATGGCAGGACCACTGGATTTACGCCGACGCTATCCACCCGACGCCGCGATCGGCGAATGGCGCGCCCCCGATGGCTGGAGACACCGCGCCTTCGAATGGGCGGCAACAGCACCCGGCGGCGCGCGCGGCAGCATCCTGTTTCAGGCGGGACGGGGCGATGTGTTTGAGAAATATCTCGAAACCTTCCATCACTTGAATCGCCGCGGCTGGAACGTCGCCAGCTTCGACTGGCGCGGGCAGGGCGGGTCGGGGCGTTGCGGGCCGCATCCGCATTGCGGTCATGTCGAGCGGTTCGATCTCTTCAATGACGATTTGCGCGCTTTCTGGTCCGGATGGGCCGCGCGCACGCCGGGGCCGCATGTCCTGATCGGCCATTCGATGGGCGGCTATATCGCGTTGCAGGCGCTGGTCGAGCGGTCGGTCAATCCGGCGGCGGCGGTGCTGGTCGCGCCGATGCTGGGCCTGAACGGACCGGTTCCGGCGCGTATCGGGGGGTGGGCCGCGCGACTGATGCGCTCGATCGGCGATCCGGCAAGACCCGCGTGGAAGGGGAACGAACGGCCCGCCACGACCGAGACCCGCCAGGAGCTGCTGACGCATGATGCCGATCGATATGCCGACGAAATCTGGTGGCAACAGGCCGACGCCCGGCTGATGACCGGGCCGCCAAGCTGGGGATGGGTGGCCGATGCCTTTGCCCGGACGCTGGCGCTGGGTCGGGATGTGCGGCTGTCCGACATGCAGGTGCCGTTACTGGGCCTGATCGCCGAAGCGGATGCGCTGGTCGATCCGCGCGCGGCGCGGGCGATCCTGTCGCGGTTGCCCGATGCGCGCATCCTTGCCTTTGGCCGCGAGGCGGCGCACGAACTTTTGCGCGAAGCCGATGGGGTGCGCGACCGCGCGCTTGCGGCGATCGACGCGTTTCTCGACCAAAAGGCGCCGGCTTGAACCAGAGTTTCGACATTGTGATCGCAGGCGGGGGGATTGCCGGCGCCAGCCTTGCCGCCGAAGTTGCGCCTGATGCCCGCGTGCTGTTGATCGAGGCGGAGGACCAGCCCGGCTATCACGCGACCGGGCGTTCGGCTGCATTCTGGTCAGAGACTTATGGCGGGCCGGGGGTGCAGCCGCTGACCACGGCATCCGGCCCCATCCTGTTGCGACCGCCGGAGGAACTGGGCGGCGAGAGCTTTCTGAAGCCGCGCGGCGAATTGTTTATCGGGCGCGAGCAGGACGGCGACGCGCTGGACGCCTTTGTCGTGGCATTCGCGGGCACGGGTGTCGAGCTGGAACGCGTCGATCCGCACGCGATGCTGCCGGGGCTGCGACCCGAATGGGTGCGGGCGGTTTATGAGCCGACCTGCCGCGACATCGATGTCGGGCGACTGCACGCCGCCTATCTGGCGCTGGCGCGGCGGCGCGGGGTGACGCTGGTCACGCGGGCGCGGTTGCAATCGGCAGTTCGCAAGGGCGGCGGTTGGTCGATCGTCACGGATGCGGGCGATTTTTCGGGGGGTATCCTGGTCAATGCCGGTGGCGCATGGGCCGATCCGATCGCGCGCTCGGCGGGGCTGGCGCCGATCGGGATCGCACCATTGCGGCGCACGATGGTGCAACTGCGCGTCGATCCGCCGATGGCCGCCGATGCGCCGCTGGTGCGTGACGGGATCGACCGCTTCTATTTCAAGCCCGAGGCCGGGGGCCGTGTCTGGCTGTCGCCGCATGACGAGGTGCCCGATACGCCGCGCGATGTCGCGCCGGAGGAAATCGACGTGGCGGTTGCCGTCGACCGGTTCCAGACCGCTGTCGACTGGCGAGTGGAAGCGGTCGAGCGGCGTTGGGCGGGCCTACGAAGCTTCGCGCTCGACCGGCTGCCCGTCTATGGCTTCGATCCGGCTGGCGAGGGGTTTTTCTGGTTCGCGGGGCAGGGCGGTTTCGGCATCCAGACCGCCCCCGCCGCCGCTGCACTGGGCGCGGCACTTCTGACCGGCGCGGCGGCCCCGGCATGGCTTAGCGGAGTCGATCCCGCACGCTATTCGCCGGCACGGTTTCGATAGGTTGGGGTTCAGCGGCCGATCGACTTGGCCGCATCGCTGGCCAACCTGTCGGCGCGTTCGTTGTCGGGGTGGCCGGCATGGCCCTTGACCCAGACCCATTCGACGCGGTGGGGTGCGGCGGCATCCAGCAATGCCTGCCACAGTTCGGCATTCTTGACCGGCTGGCGTGACGCGGTTTTCCAGCCATTCTTGCGCCAGCCGTGAATCCATTTGGTCAGCCCGTCCATGACATAGCGGCTGTCGGTGGACAGGGTGACGCGGCACGGCTTGGTCAGCGCGTTCAGTCCCTGAATGGCGGCCATCAATTCCATGCGATTGTTGGTGGTCAGCGCCTCTGCGCCTGACAATTCCTTCTCGCGCGCGCCAAAGCGGATCAGCACGCCCCAGCCGCCGGGGCCGGGGTTGCCCTTGCACGCGCCGTCGGTGGCGATCTCGACATGCGGAAGCTCGCTCATGCCAGCGTCGGCATCCGCGCCGCCAGATCGGGATCATAGACGCGCAGCCGCCGCCAGAAGGCCAGCGGGTCCTTGCGCGTCACCAGCGCATCGGC
>NZ_DATJLI010000102.1:0-6238 GCF_035490575.1 Sphingomonas sp. | reverse complement strand
TTGCCCTTGCGGCGCTGGCCGTGCTGGCCGGGACCATATTCACGCTTGTTGACGGGCGATTTGGGGCGGCCCCAAATATTCTCGCCCATGCGACGATCGAGTTTATACTTGGCGCTGGAGCGCTTCGACATGTGAATTACCTTGCAATATTGCCAACGACGTTGACCCTGATCGGCCTGAAACCGTCCATGATCGCGATCCCGGTCATCGCCCGATGCGATTGCATCGTGGCCGCCGCTTCACCGGGGTGCGGAGCCTGAATTGCGAAGCCGTGGCCCGTAGCGTCGCCCCGACGGCAAGTCAAGATCGCAGTCGTCAGCGCGACTGCATGTTGCTCATGCCGCGGGCCTGATCCTGATTGAGCTGTGCGTCGGCGTCCCATTCGGCCTGCGTCTTGCAAACCCGCTTTGCGCGCACGCGTGTGCCGGTCTTGGCCTGGCCCTTGCAGATCTTCTTCTCCGCCCTTGGCGCCTCGGCGCGGTCGTCCTGAACGGGCGAAAGGGGGAGGGCGGCGGCAAGCAGGAACGCGGTGAACATCGGCGCTGACTCCACTGACGAGGGTCTGTTCTGTCGGAAGTATCGCCTTTCAACAAGTGCTTGGCGACAAGTGGTGACGCCGCGCCGACCACAGGTTAAGCGCGGCGGCATGACTCAGCCGATTTCACCCGATGCCTGCACCACGATGGCCCAGGTCCGCACCGGAGTCGACGCGCTCGACCGGCAACTCGTCGCGCTGCTGGCAACGCGCTTCGGCTATATGCGCGCCGCCGCCCGCATCAAGGCCGAACGCGGGCAGGTGCGCGACGAGGGGCGCAAACGCCAGGTGATCGAACAGGCTGTGGCCGTCGCACAGGCCGCCGCGATCCCGTCGGATGCGGTCGCGGCGATGTGGGAAACGCTGGTCGAGGCGTCGATCGCTTATGAACTGACCGAATGGGACCGGCGCCGCGCGAACGGCGATGGCGCATAAGAAGCCGCATCTGCCGACCAAAATGTGCGAAGCGTGCGGCCGTCCGTTCGCATGGCGCAAGAAATGGGCGCGCGACTGGGATAATGTGAAATTCTGCTCTGACCGTTGCCGCAAGGCGCGTTAGAGGCAGGCCTCCAGCAGCGCCTGGTCAAAGCCGAACTGCTTGGCCTTTTCCAGCGTATAGGGGCGCAGGCCCATCGAGCGATATTCGCCGATGATCTTGCCGTCGGCGCTTTCGTCCAGATATTCGAACTTGAACAATTCCTGCGTGACGATCACCGGGCCTTCCATGCCGATCACTTCGGTGATGTTGGTGACGCGGCGGGAGCCGTCGCGCAGGCGCTTGACCTGAACGATCAGGTCGACCGAATCGGCGATCTGGCGGCTGATCGCTTCCTTGGGCACCTTGATGTCCGACATCATCACCATGTTCTCCATACGCGCCAGGCATTCGCGCGGGGAGTTGGAGTGAAGCGTCGCCATCGACCCGTCATGGCCGGTGTTCATCGCCGCCAGCAGGTCGAAACACTCGCTGCCACGGATTTCGCCCAGGATGATGCGGTCGGGGCGCATACGCAGCGCGTTCTTCACCAGATCGCGGATGGTGATCTCGCCCACGCCCTCCAGGTTCGGCGGGCGGGTTTCGAGGGGGAGCCAGTGCGGCTGCTGGAGCCGCAATTCGGCGGCGTCCTCGATCGTCAGCACGCGCTCACCGGGGTCGATCATCTTGGACAATGCGTTGAGCATCGTCGTCTTGCCCGAACCCGTGCCGCCCGAAATCACGACGTTGAACCGGCACGCGCCCGCGACCTTGAGACAGGTCGCCATTTTTTCCGACATCGACCCGCCCTTGGCCATCATGTCGAGCGTGATCGGCTTGGCGGAGAATTTACGAATCGAGATCGCGGTGCCGCGCAGACTGAGCGGCGGGACGATGACGTTGACGCGGCTGCCGTCTTTCAGGCGGGCATCGGCCAGCGGCGTGGTCTGGTCGACACGCCGGCCGACCGAATTGCAGATGCGCTGGGCGATCTGGAACAGGTGTTCTTCATCCCGAAACTGGATCGAGGCGAGTTCCAGCTTGCCCTTGCGCTCGACAAAGGTCTGTTCGGGACCGTTGACCATGATGTCGCTGATCGCAGGGTCCGACAGCAATTCCTCAAGCGGGCCGAGGCCCAGCAACTCGTCGACCAGCACCTTTTCCAGCGCGAACTGTTCGCGCCGGTTGAGCGTCAGTTTCAGTTCGGCCAGCACCTCGTGGATGATCGGCCGGAACTCTTCGGCCAGCTCGTCCTTGGACAGGGTGGCGGCGGCCTCTGGATCGACGCGTTCCAGCAGGCGCGGCAGCACCTGTTCCTTGATGCGGTGGATCGAGCTTTCGAACCCCTCGACCCGGCTGTTGGCCGCATCGCCCGACGAAGCCTGGCGATCGGCCAATCGTTGCAGCGCGTCGCCAGTGAAGGCGGAGGTCGCAAGGTCGCTTTCCACGCCGATGCCATGCATCGCGCCCGGCAGCGGCAGCGTGTCGAGCGGGGGGAATTGATCGGCAAGATCGGGTTCGGGCCGGCCATTGCCGGGGCCGTGCATCGGCCGCGCGACGCCAAAGGCCGGCCGCCCGCCACTGGTTACGCCACTTCGCCGCCCGAATGCGCTCATTGCCCGACCCTTGTTCAACGCCTTCAACTTCGGGCCAAAGGCGTAAACGGGAAGGTTTGACAATTACCTAACCACGTTGGGCGGCGGGCGTCGGTGGCCCGAAACGCAAGGAAGCCGGGCGTTGCCGGCCCGGCTTCCTTCTGGCGCGCAGTCTGACCTAACGGCGTTCAGCCCGCCTTTTCGGCCAGCACCGTCAGGCCGCGGGTCGTTACTTCGGCAAGGCCACCCTCGATGCGAATCGCCTCGGGCGCGGCGCCGGCGGTCTTGTGCACCATGATCTCGCCATCGCGGATCGTCGACATGAAGGGCGCGTGCCCTTCGAGCACGCCGAAGTCGCCCTCGGTGCCGGGGACGACGACCATATGCACATCCTCCGACCGGAGGAGCTTTTCGGGCGTCACGAGTTCGAAGTGCAGGGGCATCGCGATTTCCTAAATCCCCTCCCCGCTGATGGGGGAGGGGAGGGGCATGTCATCAGGCGTTTTCGGCCAGCTTCCTGGCCTTTTCGACCGCCTGATCGATGCCGCCGACCATGTAGAAGGCCGATTCGGGCAGATGGTCATATTCGCCGTTTACCACCGCCTTGAACGACTTGATGGTGTCTTCGATCTGCACGAATGCGCCGGGGATGCCGGTGAAGACTTCGGCGACGTGGAACGGCTGGCTGAGGAAGCGCTGGATCTTGCGTGCGCGGCTGACGGTCAGCTTGTCCTCTTCCGACAGTTCATCCATGCCGAGGATGGCGATGATGTCCTGAAGGCTCTTATACTTCTGAAGGATCGACTGCACCGCGCGGGCGGTTTCGTAATGCTCCTGACCGACGACGCGCGGCTCGAGCACGCGGCTGGTCGAATCGAGCGGATCGACCGCCGGATAGATGCCGAGTTCCGAAATCGCGCGGTTCAGCACCGTCGTCGCGTCAAGATGCGCGAACGACGTGGCCGGCGCCGGATCGGTAAGATCGTCGGCGGGCACATACACGGCCTGAACCGAGGTGATCGAACCCTTGTTGGTCGAGGTGATGCGTTCCTGCAGCGCGCCCATATCGGTCGACAGCGTGGGTTGATAACCCACCGCCGACGGGATGCGGCCCAGCAGTGCCGACACTTCGGCGCCCGCCTGGGTGAAGCGGAAGATGTTGTCGACGAAGAACAGCACGTCCTGTCCTTCGACATCGCGGAAATATTCGGCGATCGTCAGGCCCGACAGCGCGACGCGCGCGCGCGCGCCCGGCGGTTCGTTCATCTGGCCATAGACCAGCGCAACCTTCGATCCTTCGCTGACCGCGTTGCCCGCCTCGTCCTTGGCGATGACGCCGGCGTCGAGAAATTCGTGATACAGGTCGTTGCCCTCACGCGTGCGCTCACCGACGCCAGCGAAGACCGAGGTGCCGCCATGACCCTTGGCGATGTTATTGATGAGTTCCTGGATCAGCACCGTCTTGCCGACGCCCGCGCCGCCGAACAGGCCGATCTTGCCGCCCTTTGCATAAGGGGCGAGCAGGTCGATGACCTTGATGCCGGTGACGAGGATCGAGCTTTCGGTCGACTGTTCGATGAATTCCGGCGCCTTGGCGTGGATCGGCGCCTTCATGTCGGTGGCGACAGGGCCACGCTCGTCGATCGGCTCGCCGATGACGTTCAGGATGCGGCCCAGCGTCGCGGGACCCACTGGCACCTGGATCTGGTTGCCGGTGTCGGTCACGGTCTGGCCGCGGGTCAGACCCTCGGTCGCGTCCATCGCAATGGTGCGGACGGTGTTCTCGCCCAGATGCTGCGCGACTTCGAGGACGAGGCGCTGGCCGTTATTGTCGGTTTCCAGCGCCGACAGGATCGCCGGCAGCGTGCCGTCGAACGACACGTCGACGACAGCACCGATCACCTGGGCGATGCGGCCGACATTGTTGGTGCCGCCTGCGGGGCGGATGAGTTCAGGCGCGGTTGCCATCTGCTTGTCCTTGGTCTGGGATTACCGGGGTCGTCCCGGTCGGGCGGGTAAAGGTTACGGTGATCGTCCGCTGATCGCCTTCGCGTTGGTCGACGGCGATCGAAGCGGGCGTGCCGGCGACGGGGCCGTCGGCGTCGGTCTCGTCGATGACGGCGTCGAACGCGCCTTCATCTTCCAGTTCATATTGCGACAGGAACGCGCGCAGCATGTCGGCGAAACGCTGCTTGGCGGTGTCGGCATTGGCGGGATCGGTGATCGCCAGGGTAAACACCATGCGCTCGAAGCGGTTGGCGGTCGGGCCGGCGGCTTCGAACATTGCCTTGTTGGGCGCCTTCGCGTCCGACTGCGACATGGTGATCGGGTCGCCGCGCGTCAGGAACGTGTCCCCATCGGCGGCATAGTCGCCCGCGTGGAAACCGAACTGGTTGACCCGGCCGATCGTTTCGCGCGGCGTCGAGAAGGCGCGGTCCCAGCCTGCCATCGTCGCGGCGGTCTGTGCCTCACGCGCTTCGTTCTCGAGCACGGTCGGGCCGCTTTCGCCACCACAGGCGGAAAGCAGCGCCGCGCCCAGCAGCGAAAGACCGGCACGCATCCGCATCAAAGCGCCTCCGCACCTGAGATGATCTCGACCAGCTCGGTCGTGATCGCGGCCTGACGGCTGCGGTTATATTCGATGTTCAGCCGCTTGATGAGGTCGCCGGCATTGCGCGTGGCATTGTCCATCGCCGTCATCTTGGAACCCTGTTCCGACGCGGCGTTTTCGCGCAGCGCGCGATAGATCTGGATGGCGACGTTGCGCGGCAGCAGGTCGGCGAGGATCGATTCCTCGTCCGGCTCATATTCCATGACCGCGCCGCCATCGGACTGGCTGGCGCTGGCGGTCGGCACGCGCACGGGCAGGATCTGCTGCTCGGTCGGTTCCTGCGTCAGCACCGATTTGAAATTGGCATAGAACAAGTGCGCGACGTCGAACTCGCCCGCCTGGAACCGCGCGATCAGGTCGTCGGCATAGCCGCGCGCGCTGTCAAAGGTCAGCTTGCCCAGGTCGCCCGGCTCTTCTGAATGGACGATCAGGTCGCGATACAGGCGATTGAGGACCGCACGGCCCTTCTTGCCGATCGTATAGAAGCGCACGGTCTTGCCCTGCGCGATCAGTTCGTCGGCGCGGCGGCGCGCCAGGCGGGCGATGTTGGTGTTGAACGCGCCCGCCAGCCCCTTGTCGCTGGTGGCGACGACGAACAGATGCACCTGGTCCTTGCCCGTGCCCGACAGCAAAAGCGGCGCATTGTCCGAACCGCCGACACTGGCGGCAAGGCGTGCGACGACCGCTTCCAGCCGCTGGGCATAGGGGCGACCGGCTTCCGCCGCTTCCTGCGCGCGGCGCAGCTTGGCGGCGGCGACCATCTTCATCGCCTTGGTGATCTTCTGGGTCGACTTGACCGACCCGATCCGCATTTTCAGCGCCTTGAGAGAGGCCATGTTCTTTACACCAGTTGGTCGGCGAGTTCGGTCAGGCGAACCGGCTCGGCAAGCCAGTCCTGATATTGCCTGAACACGTCGCGCGTATAGGGCTGGGCGTGATGAAACTCGAACGCAGCGCGATCGCGCCAACGCTCGTAGATATAGATCGTCGGCGTTCCGTCGGCGGCGGGATGCGGCAGAAAC
>NZ_DATJLI010000101.1:0-15277 GCF_035490575.1 Sphingomonas sp. | reverse complement strand
GGCCCGACAGCGGCGTGGTGCGAACGCCATCGGCGGTGACGCCGATCCTGGTGATCGCGTTTTCGAAAGTCGGGATCACGCCGAACACACCGATCGAGCCGGTGATGGTGTTCGGTTCGGCAAAGATCACGTCGCCGGGCGTCGATACCCAGTAACCGCCCGATGCGGCCAGCCCGCTCATCGACACGGTGACGGGCAGGCCCTGCGCCTTGGCCTGAAGGATCGCCTGACGAATCTTCTCCGAGGCCATCACCGATCCGCCCGGCGAATCGACGCGCACAACCAGTGCCTTGAGATTCTTTTCCGCCAGCCCCTTGAGGATCAGGCCGGCGATGGTGTCGCCCGCCGCGCTGCCGGGTCCGGCTTTGCCATCGACGATTTCGCCCGCCACTGTCACCACGCCGATCGCGTCGCCCGTGGCGGCGGCCGGATTGGCGGCGAGATAATCGGCCAGCTTGATCGTGTTGAAACTGCCCGCGGGCTTGCCTGCCGGTGCGCCTGCCAGTTCGGCCACACGCTTGCCGAATGCGATTTCGTCGCCGGTCTTGTCGATCAGCCCGGCGGTGAGGTTGGCGCGGCTAAGATCGCCGCCGGCGGCCCCGACCAGCTCGGCCGGGCGCGACAGGAACGCGGCGACGCGCGCCTTGGGCCGCGCCTTGCCCACCAGCTCCAGCCAGCGCGACTGGATGGCGCCATACAGCGCCTGATTGGCGGCGCGCGCCTCAGGCGACTGGTCGACGCGAAGATAAGGTTCGACCGCCGATTTATAGGTGCCGACGCGATAGATGTGCGCGTTGACGCCCAGCTTGTCGATCAACCCCTTGTAATAAAGCTGCGATCCGCCCGGCCCGGTCAGCACGGTGCCCACAAAAGGGTGCGACCAGATTTCGCTGGCATTGGCGGCAATCAGATAACCGGCATCGGTATAGCCCATGGCATAAGCCAGCACCGGCTTGCCCGTGGCGCGCACCGCGCCGACCGCTTCGGCGACCTGCGCCACGATGGCGGGATAGCCGCCGGTGAAGCTGTCGAGGTCGAGGACGACGGCCTTCACCCGGTCGTCGCTGCGCGCGACTTCCAGCGCGCGAACCACGTCGCGCAGCCGCGTTTCGCGCACGATGTCGCCGCCCGCCAGCCCGGCAAAGGGGTCGACTTCCTGCGGCTGTTCGACGATCTGGCCCTGCAGCTCGACCAGCAGCGCGCCATTGCTGATGGTCGCGGCGTTCGGCCGGCTCGACAACAATGCGAACAGCGTTCCGAAAAACAGCAGCATGAAGATCAGGACGAGCGCGTCCTTGATTCCGACCAGCAGCTTCCACGCGGCCCGCACCAGCTTCACGTCGCAATTCTCCTTCGCATCGACGCTTTGCGCTAGAGCATCGCCGCGCGACAGGCAACGGCGTCTTGGCCGCGTAACACAGCGCGAGCAGCCGCTATTTTTGTCGGGCAGCGGCTTGACGACTCATCGCCGCCGCAACATATCCGCCTCCGTTAGCACTCGGCCGAGTTGAGTGCTAAGCAAGGTCAACCATCCCTTTTGAGAGGAAGGCGCATGAACTTTCGTCCGTTGCACGACCGTGTGCTGGTCCGCCGTGTCGAAGCCGAGGAAAAGACGGCTGGCGGCATCATCATCCCCGAAACCGCCAAGGAAAAGCCGCAGGAAGGCGAAGTCGTCGCCGCCGGCGCCGGTGCCAAGAACGACAAGGGCGAGGTCAGCCCGCTGGACGTCAAGGCCGGGGATCGCATCCTGTTCGGCAAGTGGTCGGGCACCGAGGTCAAGGTGAACGGCGAAGACCTGCTCATCATGAAGGAAAGCGACATCCTGGGCATCGTCCAGGCATAATTCGCGCTTTTCGTTTATCCGTTTCCAATTCAACTGAAAGGGTAGCCACATGGCAGCCAAGGACGTGAAATTCAGCCGCGACGCGCGTGAACGCATCCTGCGCGGCGTCGACATCCTCGCCGACGCGGTCAAGGTCACGCTGGGGCCGAAGGGTCGCAACGTCGTGATCGACAAGTCGTTCGGTGCGCCCCGCATCACCAAGGACGGCGTCAGCGTCGCCAAGGAAATCGAACTCAAGGACAAGTTCGAGAACATGGGCGCGCAGATGGTCCGCGAGGTCGCCTCGAAGACCAACGACGTCGCCGGTGACGGCACCACCACGGCCACCGTGCTGGCCCAGGCGATCGTTCGCGAAGGCATGAAGTCGGTTGCGGCCGGCATGAACCCGATGGACCTGAAGCGCGGCGTCGATCTGGCCGTGACCAAGGTGGTCGCGGACCTTCAGGCGCGTTCGAAGCCGGTTTCGGGTTCGAGCGAAATCGCCCAGGTCGGCATCATTTCGGCCAATGGCGACCGTGAAGTCGGCGAGAAGATCGCCGAAGCCATGGAGAAGGTCGGCAAGGAAGGCGTCATCACCGTCGAGGAGGCCAAGGGTCTCGAGTTCGAACTCGACGTTGTCGAGGGGATGCAGTTCGACCGCGGTTATCTGTCGCCCTATTTCATCACCAACCCGGAGAAGATGGCGGTCGAACTGAGCGACCCCTACATCCTGATCCACGAGAAGAAGCTGTCGTCGCTGCAGGCGATGCTGCCGATCCTCGAAGCGGTGGTGCAGTCGGGCCGTCCGCTCCTCATCATCGCCGAGGATATCGAAGGCGAAGCGCTGGCGACCCTGGTCGTCAACAAGCTGCGCGGCGGCCTGAAGGTCGCGGCGGTCAAGGCGCCGGGCTTTGGCGATCGTCGCAAGGCGATGCTGGAAGACATCGCGATCCTGACCAAGGGCGAAGTCATCAGCGAAGATCTGGGCATCAAGCTCGAATCGGTGACGCTGGGTATGCTCGGCACCGCCAAGCGCGTGACCATCGACAAGGACAACACCATCATCGTCGATGGTGCCGGTGAAGCCGACGCGATCAAGGGCCGCACCGATGCGATCCGTCAGCAGATCGAAGTCACCACCAGCGACTATGACCGCGAGAAGCTCCAGGAGCGTCTGGCGAAGCTGGCGGGCGGCGTGGCCGTCATCAAGGTCGGCGGCGCTTCGGAAGTCGAAGTCAAGGAGCGCAAGGACCGCGTCGACGACGCGCTGCACGCGACCCGCGCAGCCGTCGAAGAAGGCATCGTCCCCGGTGGCGGCACGGCGCTTCTCTATGCGACCAAGGCGCTTGAAGGGCTGAAGGGCGAGAATGAGGACCAGACGCGCGGCGTGGACATCGTCCGCAAGTCGCTGACCTCGCTGGTCCGTCAGATTGCGGCGAATGCGGGTCACGACGGCGCGGTCGTGTCGGGCAAGCTGCTCGACCAGACCGACACGTCGTTCGGCTTCAACGCGGCGACCGACACCTATGAGAACCTGGTGTCGGCCGGCGTGATCGACCCGACCAAGGTCGTTCGCACCGCGCTGCAGAACGCGGCATCGGTCGCCGGCCTGCTCATCACCACCGAAGCGGCGGTGAGCGAGCTGCCCGAAGACAAGTCGGCGGCCCCCGCAATGCCCGGTGGCGGCATGGGCGGCATGGGCGGCATGGACTTCTGATCTGATATGGCCCCGGTCAGGCGTGCCTGGCCGGGGACCCGCATCAGGTCGGTCCAGACCCGAACAGAAAAAAGGGCCGGGGGTTCGCTCCCGGCCCTTTTTCGTTTGTCGTTGCATCCGGGTCAGTAGGGGACGCGCACGGCCCGCAATTTGCGATCGGCCAGCTTGGCCATCACGCTGTCGTGCCCCGCCAGATGGCCGGCGCCCACCGCCATGAACACCGTGCCGGGCTTGTCAAGCCGCGTGTCGATCCATTCGGCCCAGCGCGTGTTGCGATCGGCAAGCAGCACCTGTGCAACCTCCGGCACGTCGGTCAGGCCGTCGTTCATGACCGTCGCCAGCCGGTCGGGCTGCCCCTTTGCCCAGGCATCGACCATCGTTTCGATCATCGGCTGGATACGCGGCAGTTCGGCCACGGTCGAATTGAGCAGCTTTATCTGCGCCGTGTCGGGCAGCGATTCGAAATAGCCGAGCTGCTGCTCTGCCGTCTCAAGTCCCGATACCGGCTTGCGCGCGCTTTTCGCGGCGGCGGTAATCTGTGCCTCGGCCCCCTGTGCCGGATCATAGCCCAGCTTGATGAGCGGCAGGATCGACAGATTCGTCGATGCGAACCACGGGTCGGTGCGGTCGAAGACATTGGCGGGCAGCCCCATCTCACCCAGTGCGGCGAGATAGGCTGCGCGCTTGTCGGGCGCGAGTCTTTCGGGAAGTGTCGGGCCGCCGTTGGTGATTGCCAGCCGCTGGATCAACGCCTGCATCGCCTGTGGCTCAGGCGTCACCATTTCCAGCACGACCTCGTCACTGTCGTCGAACGCCTTGCGAACGCCTTCATCGAACCATGACAGGCCCGGTTTCAGGACGTGGATGGTGCCGAACAGATAGATGGTCGTGTCGTCGTCGCGCAAGACCCACAAAGCCGGGTCGGCATCGACCGTCGCCGTGGCCGTGGCGGGTGCCTCTGCCGGGGCAGGCGCGGGCGACTGCTGCGCCTGTGCCGACAGCGCGACCGGCGACACCGCCAGCCCCAGCGCCACCGCGATCTTCCGCCATGATTTGGGCATCGCCAATCCTCATTGATGCTGATCCGTCGCCGCTTCGATAGCGGGTCAGCGGGGCGCGGGCAAAAGCGACGATGCGGAAATCGGCGATTTACATGCAGGCGATTTCGTTTCACCCTTTACCGATCAAGAGGGGTGGCATTTTTCCGGCCAATCAGAACGGCTTTGACGCGATAACGCGCGACGCCGATCGGTGTGCACGAGAGGAATGCGGCGTATCAGGGAGACGAATGTGAAGCGATCATTGATGCTGGGCGCCGCCGCGTTGCTGGCCGGCTGCGCCGCCAATGGCGGGACTGGCGCCCGCACCGCCTCGGCGGGCAGCAAGGCGCCCGCGCCGGGCCTGAACAAGGGCTATTCGCACGATCCCTTTCCCTCCACCTATCGCGCCTATCCGGGCCGCCCGACGCTGATTACCAACGTCACCGTGCTGGACGGCGAGGGCGGGCGCATCGACAACGGCCAGGTGCTGTTCCGCGACGGAAAGATCGTGGCGGTCGGGCAGGCGCTGGACGCGGGCGACGCCGATGTGATCGATGGACAGGGCAAGTGGGTGACGCCCGGCATCATCGACATCCACAGCCATCTGGGCGATTATCCCAGCCCCGCTGTCGACGCGCATTCCGATGGCAACGAAGCGACCGCGCCGATCACGGCGGAGGTATGGGCCGAACATTCCGTCTGGCCGCAGGACCCCGGTTTTGCCCGTGCGCTGGCCAATGGCGGCGTCACCACGTTGCAGATCCTGCCCGGTTCGGCGAACCTGATGGGCGGCCGTTCGGTGACGCTCAAGAACGTCTATGCACGGACCATGCAGGGGATGAAATTCCCCGGCGCGCCTTACGGACTGAAAATGGCGTGCGGCGAAAACCCCAAGCGCGTTTATGGCGGCAAGGGGCGCGCGCCCTCGACGCGGATGGGCAATGTCGCGGTCAATCGCGCGACCTGGGCCAAGGCGGCCGACTATCGCCGCAAATGGGACAAATACGAGAATGACGGCGGCGATGCGCCGACGCGGGATATCCAGATGGATACGTTGCGCGGCGTGTTGTCGGGCGAGATCCTGGTCCACAACCACTGCTACCGCGCCGACGAAATGGCCATCGTCATGGATATGGCCAAGGAGTTCGGATATCAGGTCTCGACCTTTCACCACGCGGTCGAAAGCTACAAGATCGCCGACCTGTTGAAGGCGAACGGCGTCTGCTCGGCGGTATGGGCCGACTGGTATGGCTTCAAGATGGAAAGCTATGACGCGGTGACCGAGAACCTCGCCATCCTCGACAAGGAGGGGGCGTGCGCGATGATCCATTCGGACGACGCCAACGGCATCCAGCGGCTGAACCAGGAAGTGGCCAAGGCGATGGCGGCGGGCCGCCGCGCGGGCATGACGATCACGCCCGAACATGCCTGGACCTGGCTGTCCTACAATCCGGCAAAGGCGATGGGGATCGCCGAGCAGACCGGCAGCCTGAAACCCGGCAAGATGGCCGATGTGGTGCTGTGGAACGGCGATCCGTTCAGCGTCTATACCCGGCCCGAACGCGTGTGGATCGACGGCGCGCTGATGTATGACATGAACAACCCCAAAATGCGGCCGGTGTCCGACTTCGAACTGGGCCAGCCCGGCGAAGGAGACGTGAAGTGATGCGCGGGTTCAAGCTGATTGCGGCGCTGATGGCGACCGCCGCCGCGCTGCCCGCCGCCGCGCAGGACGTGGCGATCACCAATGCAAAGCTGGTCATCGGCGATGGTTCGGAGCCGGTCGATGGCGGCACCGTTATCATTCGCGGCGGTCGCGTGGTCGCGGCGGGTGCGGGTGTTGCCGTGCCAGGTGGTGTCCGCACCGTCGATGCGGGGGGGCGTTGGGTGTCGCCCGGCATCGTCGCGGGCTTTACGCGGATGGGCGTGGTCGAGGTCGATGGCGTGCGCGATACCGACGACTCGTCCGCCGCAGGATCGGTGTTCAATGCCGGGCTGGACCTTGCCCCCGCGGTCAACCCGCGCTCGACCCCGATTGCGGTCAACCGGGCGGAGGGGATCACGCGCGCCGTCGTCGCGCCGGCGCCGCACGGATCGATCTTTGCCGGGCAGGGCGCCGTCATCGATCTGGGCGCCGACATGGACGCGGTGATGACGCCGCGCGCCTTCCAGTTCATGGAATGGGGCGAGACCGGGGCCGAGCGCGCCGGGGGCAGCCGCGCGGCGGCGATGGCGATGCTGCAAAACGCCTTTCATGAAGCGCAGGCCTATCGCCGCGATCCGCAAAGCTATGACGATCGCGGTAAGGATGCGCTGCTGACGCGCGCCGACGCCGCAGCGTTGGTGCCGGTCATCGAAGGGCGGATGCCGCTGCTGGTCCATGCCGAGCGTGCGTCGGACATCCTGACGCTGATCGAACTGAAGCGCGCCTTTCCGGCGCTGCGCCTGGTGCTGGTCGGCGCGAGCGAAGCGTGGACCGTCGCGCGGGAGATCGCGGCGGCCAACATCCCGGTCATCGCATCGGCCTTGGCCGACCTGCCCGCCAGTTTCGAGCAACTGGCCGCCACCCAGTCGAACATCGGCCGGTTGAAGGCGGCGGGCGTGACCGTCGGCATCGGCTCGATCAACGACGACGAAGCGCGGCAGGCGCGGCTGGTCAAGCAATATGCCGGCAATCTGGTCGCGCTGACCAAGGTGCCGGGGGCTTCGGGGCTAAGCTGGGGACAGGCGTTCGCGACGATCAGCTCGCTGCCCGCCGAGGCGATCGGCATGGGCGACCAGATCGGCTCGCTGCGCGCAGGGCGGCGCGGAGACGTCGTGATCTGGGACGGCGATCCTTTGGAAGTCGGGACCGCCGCGACTGCGGTGTTCGTCGACGGGGTTGAGCAACCGCTGGGCAATCGGCAGACGCGACTGCGCGACCGTTATCTCGACCCCAAGGAGGGAACGCTTCCCAAGGCCTATCAGTATTAACCCTGAGGTCTATATGGATCGGGTGGTCGCGACGTGCGACCGTCCGGTCGCACACCAGGTGAAGGGTCAAATGGGAATTGGTTGACAGCGTTGGCTGTTGCGCCGCGATGCGCGCAAAGACGGGGCCGGGACGACCGCGCGACCCGGCAAAACTGGACGCCATTCTGGTCGCCGCGCGCGAGAGTTTTCTGGAGCGCGGGTTTCACGCCTCCACCATCGAGGACATTGCGGCGCGCGCGGGGGTGTCCAAGGTCACGTTGTATAACCGCTTCGGTGACAAGGAATCGCTGTTCGAAGCGATGGTCCGGCGTGAAGTGTCGCGCATGGATGCGTTGTTCACGCCGCCTGCGGATGGCGCCCGGTCGCTCAAGGACCGGCTGACACAGATCGGCACGGCGTTGCTCGAATTGATGTTCGACCCCGAACATGTCGCATTCGACCGCCTGATCGCGGGCGAGATCGCACAATCGCCGGCGCTTGCCCGGCGCTTTTTCGATGCGGCGCCCGGTCAGTGTCGCGGCGCACTGGCCCAGATCGTCACCGATGCCGCTGAAGCCGGGCAGCTGAGCGTCGACGATGCCGGCCGCGCAGCCGAGGATCTGGTCGCGTTGTGGAAGGGTTTTTGCGATTTCGAACTCAAACTCGGCCTGATCGAACGGCCCAGTGACGAAGCGATCGTGGCGCGGGCGGCGCGCGGAACCGCGGTGTTCCTGCGCGCCTATGCGCCGGACAATGTGGCAGCAGCAGGAGAGGGACAATGATCCGTGCGGTTTTTGCAGGTGCGGCGCTAGTGATGCTGGCGGCATGTGGCGGCGGTGAACCGGCCGCGCCGGCGTCCAACGAAATGGGCGTCGCCGAAAATGGCGAGGCGCTGAATTACCAGGCGGCGGTTCTCGATCTGCCGCCCGGTCAGCGCGACGTGGTGATGATCCGCGCGATCCGCGATGCCGGGATCGAATGCCAGCAAGTCACCGGCAGCGAGCAGATCAAGGGCGAGGGGTTGGTTTACCGGGCGAAGTGCGGGGACGGCGCCAGCCATGTCGTCGCTATCGCCGCCGATGGCAATGCACAGGTCATCAGCGCGGGCGCGGCCGCCGATCGTTGAGGCAGGCGTAACCGCAAATAAAAAAAGGGGGAGGCGGTGACGCCTCCCCCTTCTCATTTCAGGCGATGGCCGATCAGAGGCCGACCACGCCGCCGTCATTCTTGACGATGAACACGACGCCCGAACGCGGGCGAACGGTTTCGGCGACTTCCGCGTTGCTCTGGCTGTCGGGCCAGTTGCTGGTCGGCTCGGTCGGCGTGCCACCTTCGCCCGGATGCTGGATGCCGACGAACAGCGTGCGGCCATCGGGGGTCGTGTCGACGCCGGTGATCTCGCATTCGACCGGGCCGACCAGGAAGCGGCGCAGATTGGTGCCGGGGGCGGCACCGATCCGCGTCGTGACGGTGTTGGTCGTGCCGTCCGCCGCAGTGCTGGTCACCGAACGCGTGCCGCCATCACCGACGCTGCCCGGGAAAGCGGCCAGCATCTGGTTGTTGGTGACGTCGGTGAAAGCGCCGTCATCGGTCTGGATCCACAGCAGCGGATTGACCTGACCCGATGCATTCGACGGGCGACCGAACCACAGACCGTCGGGGCTGGAGTGGTCGTTGTCAGCGGTCAGAGCCGACAGGTTGATGTTGGTCGGATCGAGGTCCGAACCGGCGGCGAACACATAGATGTCCCAGGTGAAGCTGGTCGCTTCGGTCGTGTCACCGGCTTCGCGCAGGCGCAGGATGTGGCCGTTGCGGTTGCCGCGCGAGGTGCTGGGCGCGTCCTGATACGAACGCGGGTTGGCCGGATCGACCAGCGCCGCCGTGCGCGACGAATTGTTGGTCAGCGTCAGATACATCTCGCCATTGGCCGGGTTGACCGCGGTCCATTCGGGACGATCCATGCGCGTCGCGCCCGACACGTCGGCGGCGATGCGACAATGAACCAGCACATCCGCCTGATCCGCAAAGGGGTAGGTGGTGTTGGTGCTGGTAACGGTGCCCTGGCCAAAGACCAGTGGCACCCACTGGCCCGAACCATCGGCATTGAAGCGCGCGACATAGAGCGTGCCGTTGTCGAGATATTTGTCGCCGATCGCCAGACGGTCGGTCGCCGTTGCATCGGCAGCGTCCCAAGGCGTGGCCGACACGAACTTGTAGAGATATTCGTTCTGCGCGTCGTCACCCATGTAGAAGGCGGGGCGAACGCCGGCTTCGAACAGGCCCGGCCAGCAGCCTTCATGGTTGAAGCGGCCAAGCGCGGTGCGCTTACGCGGTGCGCGTGCCCGGTCGAAGGGGTCGATTTCGACCACCCAGCCATATTGGTTGGGTTCGTTGCGGTAATCGGTGGCCGCGCTCGATCCCGTGGCCTGTGCGTCCCACTTGCGGAACACGGTGCTCGACGCGTCGCTGGGCGTGACGCTGGCCCAGGCATAGTTGCCATTGGTGCTGCGGACGCCGTAGCGCGTGAGCGCGGTGACTTCCTTGGCCGAACGGCGCGGATTGTCGGCTTCGGTCGGGCGACGGAAATAACCGGCCCAGTTTTCTTCGCACGTCAGCAGCGTGGCCCACGGCGTCGCGCCGTTCGCGCAGTTGTTGATCGTGCCGCGACCGACAGTGGCGTCAGGCGAATAGGCCGTGACGAGCAGCGCGTTGCCGCGTGCCGGACCGCGCATTTCGGTCGGCGTGTTGGGCGTGACGCGACGGTTGAAGTCGCTGTTCTGGACATAGGCCCAGCCGCCCGTGCCCTGCACGACCTCAACGGTCGAGACGCCGTGCGCTTCGATTTCCTTGATCGCCTCGGCTTCGGGGCGCGGACCCGACGACACGTTGGTCGGGCCATTGGCATGCAGATACTGGACGTTCAGATTCTCATGGTTCTGCATGAGAAGGCCGCGCGTGTTGCTGTTGTCGTCGCGCGCGCCGTCGGCGTTCAGGCCGAAATAATAAAGCGCATCGCCATGGTCGCCGATACGGTTGGCGAAATTGGTGTCGGTGCCGTTATTGGCATAGGCCGCAACCCCTTCGGCGATCGGATCGCCGACGCGGGTCAGCAGGCCGATCGAATAGCCGGTCGGGATGGTGACGACGTCGTTGCGGTTCTTGGCGACGGCGGTGAAACCGAGCGCGGCGGGCGTCACGTTGACCGTGGTTTCGGCCGATGACGACTGACCCTGCGGATCGGCCGCGACATAGCGGAAGACGAGCGGCGTCGCTGCGTCCACGGCGGGCGCGATGAACGTGGCGGTCGCGGTATTGGCGTTGGTCAGCGTGACGGTCGGGCCGGACACCTGCGTCCAGGCCGAGGTGACGGTGCCGCCATCGTCGGTCACGGTGCTGGTCAGCGTGACCACGCGGCCCGATGCGCTGGAGCCGCTCGACCCGGCGGTGACGACGGGTGCCGAATTCTCGCTCTCGTCATCATTGTCATCGCACGCGGCCAGCACGGCGCCGCCGAAAACGGCGATCGCCGCGGCCGACACGCCGCCCTTCAGCGTATCACGGCGCGAGTAGCGATGGTCGATCAGTTCGCCCAGCGACAGATTGCTCGTCGGATTGGTGTCAATATCGCCGTCGGTATAGCCCGACTCGAGTTCCAGCATTTCGCTCATCTTCAATTCCCCAAACCTTGCCCCACGGGCATGACCCCCGGTCCCTGTTGCTTGTGGCGGTGCCAGCTTACGCGCCCATGCACAATGGGTTACGCAACCGCGTCAACCGCATGACGGCATTGTGACAAGGTGTTGCCGGGACTCGCATGGGCCGCGACAAGGCGCTAGGTGCGCGGGCCGATGGACCCGATTGCGCTGCCACCGCCCGATCCCATGCCTAGCCTTGCCGAGCGCGTGGGGGCGCTGATTTCTGCCGATTCCAAGGCTGTTCAGCCGGTGGTGCCGGGAGCGGCACGTCGATTGGGTTTGATGCTGGCAGTCGTGCTGCCGATGGGACCGGTGCTGACCACCGGCATCGCCGAATGGTGGGCCGCCGACACACGCCATGCGGTCGCGGCAAGCACGCACAGCCCCAAGGCGCGCGCGGCCGCGGGGCGTCAGGCCGAACGCCAGGCATTGGCGCGGCTGGGCGGGCGGTCCGTTGCCGGCACGCTCGACCGGGTCGCGCGGCTGATCCCGGCGGACGACCAGCTGGTGACGCTGGAAACGACGATCGATGCGGAGGCGGGGCCGCGATTGCGGGCGGAAATCGCCACGGTCGATCCCGACCGGCTGCGCGCGGCGATGGCGCGCGAATCGACCGTCAGCCGGCTCAGAACCGAAAGCGAGCGGCGCGGTGACGGCGTGCTGATCGTCACGGTCGAGGGTGCGCTGTAATGCGGCGCCCGGTGCTTGCCGGGGCTGCGGTCGGCATGGCCCTGTCCGTGGTGGCATGGCTGCTGATGCTCGAATCACTGACGTTGCTTGACCAGCGGCGCGTCACGGCGGCCGGGGCGGCGGCTGCAACGACCATGGATGCCGCGCCGGATGCGCCGTTTCGGATGCGTGCCGGGACGCAAGGCGCCGCGCAGCGTGCGGTGGCCACGCGCCTGCGCCGCGATGCCGCCGCCAATGCCGTGCTGGTCGAACGGATCGCGGGCGCATCGCCGCTGGGACCGGGGCTGGCGCGGATCAATGTCGAGCTGTCGGGTTCGGAAAAGGCCGTGCTGATCGTCGCCGATGCGATCGAACGCGAGCAGCCGGGCGTGCGATGGCGCGAGTGGCGGCTGGCCGCGGTGTCAGGCGGTGCGGTGCGCTTGTCGGGCGACGTGGCGATCGCGTGGCGATGATCCGGTCCCGCACTCTTGCCGCCGCGCTTGCCGCACTCGCGCTGGCGATACCCGCCGCCATGATCGGTCCACGCCTGCTGAGTCCTCCGGTTGCGCCGCCGGTGGTGGCCGATGCGATCGACTGGCGCGCGCCGCCGCCCATGTCGGCGGCGCTTGCAAGACCGTTGTTCGATGCGGGTGGCGCGACGGCCATGCCCGCCGATGCCCCCGAACTGGTCGGGGTCGCCGGGCGGCTGGGACGCGATGCGGTGGCGATGGTGCGCGGACGCGACGGCGCGGTGCGAACGCTGGCGCCGGGGGAAGGGGTCGATGGCTGGCAGCTTCGCAGCCTGTCGATCGACGCGGCCTATTTCACGCGCGGCACGCAACAGGCGCGGGTGCCGCTGGGGCAGGATTGAGCCGGCCTTGGGCCTTGCCCCGCGCATTCAGCGGGGCAAGGCATTCGGTCAATAAATACCGTCGATCTCGACGCTCAGGCGCGGGGCAGGCGGGTTGAGCAGCAGGCTGCTTTTGTCGGCCAGCCCTGCTTCGATCCCGCGCAGTCGCTGATACCGCTCCGCCGCCGCAGCCGCCGTCGCAGCCGGGTCGCGCAGGATGGTGGGCTTGAGGAAGATGAACAGTGAGCGTTTCTGCCGCTGTTCCTGGCGCGACTTGAACAATTCGCCGACCAGCGGGATGTCGCCCAGGATCGGCACCTGGCTGCGCGCGCGGATATAGTCGTCGTTGATGAGGCCGCCCAGCACGATGGTCGAGCCGTTTTCGGCAAGCACCGTGGTGTTGATCGCGCGGCGATTGGTGATGAGGTCGGTCGCCTGCGCCAATTGGGTCTGTGCGATGGTCGACGCTTCCTGGCTGACCTCCAGCCGGATCGTGTCGCCGGCGTTGACGCGCGGCAGGACGCGCAGCGTGATGCCGACGTCCTTGCGCTCGACCGAAGTATAGGGCGTGGCGCCGTTGTTGTTGGTCAGCACCGACCCGGTGATGAAGGGCACTTCCTGTGCCACCACGAATTCACCGATCTTGTTGTCCAGCACCGTAACCGAGGGTGTCGACAGCAGGTTCGATTTGGTCGAGGTGCCCAGCGCCTGCACGAGGATCGAGAAATCGTTGCCGAAGGCGATGTTGCCGGTCAGGCCGGTGGGTAGCAGTTGACCGATCGGAACGCCGAGCGCGCCGAGGATCGTGCCGAGGCCGACGCCCCCCGTGCTCTGCGGGCCGAAACTGGTCGCCACGCCCTCGACCTGGTCGAGCACGGTGCCCGCGCTGCCGATCTGCACCGCCAGCCGTTCCGCCTCGTCACCGGTAATCTCGGCGATCGCGGCTTCCAGCAATACCTGCGGGCGGCGGACGTCGAGGTCGGCGATCAGCGTTTCCATGCCCGCCATCGCGGTCGGCGTGCCGCGCACGACGATGGCGTTGATGTCGGGCGCGGGCTGAACCGTCAGTTCGGGCGTCGAGAAGCCCTGCGGCGTCGGGTCCCGCTCGTTCTGGCCGACCGTCGAAATGCTGGCGCCGCCCGCCGCACTGGTCGCGCCGCCAAGCGCCGAAGCCGCGTCCTGATTGCTGCTGTTGACCAGTCCGGCCAGCGCCGCCGTCGGGCTGCGATTGGCGCTGGCGCCAAGGCCACCGCGCGTGCCGCGCGATTGCAGGCTGCTTGCGACGGGGTTGTTCGCTTCCGCTTCCTGACCCAGCACGCCGCGCATCACTTCGGTGACACTTTCGGCATCGGCATAGTTCAGGCGGAACACCCGTGTCATCGGCGTGGCGCCGCCGGGCGTGTCGAGCGACAGGGCGATGCGCCGGGCCTCTGCCACGGTCGATGGCGTGCCGCGCACGACCACCATGTTGCTGCGCGCATCACCGGCGACACGCGCGCCGCCCGCTTCGCCTTCGCCCACGACCTGCTGGATCGCCGCCGCCACATCGACCGCCGAGCCGTTGCGAAGCGGAATCGTCGCGAAGCTCTGGCCGCCGCCGCCGTCCAGATTCCGCATCAGCCCCTCGACCCGGCGGACATTGTCGGCGTAATCGGTGACGACGATCGCGTTCGGGCTGGCCAGCGGCTCGACCGAGCCGAAGGTGGCGATCAGCGGGCGCGCGATTCGCGCGGCTTCCGCCGCCGGCACGTTCGACAGGCGGATCATGCGCGTGGTCATTTCCTGACCCGAACCCGATCGCCGGACGCCGCCGTCGCGAACGGCATTGGCCTGTGGCACGATGCGCCATGCGCGGCCCGACTGGACCGCCGTGAAACCGTTGGCGCGCAGCACCGACTGGAACAATTCCCACACCCCCGCCGCCGACAGCGGTTGCGAGGAGGTGACGGTCACGGTGCCCTTGACCGCCGGGTCGAGGATCAGCGTGCGACCGGTCAGGCGCGAGATCTGGTCGGCGACATCGGCGATTTCGATGCCGCGCATGTTGACGACGATGTCGCCCGCCTGCTCCTGCGCGGCGGCGACCATTGGCTGGGCCACCGTCACGGCAAGCGCGCACGCAAGCGCGAAACGGGGAGCGGTGCGGGGCATACGGTGGGTCACTGGGTTCATGTCTCTAGCGTAGCGGGACGGTCAGCGTCATCGGCTTGCCGTCGCGGAGGACCTGGATTTGCGCCGAACCGCTGGCCTGCGCGGCGGCAAAGGCGGCCTGATCGGCGGCTCCCTTGCCCAGCGCCTGGCCATTGACCGACTGAACGACGTCGCCCGGCTGGATGCCCGGCAGGCCGCCGGCACCGATGCGGTATCCGCCATCGGTTGGTTCGGCCTGTAGCCGCTGGAGCAGGTTTGCCGCGGCTTGCGGCGGCGGCGCTGCGGGGGCGGATGGCGTTGCGGCGGGCGTGCTGGTCGCGGGCGCGGCGCCCGGCGCACCGGCGGGCGGCGCGGCGGGATCGGGCAATGCCAGATATTCGG
>NZ_DATJLI010000100.1:0-42565 GCF_035490575.1 Sphingomonas sp. | reverse complement strand
TCGGCACAGTGGGCATTGACCATATATTCGACCGCATCGGCGATCAGCTCGCCGCTGGGCGACGCGGAACTGGTGAATGGCGGCGGCTCGGGGCCGCAGGCGCGGTTCGTCGCGCTTCGCAGCCCGCACGCGGCGCGTTGGCAGGCCGCGTTGATGGCGCGCGATGTCGTGACCGATGTGCGCGGCGACGTGCTGCGGATCGGCCTTGGCCTGTATCACGACGCGCGCGACATCGACGCGTTTTGCGCGGTCGCGCAACAGATATAGCGCACTATCCTTTTGCCGTTGAAACATGCATAGCGCGCCGCTCCACAAAAGTTTCAGGAAATTGCGTCATGCCTGCCTATCGTTCCCGCACCACCACTCACGGCCGCAACATGGCGGGCGCGCGCGGCCTGTGGCGCGCGACGGGGATGAAGGACGAGGATTTCGGCAAGCCGATCATCGCGATCGCCAACAGCTTCACGCAATTCGTCCCCGGCCACGTCCATCTGAAGGATTTGGGCCAGCTGGTCGCGCGCGAGATCGAAAGCGCGGGCGGCGTGGCCAAGGAATTCAACACCATCGCCGTCGATGACGGCATTGCGATGGGCCATGACGGTATGCTCTATTCGCTGCCCAGCCGCGAGCTGATCGCCGATGCGGTCGAATATATGGTCAATGCCCACTGTGCCGACGCGCTGGTTTGCATCTCGAACTGCGACAAGATCACGCCGGGCATGTTGATGGCGGCGATGCGGCTGAACGTGCCGGTCGTGTTCGTGTCGGGAGGCCCGATGGAAGCGGGCAAGGTCGTGATGCGCGGGGAGACGCGCGCACTCGATCTGGTCGATGCGATGGTGGTCGCTGCCGATGACAGCTATACCGATGAGGAGGTAAAGGCGATCGAGCGATCGGCCTGCCCCACCTGCGGCTCGTGCTCGGGCATGTTCACCGCTAATTCGATGAATTGCCTGACCGAAGCGCTGGGCCTTGCATTGCCGGGCAACGGCACGGTGCTGGCGACCCATGCCGACCGCGAAAAGCTGTTCCGGGAAGCGGGTCACGTCATCGTTGACCTTGCCAGGCGCTATTATGAGCAGGACGACGAAACCGCCCTGCCGCGCGGCATCGCCACGCGCGCGGCGTTCGAGAATGCGATGAGCCTCGACATCGCAATGGGCGGGTCGACCAACACCGTCCTGCACCTGCTGGCCGCCGCGCAGGAAGGCGGGGTGGATTTCACCATGGCCGATATCGACCGGCTCAGCCGTCGGGTGCCGGTGCTGTGCAAGGTCGCGCCCGCCAATTCGACCGTCCATGTCGAGGATGTGCACCGCGCGGGCGGCATTCTGGCGATCCTGGGCGAGCTTGAGCGCGGCGGGTTGTTCGACCCCTCCCTGCCGACGGTGCATTCGCCGACCTTTGCCGACGCGCTGGCCCGCTGGGACATCAGCCGCACCAATTCGGAAGATGTCCGCACCTTTTTCCGCGCGGCGCCCGGCGGCATCCCGACGCAGGTGGCGTTCAGCCAGTCGGCGCGCTGGGACGAACTGGACACCGACCGCGCGGGCGGCGTCATCCGTTCGATCGAACATGCCTTTTCCAAGGATGGCGGGCTGGCGGTTCTGTTCGGCAATCTGGCGCCGGAGGGGTGCATCGTAAAGACCGCCGGGGTCGACGAATCGATCCTGACGTTCCGCGGCACGGCACGCGTGTTCGAAAGCCAGGACGCGGCGGTCGCCGGTATCCTGGGCAACATGATGAAGCCGGGCGAGGTCGTGCTGATCCGCTATGAAGGGCCAAAGGGCGGGCCGGGGATGCAGGAAATGCTGTATCCGACAAGCTATCTGAAGTCGAAGGGCCTCGGCAAGCAGTGCGCGCTGGTCACGGACGGGCGTTTTTCGGGCGGCAGTTCGGGCCTGTCGATCGGCCATGTCTCGCCCGAAGCGGCAGAAGGCGGGCTGATCGCGCTGGTGGAGACGGGCGATCCGATCGTGATCGACATTCCCAACCGGCTGATCGCGCTCGACCTGGACGATGCGGTGCTCGCCGAACGCCGCGCAGAGATGGAATCGCGCGGGGCAAAGGCGTGGAAGCCGGTGGGCCGCAAGCGCCAAGTCTCGGCGGCGCTGCGCGCCTATGCCGCGATGACGACCAACGCCTCGCGCGGCGCGGTGCGCGATGTGAGCCAGGTCGAGCATTGATCCCCGGCGTCCGCCCCGGTCAGTTGCCGGGGCGGACGCCGATCACGGATCAGGCGGCGATGTCGTAAGGCTTGATCTCGCCCGCCAGATACAGGTTGCGCGCCTTGGCGCGGCTGAGCTTGCCCGAACTGGTGCGCGGCAGCGTGCGCGGCGGCACCAGTTCGATGACGCAGTTCATGCCCGTGACCGAACGCACCCGCTCACGGATTTCGTCGCGCAACCGGCTGCGTTCCTCATCATCCGACGTGCGGCACTGGACCAGCACGGCGGGCGTTTCCTCACCGCCCGGCGTGGTGATGGCGAAGGCGGCGATATCGCCCGCCTTGAAACCCGGCAGTTGCTCGACCGCCCATTCGATATCCTGCGGCCAGTGATTGCGGCCGTTGATGATAATCATGTCCTTGGCCCGGCCGACGATATAGACATAGCCGTCGGACAGATATCCCATGTCCCCGGTGTCGAGCCAGCCATCGGTCATGCACGCGGCGGTCGATGCCTCGTCACGGAAATAACCCTCCATGATCGACGGGCCGCGGCACCACACCTTGCCGATCGCCTTGTCGGGGAGCGGCGTGCCATCCTCCTCGCGGATTTCGACCTCCATGTCGCGCACCGGGCGGCCGCAATTGACGATCGCGCGGTAACGCTGCGGGCGCCCGCCTTCGGCCGAAATGCCTGAAAGCTGCGTTTCCTCGACCAGTTCGACGACGATGCCCTCGCCCGGCGGCATGATCGATACCGCCAGCGTTGCTTCGGCCAGGCCATAGCTGGGCAGGAAGGCCGATGCCTGGAAACCCGCATCGGCAAAGGCATCCACGAACTTCTGCATCACGTCGGGGCGAATCATGTCGGCGCCATTGCCCGCCACGCGCCAGCGCGACAGGTCGAAGCGCTCGCTCGCCTTGGTCTGCGACGACATGCGCCGCGCGCAGATGTCATAGCCGAAGGTCGGCGAATAGCTGAGCGTCGTGCCCGGATTGCGGCTGATGAGGTCGAGCCACGCCAGCGGGCGGCGCGCGAAATCCTCGGTCTTCAAATAATCGACCGACACCTGATTGGCGATCGGCGACAGGAAGCAGCCGACCAGACCCATGTCGTGATACCAGGGCAGCCACGACACGCACCGGTCGCTTTCGATCAGCGCCATGCCATGGCCATGCGCGGCAAGATTATTGAGCAGCGCATGGTGGGTGATGACCACCCCGTGCGGAAAGCGGGTCGAGCCGCTGGAATATTGCAGATAGGCGATATCGTCGCCCCTTGCCGTCGGCAGATCGACGGGGGCGGCATCGCGCGCGGCGAAATCCTCCCATGCGATCCCCTCGGTCGCGATGCGCTCGGCGGCCGCGCCCGCCATTGTCGCCAGTTCGGCGGGATAAAGGAACAGGCGCGGGTCACAGCTGGTCAGTTGCACCGCCAACTGGTCGATATAGCTTTCGCGCCCGCCAAAGCTGGTCGGCAGCGGCAGCGGCACCGGCCAAGCACCGGCATAGACCGCGCCGAAGAACAGGGATGCGAACTCCGGCCCCGTTTCCGCGACCAGCGCCACGCGTTCGCCCGGCTGAACGCCCATGGCGACCAGGCGATAAGCTTGCATCAGCGCGTCACGCCGCAGGTCGGCGAAGGGATAGGCGCGGGTCAGCGTGCCGCGCGCGTCATGGAAATTCAGGCCTCTCGCGCCGCCAGCGGCATAGTCGAGTGCATCACCCAGCGTCTCGAAATCAGAGAAGCGGCGGCCGAGCGCGCAGGCGCTTGGCGTGGCGTTCAGGGTTTCGATGGCGGCACTGGTCACGAATGGCGATCCCGAATTGTTGTCATATCTCGGCGCTATACCCTTTTCCGTCGAGCTTTCGATCACGCGGAAAACGCGCAGTTCGGCACCGATTGCACGACGTCGCGTTCAAAATCGACCGCCAGTGTGGCACAATCATGGCGCATGGCCCGACGCAACCCCCCATCGACCCCTTTGGACGCTGCGACGCTTGAAAGGATGGCGCTCCGCTATGTCGAACGCTTTGCCACCACGCGCGCGAAACTGGCGGCGTATCTGGCGCGAAAGCTGCGCGAACGCGGCTGGGCGGAGGACGGGCCGCCGCCGGTCGAGCCGCTCGTCGAACGCATCGCCGCGCTCGGCTATGTCGATGATCGCGCGTGGGGAGAGGCAAAGGCGGCGGCGATGGCGCGCCGGGGCCTGGGCGCGCGGCGTGTGCGTCAGGCGCTGGGCGCGGCGGGCGTGGCGGGCGATGATGTCGAGGCGATCAACCCGATGCTCGATGCCGGGCGTATCGAAAGCGCGGTGGCCTATGCCCGGCGCCGGCGCATCGGTCCCTATGCCCGCGAGGCGCCAGACCGCGACCAGGTCGAACGCCATGTCGCCCAGATGGTGCGCGCGGGCCATGCCCCCGACCTGTCGCGGCGCATCGCGCGCACCCGTGCCGAGGCGCTGGACGCGATGTCCCAATCCGAACAACTGTCTGGGATTGATGAACAACTCATCCGTTCGCTTTCCTGAAATGCTGTGTTAAGCTGAGTGCCGGGGGTTGGAACAATGATGCGTAACGATCCGCTGCTCAGGACGGAGGCCTTTGGCGCGCCGATCATTGCGGAAGGGGGTGCCATGTCCGGCGAACCGGCCGATGACCGTGTCTATGCCGGCACGGTCAAATGGTTCGATATCACGCGCGGGTTCGGATTCGTGGTCGCCGATGATCCGGCCGCCGGCGACATCCTGGTGCATTTTTCCGTCTTGCAGGAACATGGCCGCCGCAGCCTGCCCGAAGGGGCGCGGGTGGAATGCCGGACCATGGCGCGGCCCCGCGGGTTGCAGGCGCGCGTCATCCTGTCGATCGACCTGTCGACCGCGATCGAGGCGCCCGCACCGCGCAGCACCGGCGAACGGGTGGAGCGGCTGAAACTGGCCGAGGAAGCCGGACCGTTCGAGCCGGTTTCGGTCAAATGGTTCAACCGCCTGAAAGGATACGGCTTTCTGGTGCGTAACAGCATGGAGGGCGACGTGTTCGTCCATATGGAAACGCTGCGCCGCGCCGGGATCGAGGAAGTCGAGCCTGACCAGGTGCTGCGAGCGCGCATTGTGGATGGCGAAAAGGGGCCGCTTGCGGTCGCGGTCGAAAAGCCCGAATAGGCGACGCATGGTTATGCGTCCATTCCGCCTGGCGCTGCTCGCCGGCATGATGATGTTGCCCGCCGCCTGCGCGGTCGCGGGCCAGTCCGGCGACGAGCTGACGGCCGAGGAACAGGCAAGGGGCCTGGTGCCCGTGACGATCCAGACCGCCGATGGCGCGCGCCGGTTCAAGGCCGAACCCGCCAAAACCCCCGAGCAGCAGCAACGCGGCCTGATGTTCCGCACCGACCTGACCGACACGTCGGCGATGCTGTTCTTCCCCTATCCCCCCGAAGGCGGCGCTCCGCGCGAGGCGAGCTTCTGGATGAAGGACACGCCGACCGCGCTCGACATCATCTTCATCCGCTCCGACGGCACGATCGCGCGGATCGAGCGGGGCGAGCCGTTCAACGAAATCCCCGTCAGGTCGATCGAGCCGGTCGGTGCGGTGCTGGAGATAAAGGCGGGCCGCGCGGCGGCACTGGGCATATCCGAAGGTGACAAGGTAAGCTGGCCGGGCGGTCCCGGCGCAGACTGACGGCAGCATTCATGCTGGTCGCACCCCGGCCGCCAAGGGGAGCCAAACGGCCGGGGCGCGTTGGAACCGGCGTCAGCCCGCCGGATATTTGACGCCCAGCTGGTCCAGATAGGTCGGATAGCGCTTGGGGTCATAATAGAACGGCTTCAGTTTCGGCCGCATCCGTTCCATGATCTCGCTGTTCAGGTCGATCGCGGGCTGGTCCTGCGGGGTCAGCACGGGATCATATTTCTGGTCCTTGAACTGCACATTCTGCTGAAATGCCTTTGCCTCGGCCAGCAATTGCGGGTTGGTCATCAGGTCGATGACGGTCGCCGAGACGGCCTTGGCTCCCTGAACCGCGCCCTTGTGCGCGATCGGCGTCGCCATTGCGATTGCGGCCAGCACATTGTGGCCGATCATGCTGGGGATGTTCGACGGAAAGCGCACGGTGATCGTCGGCACCGTCCACATGATGTCGCCGATATCGTCGGACCCGCCACCCAGTGAGCGTTCGCGCGTTTCCGGCGTCGACAGCGGCGCGACTTCGGTTGACAGGGGTTTCAGCGTGCGGCCATTGGTCTGCTGCACCGAACGGGCAAAGGCCTGATCGGCGGCGCTCCATTGCGGCATGCCGACCGCGTTGATGTTCGCCCACGCCGCCTCGGCCAGCGGCTTGTTACCGTAATTGGGCGCGGCATAGCCCAGTGTGCGCTGCGTCACGGTGGTGCCGGTGCCCATCGCCGCGGCCTTGGCGATGGTGTTTCCGGTTTCAAACAGCGTGCGAACCGAATCAAAGGTCTGGTCGCGGAAATAATACCAGACGCTGGCCTTGTCGGGGACGATGTTGGGCTGCCCGCCGCCTTCGGTAATGACATAGTGCGATCGCTGGGTAACGGGCAGGTGTTCACGCCGCATGTTCCAGGCGATGTCCATCAACTCCACCGCATCGAGCGCGCTGCGCCCTTCCCACGGCATCCCAGCCGAGTGCGCCGTCTTGCCGCTGAAGGTATATTCGACCGATACCATGCCGTTATTGCCGGTATCGCCCCAGGCAGTGCTGAAATCGCTGGAGACATGGGTAAAGATGCACGCATCGACATCCTTGAACAGGCCGGCGCGCACATAATAGGCCTTGGTCGCCAGCAATTCCTCGGCAATGCCGGGCCACAGCATCAGGCGTCCGGGTATGTTGTTCTTCTCCATCACCTGCTTGGCCGAAAGGGCGGCGGCGATGACCAGCGGCATGCCGGAATTATGCCCCTCGCCATGTCCCGGCGCGCCTTCAACCTGGGGTTTCAGTTCGGGGGAGCCGGGCACCTGGCTCAGGCCCAGCAGGCCGTCGACATCGCTGCCCAATGCGATCAGCGGCCCGCCCGAACCCCATTCGGCCGTCCATGCCGTGGGGATGCCGGCCACCCCCTTGGTGATCCTGAACCCTTCTTTCTCAAGAATGCCGGTCAGATATTCCATCGTCTGGAATTCCTGAAAGCCCGGTTCGGCGAAGCTGTAGATCGAATCGACCATTTCCTGGACCAGCTTGGCGCGGGCATCGACCCCCTGGATCGCGGCGCTTTTCAGCGGGGCGTTGTCGGCCGCGGCGGCCTGTGCCGCGGGTGCCGGTTCGGACGCGACGGCCAGCACCGGCTGGGTGGCGAGTGCGGTGGCGGTCAGGACGCCGATGGCGCGATGGATACGCATGTCTTTCTCTCCCCCAAAAGATCAGAAGTTGAAGCGCAGGCCGACGCGATAGACGCGACCCAGGAAGTCGTAGAGATTGCGGTTGGTCTGCGGATACGCAGGCGTGTTGTTGCCGGTGGGACCATTGCCGACCAGCACCGGATCGACATCGAACAGGTTGCGGATCGAGATGAAGCCCTGGAAATCGACTTCCTGCACTTCGAACGTGTAATTGGCAGCCAGATCGACATAGAAAGCACCGTCGATCCTGTTGTTGTTGATCGTGCGGTTCTGCACCGTCGATGCCGGACAGTCGGTCTGGCATTCGATGAAGTTGTTGTCATAGACGCCATCGGACAGGCCGCGCCCGGTCAATTGCACGCCCAGTGGTCCCTGGTCGTATTGCGCGGTCAGGCGATAGGTCCAGTCGGGCACGCTGCCGCTATTCTGGCCCGCCGCTTCGCTGGGAAAATCGATGCCGTTGTCGGTGTAAAGGCTCAGATTATGGGTCGCCAGCGCGCGCAGCGTCAGGTCGCCGCCGCCCAGTGGTCGGCGATAGCTGGCCTCGAAATCCAGCCCCTCGCTCTTGATGCCGACAAAGTTGAACGGGATCAGCCGGATGCCGGTGATCGCCGCGCCGCCGCCGGTGACACCGACGCCTGCGGTCGTGGTGATGTTGTCGCACGCCGCCGTGACCGACTGTTCGTAACACAGGTTGACCGTCGTCTGGGCGGTGTAATTGCTGATCGCCCCTTCAAGGTCGATATTGTAGTAATCGACCGACGCGGCAAAGCCAGGCAGGAATGTCGGCGTGAACACGACGCCGACGCCGTAGGTCTTGGCGCGTTCGGGCTGAAGGTCCGGGTTGCCGACCGTTTGCTCAAGGAACTGGTCGGCGCGCTGTCCGCCGGTGTTGAGCGGCACGTTGACCGTGTTGGTGCGCGCGGTGCCCGGTGCGAACAACTCGCCCAGATTGGGCGCGCGAATGTCGCGCGACACCGTGCCGCGCAGCCGCACGTCGGGGATCGGCTGATAGGTCAGGCCGATCTTCCATGTGGAAACGCTGCCGCTGGTCGAATAATTGGTGACGCGATAGGCGCCGTTCAGGTCCGCGCCCTCGAACAGCGGGAACAGCGTTTCGATATAGCCTTCATAAACGGTGTATTTGCCCTCGGTGACCAGATAGTTGCCATAGAGCCAGCCTGAATTGAACAGCGGGTCGACTTCGCCGGTCACCGATTCGGCGCGCGCTTCGGCGCCGAACGCGATCGACACCGGACCCTGCCAGTTTTCAAACAGGTTTTTGGTCGAGAAGTTGAGCGCGGAGACCGTCTGTTCCAGCGTCTGTTCGCGCAGCGGCTGGTATCCGTCGTTGAAGATATAGTCGATCGCCGCCTGGGTCACGCCGCCCACGCCGATGCGGTTGATGGGGACGCAGCCATTGGTCGGATCGCTGAGCGTGGACCGACAGACGATGGTTCCCGCCCCGATCCCCGCTGCATTGCCCGCGGGCGCACGCACCGCGTCGGTTGCCAGCGCCATGCGGCTGGTGTTCCAGGTGTTGACCAGTTGTTCCTGAACATCGGCCCGGCTGTATTGGAGATAGGCGTCCCAGCTCCAGTCGCGGTCGAACAGCTCGAACGCGCCTTCGCCGCCCGCGACGAAGCGATAGACGTCGCGCACATTGTTGCTGCCCTGTGCGGGGATGCCCGCATTGCTGGTGCCGATGGCGATGGTGTTGACGCGCGTGTTGCCGGGTGTCGCGTTATAGGCATCGACGCGGTCGACGAACGCCTGCGGCAGATACGCGTTGATCAGGCCACCATTGGCCGCCGACGGTGCGACCTGGATGGTGACGCCAGTGGATGGCGACTGCTGATAATAGCTCAGCCCCTCGTAATGGGCGTAGCTGCCGGTGACGAACAGCTTGGTCCGGTCCGCCACTTCATATTCGACCCGCCCGAACAGGCTCGAGCGGTCCTCGTCGGGGATCAGCGTGTTGCTGCCCAGATGGCCCGCGCGGGTGATCTCGTAATCGCCGCCGACCATCCACTGGCCGTTTACGGCGCCGTAATTCAACTGGTTGAGCGTTGCCCCGCCCGCGCCGATCGTTCCGAAATAGGTGCCGCGGAACGGCCCGGCGGAAATCAGGCCACCGGGCGTGAATTGCGACGTGCCGATGCCGGAGGAGACGAGGCGCGCGGGCTGGCCATTGCCCGCGACATAGGCCGGGTTATCGATCTGGAAGAAACCCGCCTGGTTCCAGTCGCGGTCGATCGTGTGCTGGCCCGACTGGGTAAACGCCTCTCCGCTGAACACCGCGTGGCCGCGCCCGCCGGCAAAGCTGGTGCCGGCGGTCAGCGAAACCTTGTGGTTCGGCCCGTCGCCATAAGTGGTGACGCCATATTCATAATCGCCCTTGATCCCCTGAAAATCGCGGTCGAGGATGAAGTTGATGACGCCCGACACCGCGTCCGAGCCATAAGCGGAACTGGCGCCACCGGTCACGACCTCGATCCGTTCGATCAGTCCTTGCGGAAAGGTATTCACGTCGACCACGCCGTTGGTGGCGCTGGCGACCGAACGCTGGCCATCGAACAGCACCAGCGTGCGATTTGCGCCCAGCGCGCGCAGATTGACCGAGGCGATGCCCGCCAGACCGTTGGACAGCGAACCCGATGAGTTGGCAGCGGTCGATGAACCCCGCACCGAGGGCAATGTGTTGACGAAATCGGCCACATTGGCAGGCGATTCGGTTTCCAGTTCCTTGGCGGAGATGACGGCGACCGGCGTCGGCGCGCTGAACCCGTCGCGGGCGATGCGCGATCCGGTAACGACGATCTGGTCGTCGCCGTCGGCGGCTTCCTGAAGCTGCGGCTCGGCGGGCGCCGGATCGGCCGGCGCGATGTCCACGGCGGCCAGTTCGACCGGCGCGGTCTGTGCCACAGCCGGTGTGGCCGACAGGCCGATGATGAGCGCAAGCGCGCTGACGCTGATGGTCCCGGAACAGGAACGCGAACGCAGAACGCGCGAAACGGCGCGGATATTTGGCATCGGACGACCCCCCTTTAGGCGTTGACGGCCCTCCAGCGTCCTCTCCGGGCATTTTATGTCGATTGGTGTCCTGCGTCGCCTCCGCGCCCATGCTGCTTGTTGCGCCAGGCTCTGGAAACACCATGGAGCCTAACAGTCCGATCCTGCGGTTTCCCGGCAAATGTCACATCATTTCGTAGCCGATTTGATGTATTTCGATGTCAATCGCTCGAAACGAGCAGGATTACGCAGTATCGATTGTCACAAGCTGGCGCTGCCCACCACCGATGGGGCAACCGGCCGAGTCGCGACCGCGTGCATCAGAAAACTGCTGCGGATGCGCGCTACGTGGGGCAGCGTCGACAGTTCCTTGCGATAGACGCGGTCGTAATCGTCGAACGATCGGACATGCACCATCATCACGAAATCGATGTCGCCCGAGACAAAGCTGCAAAAGGACATCGACGGACAGCGCACCACCGCTTCCTCGAACTCGATCAGCACCTTTTCAGCCTGGCTCCGCAGCTCGATCTGGACCAGCACGCCGATGCTGTAGCCCAGCCGCGTCAGATCGAGGTCGGCGGTATAGCCGCGCAGGATGCCGCGTTCCTCCAGCAGCTTGCGGCGGCGCGCGGCGGCGGTGCTGGACAGGTGCACCCGCTCGCCCAGCGCCACATCGCTGGCGCGACCGTCGCGCACCAGTTCGCGCAGGATTCGCAGATCGACGGAATCGAGTGCTTCGGTTTCCGGTTCGGGCACGAAAAGGCTCCTCAGGTTGGAATTGTGCTGAATCCTCTCCGCTTTTGATCGAAGTTTGCCGGAAAGCGTCAAAAGCGCCATGCTAATTTGCGGCGGTGCAAAATATTCGCGGGGGGCATCATGCGCGTTCTTATTCTGGCAGCGGCGTCGGCACTGGCTTTGACGGGGGGCATGATGCCGCCGGTGGCGGCGGCCCAGTCGCGCGGTGAAGCGCCCTTGTTGCCCGTGCGCGCCGATCCGGGCGATGCGCGCGTGCTGGTCACGCTGCCCGCGCCCGATGCCGATGGGGTGGCGGGGCGGTTCGTCTATGCGACCGCGCTTCGCACGGGGCTGGGTTCGGCGGACCTGCGGCTCGATCGCGGTATGGTGGGGGCGGAGCAGCTGCTGGCGTTCCGTCGCTATGGCAAGAAGGTCGCGGTGACGTTCGAGAACCCCCGCTTCCGGGCGACCGGCGACGATAAGGTGCAGGCCGGCGGGCGGGAGAGCTTTGCGTTCAGCGTCGCCGCGCTGCTCGATGTGGTGGAGACCGGGCCGGGCGGCACGCTGACGGTCGATCTGTCGCCGTTCCTGACGCGCGACGTGCTGGGCATCGCCGATGCGCTGAACGGTGGCGGGGCGGGGAGCGACCTGGCGATGGGCGGCAAATCGGGCAAGGGCTTTCGCCTGGCCGGCGACCTGAGCGTGGTAGACACCCGTTCGGTCAGGGCGTTCCCCGACAATATCGAAATCGACGCGGTGCAGACCTTCACCAGCGACACGCCGGGGCGCGAGGTCGAGATGATCGCGCCGGAGCCGCGACAGGCGAGCTTCGTCGTGCACCACAGCCTGATCCGGCTGCCCGAACCGGGCTTTGTCGGGCGTCGTTTCGACACCCGTTCGGCGGCGGGGGGCAATGTGTTCTACGATTACGGCTCGGCGCTGGGCGATCCGGTGATGCAACAGGTCGCCAACCGCTTTCGCCTCGAAAAGGTCGATCCCGCCGCGCCGCGTTCGCGCGTCAGGAAGCCGATCGTCTTCTATATCGACCGCGCGGCGCCCGAACCGATCCGCACCGCGTTGATGGAGGGCGTGAATTACTGGCAGAAGGCGTTTGACGATGCCGGGCTGATCGACGCGTTCCGCGCCGAATTGCTGCCCGAGGACGCCGACCCGATGGATGTCCGCTATAACATGGTCAACTGGTCGAACCGGCTGACGCGCGGCTGGTCCTATGGCGGGGGCATCGTCGACCCGCGCACGGGGGAGATCATCAAGGGCAATGTCGTGATCGGCGCGCTGCGCGTGCGACAGGACATGATTATTTTTGAAGGGCTGGTGGGCACCGCGGGCAATGGGTCGGGTGGACCGCAGGATCCGGTGCGCGCCTCGCTCGACCGCATTCGGCAATTGGGCGCGCATGAAGTCGGCCACGCCATCGGCATCATGCACAACTTTGCTGCCAGCACGCAGGATCGCGGGTCGGTGATGGATTATCCGGGGCCGCGCATTAAACTGACGAACGGGCAGATCGACTTGTCCGATGCCTATGCGCCCGGTGCGGGTGCCTGGGACAGCTTTACCGTCGACTGGCTGTATAATGACCCGGCGGGTGCCGATCCTGACGCAGCGGCAGCGGCAAAGGCGCTGGCGGCAAAGGATCTGCGGTTCGTCACCGATGTCGATGGCCGGTCCGCCGACGCACCCAATCCATGGGGCAGCATGTGGGATGACGGGCCGGACCCCGTCGCACATCTGGCCCATATGCTGGCCGTCCGCCGCGTAGCGCTCGACCGGTTCGGGCCACAGGTGCTGCGCGCCGGAGAGCCATTGTCCGATTTGCGCCGCAAGTTCGTGCCGGTCTGGCTGTTCCATCGCTATGCCGTCGACGCGGCGGGCAAGATGGTCGGTGGTATCGATTATCGCTACGCCGTGGCGGGGGACGGCGGCGCGCCCGCAACGCCCGTCGCTGCCGCGACGCAGCTGGCGGCAATCGACGCGCTGATCGGCACGCTGTCCGCCACGACGCTGACCGTGCCCGCGCGGCTGGTGATGCCATTGTCGTCGGCGACCAATGGTCGTTTCGATCCGCAATATATGCAGGAAGTGTTCCGCAATTCGGCCAGCGCCGCGTTCGACCCGCTGGTCGCCGCCGACGTCGCGGCACAGGTGACGCTCGATTCGCTGCTGGCGCCCAACCGGCTGGCGCGGATGGTCGAGCAGCATCGTCGCGATCCCGCGCTGCCGGGGCTGGAGGTGCTGCTCGACCGGTTGCAGACCCGCGTGATCGCCGCGCGCAGCGATGCCGTGGGGCGGCGCGTGGCATGGCGCGCGGTGATGACGATGGCCGCCGGCGCGCGCGCGGGGGCCACCGCGCCCGAAGTGGCCGCCGCGTTGGGCGACCGGCTCCAGCGGCTGGGGGAAGGCTTTCGCACCGCCACCGGCACGAGCGAGGACGCGGCATGGCAGCGGCATCTGGGCACGATCCTGGGCGATGAGGAACGGCTGAAGGCCGAACTCGACAAGCGCCAGGCCAAGCCGCCGATCCCGCCGGGGATGCCGATCGAAAGCGAATGGTTCGGGGATATCGCGCTTTAGTGCGGAACCGGGCATATCCTCGAAGGCTTCCCGTTTGCGCGACCCCCGCTTATGAGGGGCCGTAACAACCGGAACTAGCCGGAGAGGACATGACCCCCGATTTCGACTTCGCGCTCGGCGAAACCGCTGACATGATCCGCGAGACGACGCAGCGTTTCGCCGCCGACCGGATCGCCCCGCTGGCCGCCCGCATCGACGCCGAGGACTGGTTTCCGCGCGACGAATTATGGTCCGCGATGGGCGAGTTGGGCCTGCACGGCATCACCGTTGCCGAGGCCGATGGCGGGCTGGGCCTGGGCTATCTCGACCATGTCATCGCGTGCGAGGAAGTGGCGCGGGCATCGGCCTCGATCGGGCTGTCTTATGGCGCGCATTCCAACCTGTGCGTCAATCAGATCGCCCGCTGGGCATCGCCGGAGCAGAAGGCGAAATACCTCCCCAGGCTGATCTCCGGCGAACATGTCGGCAGTCTGGCCATGTCGGAGGCATCGGCGGGGTCCGACGTGGTATCGATGAAGCTGCGCGCCGAACGGACGGGCGGCGGCTGGCGACTGAACGGCACCAAGTTCTGGATCACCAACGCCGCCTATGCCGATGTGCTGGTCGTCTATGCCCGGACCGGCGAGGGGTCGCGCGGAATCACCACCTTCCTGATCGAAAGGGGCATGGCGGGTTTTTCGATCGGGCAGAAGATCGACAAGATGGGGATGCGCGGATCGCCGACCGCCGAACTGGTGTTCGACGACTGCGTTGTGCCCGACGAAAACGTGATGGGGCCGGAAAATGGCGGCGTCGCGGTGTTGATGAGCGGGCTGGATTACGAACGCACGGTGCTGGCGGGCATTCAGCTCGGCATCATGCAGGCGTGCCTTGACGTCGTGATCCCCTATGTTCGCGAACGCCAGCAGTTCGGCAAGCCGATCGGCGCGTTCCAGCTGATCCAGGCCAAGGTGGCGGACATGTATGTCGCGCTCAATTCGGCGCGCGCCTATGTCTATGCCGTCGCCAGAAGCTGTGACGCGGGGCGCACCACGCGCTTCGACGCGGCAGGCGCGATCCTGCTGGCCAGCGAAAACGCGTTCCGCGTGGCGGGCGAAGCGGTGCAGGCGCTGGGCGGGGCTGGCTATACTAGGGACTGGCCGGTCGAACGCTTCCTGCGCGACGCCAAGCTGCTCGACATCGGCGCGGGCACGAACGAGATTCGCCGGATGCTGATCGGCCGCGAACTGATCGGCGCGGCCGAGCGCGTGGTTCAATGAGCGCGCCCGTCCTGCCAACCCAGGTCCAACCCGACAGCGACGCCTTCCGCGCCAACGCCGCGCACAACCGCGCGCTGGTCGACAAGCTGCGCGCCGATGTCGCGGCAGCGGCGCTGGGCGGCAGCGAGAAGGCGCGGGAGCGTCACGTCGCGCGCGGCAAGCTGTTGCCGCGCGACCGGGTGGAGCAGTTGCTCGACCCCGGCAGCCCGTTTCTGGAAATCGGTCAGCTTGCCGCCTTTGACCTGTATGACGGCGAGGTGCCGGGTGCGGGTGTGATCGCCGGTATCGGGCGGGTATCGGGCCGCACCTGCATGATCGTCGCCAATGACGCGACGGTGAAGGGCGGCACCTATTTCCCGATGACGGTGAAGAAGCATTTGCGGGCGCAGGAGATTGCGGAGGCCAATCACCTGCCGTGCATCTATCTGGTCGATTCCGGCGGTGCCAACCTGCCGCATCAGGCCGAGGTGTTTCCCGACCGCGACCATTTCGGCCGCATTTTCTTCAATCAGGCGAACATGTCGGCCAAAGCCATTCCCCAGATCGCGTGCGTGATGGGCAGTTGCACGGCGGGCGGCGCCTATGTCCCCGCAATGAGTGACGAAAGCGTCATCGTGCGCGAACAGGGCACGATCTTCCTCGCCGGACCGCCGCTTGTGAAAGCGGCGACGGGGGAGGAGATCAGCGCCGAGGATCTGGGCGGCGGCGACCTGCATGGGCGCAAGTCCGGTGTGGTCGATCATGTCGCCGAAAATGACGAACACGCGCTTCAGATCGTGCGCGATATCGTCAGCCACCTGCCCGCCGACCGCAACCACGGCGTGACACTGGCCGAACCGCGCGCGCCGAAATATCCGGCGGCGGACCTATACGGTATCGTGCCGCAGGATGTGCGCGCACCCTATGACGTGCATGAAGTCATCGCGCGGCTGGTCGACGCCTCTGAGTTTCACGAATTCAAGGCGCTGTATGGCGCGTCCCTGGTCTGCGGCTTTGCCCATATCCACGGAATGCCGGTCGCGATTTTGGCCAATAACGGCGTGCTGTTCAGCGAGAGCGCGGTCAAGGGCGCGCATTTCATCGAACTGGCGCAGCAGCGCCGCGTGCCCTTGCTGTTCCTGCAAAACATCTCCGGCTTCATGGTCGGTGGCAAATACGAGGCGGAGGGGATCGCCAAGCACGGCGCCAAGCTGGTGACGGCGGTGGCGACCGCGACGGTGCCCAAGCTGACGGTATTGATCGGCGGCAGTTTCGGCGCGGGCAATTACGGCATGTGCGGTCGCGCCTATTCCCCGCGCTTCCTGTTCACCTGGCCCAATGCGCGGATCAGCGTGATGGGCGGCGAACAGGCGGCCAGCGTGCTGGCAACCGTCCATCGCGACGCCGACAACTGGACGCCGGAACAGACGGAAGCGTTCAAGGCGCCGGTCCGCGAGCGATATGAGGATGAGGGCGATCCCTGGCACGCCACCGCGCGGTTGTGGGACGACGGCATCATCGACCCCGCGCAGACACGCGACGTGCTGGGCCTGGCGCTGGCCGCCAGCCTGAACGCCCCCATTCCCGAAGCCGCGCGCTTCGGCGTGTTCCGGATGTGATGGCCATGATCGAGTCGCTCCTTATCGCCAATCGCGGCGAAATCGCGTGCCGCATCATCCGCACGGCGCGCGCCATGGGTATCCGCACCGTCGCCGTCTATTCCGATGCCGATGCGGATGCGCTGCACGTCCGGCAGGCGGATCAGGCGGTGCATATCGGCCCCGCCCCCGCGCGCGACAGCTACCTGCGCGGCGACGCGATCATCGCGGCGGCACTGGAGACGGGCGCGCAGGCAATCCATCCCGGTTACGGCTTCCTGTCGGAAAATGCCGGATTTGCGGAGGCGGTCGCCGCCGCCGGGCTGGTCTGGGTCGGTGCCACGCCGCATTCGATCCGCGCCATGGGGCTGAAGGACGCGGCGAAGTCGCTGATGATGGCGGCGGGCGTGCCGGTGACGCCGGGCTATCTGGGTGCGGACCAGTCGCCCGACCGCCTGCAGGCGGAGGCCGATGCCATCGGCTATCCCGTGCTCATCAAGGCCGTCGCGGGTGGCGGGGGCAAGGGGATGCGCCGCGTCGACGCCGCCGCCGATTTCTGCGACGCGCTTGCCGGTTGCCAGCGGGAGGCTGCTGCCAGTTTCGGCAACGATCAGGTGTTGATCGAGAAATATATCCTGTCGCCTCGTCATATCGAGGTGCAGGTGTTCGGCGACCGTCACGGCAACGTCGTCCACCTGTTCGAACGCGATTGTTCGCTACAACGCCGCCATCAAAAGGTGATCGAGGAAGCGCCCGCCCCCGGCATGGATGATGCCACGCGAGAGGCGATCTGCGCCGCCGCCGTCCGCGCCGCTCGTGCGGTCGATTATGTCGGCGCGGGCACAATCGAGTTCATTGCCGATGCCAGCAACGGCCTGAGCGCCGAGCGCACATGGTTCATGGAAATGAACACCCGGCTTCAGGTCGAACATCCCGTGACCGAGGCGATTACCGGCGTCGATCTGGTCGAATGGCAGCTTCGCATCGCATCGGGTGAGCCGTTGCCGATGCGACAGGACGAATTGTCGATCGACGGCCACGCGGTCGAGGCGCGGCTATATGCCGAAGACCCCGCCACCGGATTCCTGCCGTCGACCGGGCGGCTGGCGATGCTCGACCTGCCGCACGGCGCACTCCGCGTCGATACCGGGGTTGAGGAGGGCGATTCGGTGACGCCTTATTACGACCCGATGATCGCCAAGCTGATCGCCCACGGCGCCGACCGGGCGGAAGCGATCGAACTGCTGGCGGATGAGGTGGAGCAGACCGGCGTCTGGCCGGTCGCGACCAATGCGGGCTTCATCGCGCACGCGTTGCGCCATCCGGCATTTGCGGCAGGCGACGTGGATACCGGCTTCATCGCCGCCAATCTCGACGCGCTGTTGCCGGATGCCGCGCCGGACGCGGCTGCATGGGTTGCGGCAGCACACACGCTGGCGTGGGTCGAAAGCGACCGGCTGGCCACGGGCGGTGTGTGGGGCGAACTGTCTGGCCTTCGCCTGAACGCGGCCCCGCGCGCGTGCATCACTGTCGAATGCGGGAGCGAGCACCGCAGCGTCGACCTGCTCGCGACGCGACCCGAAACGGCGGGGCGGCTGGTCGATGATCGGCTGGTGATCGTCGAGGGCGGCGCGGCCTTTGCCTTTTCGCGCTGGCGTCCGGGCGGCCCGGGCGGAGCGGCGGCGTCTCAAGGCGCAATCCTCGCCCCAATGCCGGGCCGGGTGTTGTCGGTCGATGTCGCGGCGGGCGAGCGGGTGACGAGAGGGCAGAAGCTCATGACGCTTGAGGCGATGAAGATGGAACATGCGCTGACCGCCCCGTTCGATGGCATTGTCGCGGAGCTGACGGTGGAGGCTGGCGCACAGGTTCAGGTCGAGGCGCTACTCGTCCGGATCGAGGCGGAGGCGGCATAGCATGGCAGGGCGTTTCTTCGACGAATGGCAGGTCGGCGACCGGATCGAACATGAGATTCGCCGCACCGTCACCGAAACCGACAATCTGTTGTTCTCGACCATGACGCACAATCCGCAGCCGCTTCATCTGGATGCCGAGGCCGCCAGAGCGTCGGAGTTCGGGCGTATCGTGGTCAACGGCACTTTCACCTTCGCGCTGATGGTCGGGCTGTCGGTGGGTGACACGACCATGGGCACGCTGGTGGCCAATCTGGGCTATGACGAACTGGTCATGCCCGCGCCGGTGTTCATCGGCGACACGCTGCGCGCGACCAGCGAAGTTACTGCGCTGCGCCCGTCGAAATCGCGACCCGGGCAGGGGATCGCCACCTGGCGGCACGAGATGCTGAACCAGCGGGATGAAGTCGTCTGCCGCTGCCTGCGCTCGGCCATGCTCAAGGCGCGCGGCGCATGAGGCTGCGTTCGCTGTTGTTCGTGCCCGGCGACCGGCCCGACCGCTTTGAAAAGGCGCTGGCATCGGGCGCCGATGCGCTGATCCTCGATCTTGAGGATTCGGTGACGGCGGAGCGCAAGGGCGTCGCGCGCGAGGCGGTCGCGGCGTTTCTGAAAGGATCGCATGACGCCAACATCCTCGTCCGTGTGAACCCGCTGGACAGCCAATGGGTCGCCGATGACGCACGAGTGGCGCGGGCGGCGGACGGCGTGGTGCTGCCCAAGGCGGAGAGCGCGGCAAGCGTCGCAGCCCTGGCCGATTTGACGGGACCGGATACGCCGTCCGTTCTACCCATCGCGACCGAAACCCCGCGCGCGGTGTTCACGCTGGGCGATTATGGCGCGGTGGCGGATCGGCTGTGCGGCCTGACCTGGGGCGCGGAGGATTTGCCCGCCGCGATCGGCGCGGCGACCTCGCGGCACGACGATGGCAGCTATACCGACCCCTATCGCATGGTCCGCGCGCTGACCTTGTTCGGCGCGCACGCAGCGGGCGTGGCGGCGATTGAGACGGTCTATCCGGCGATCAAGGACCCGGACGGGCTGGGGCGTTATGCCGCGGCGGGCGCGCGCGATGGGTTCACCGGCATGATGGCGATCCACCCGGCACAGGTCGAAGCGATCAACCGGGCCTTTACCCCCGCACCCGAAGCGGTCGTGGCGGCGCGGGCAATTGTCGCTGCCTTTGCGGCATCGCCGGGCGCGGGCGCGCTGCAACTGGACGGACGCATGGTCGATGCGCCGCATCTGAAACAGGCAAAGGCCCTGATCGCGCGCGCGGACGGGTGAAGCGAGGCAGCGGAAAGACGAGCTGAATCCATTCGTTATCCGCATGTTCAGCGCCAGCGCCTAAAGATGGCCGCCATGCGTAACGGTCGGATCGGGTTGGTGGCGGCGGCACCGCTTTTGTTGAGCGCGTGCCTGTTCGGGGGTGGCGACCGGCCCGAACCCCGCCGCACCGCCACCAAATCGGCAACCGCCCGCGCGCCCGCGCGGCCAAGCGCGGAAACGCGGCAATGCCTGGCCGAACTCGATCGCTATTCGGTCGAATATCGCGCTCTGCCGCGACAGGATTTCGGCGGCGGATGCGTCGTCGTCGGTGCGGTGCAATTGCTCGACATCGGCGTGCCGGTCAGCGGGCTGACGTCGATGCGGTGTCCGCTAGCACGTAATTTCTCGAACTGGGTGCGCTTCGCCGTCGCCCCCGCCGCGCGACAGGTGATGGGCAGCGATCTGGTCCGCATCGAAAGCTATGGGACGTTCAATTGCCGCCCGATCGCAGGCAGCGGGCGATTGTCCGAACATGGCCGCGCCAATGCGGTCGATGTGGCGACGTTCGTGCTGGCCGATGGCCGCCGGGTCAGCGTGCTGGGCGGGTGGCGCGGCGACAGCGACGAGCGCCGCTTCCTGCGCGTCATCTTTCAATCAGCGTGCAAGCGGTTCACCACCGCGCTCGGCCCCGAATATAATCGCGCGCACGCCAATCATTTCCATCTGGACATGGGTGGTCGGCCGCTGTGCCGGTGACGCCGCTTTTCACCCACGCGCCGCTCGGCTAAGCGCCGCTCCATGAACGATACCCGAGTGCCTTCGCGCATGTTCCGCCGTGCCGATGAGGATGCCGAGACCGCGCGTCACGGCACCACGACACCGCAGACCGAACATCCCGCCTACAAGCTGGCGTTCCAGGATCTCGACTTCCTGCTGCGCGAGGATCTGCGGCCGGTGCGGTTTCAGCTGGAATTGCTGAAACCCCAGTTGCTGCTGGACGAGGCGCAGATCGCCTCGACCTTCGTCATGTATGGCTCGGCGCGCATCCCCGAGCCGGACAAGGTGCCCGAACTACTCGAACTAGCGAAGGGGACCGATCGGGAAGCGATTGCCGCCCGCTTGGCCGCCAAGGCAAGATATTATGATGTTGCGCGTGAACTGGCTCGGCTGGCGAGCGGCTTTCCGCGCGATACCGATGGCAACCGCCATTTCGTCGTGTGTTCGGGCGGCGGCCCGTCGATCATGGAAGCCGCCAATCGCGGCGCGGGCGATGTCGGCGCGGAATCGGTCGGACTGAACATCGTCCTGCCGCACGAACAGGCGCCAAACCCCTATGTCACGCCGTCGCTGTCGATGCAGTTCCACTATTTCGCGCTGCGAAAGATGCACTTCCTGCTGCGCGCGCGCGCCGTGGCGGTGTTTCCCGGCGGGTTCGGCACGTTCGACGAATCGTTCGAGCTGCTGACGCTGATCCAGACCGGCAAGATCGAGCGGATGCCCGTGCTGTTTTATGGCCGCGAGTTCTGGGAGCGCGTTGTCAGTTTCGAGGCGCTGTGCGAGGAAGGGGTCATCAACCCCGCCGATCTCGACCTCATCACCTGGTGCGAAACCGCCGAGCAGGGCTGGCGGATCGTTCAGGATTTCTGGAAAGCGAAAGAAGCCGCCGAGGGCGACGCGTCGTAAGCACGCGCTTGCCGAATGTTCCGGCGCGCGGCAGGCTGTGCGGGCGCCGATCGTGCGCCGGTTTGCTGGATGCCGTGGACCTCGACCGCAACGGGTGCGGGCTTGCGGAACCGGCGAACGGATTATGCCGCCTTGATGGCTCGGCAGGCTTCCGTCACTTCACGCGATATCGTCGCCCGATGGGTCGCAGCTTCGGGCGGCGCGGCAATCGCATCTGCGCGCGTTAGCCGGGCAGGCGACCGGACAGGCAGCGCGCAGCGCCCCGTCGCGTCACATCCCGCCAACCGCCATTCCCCCGGTTCGCCGCCCAACTGGCGCACCAGCGTCACATGCCAGCGCGCGCGACCCGATGCCGTTGTCGCCGGCGCGCATCTGATCCGCCAGCGTGTCACCGCCGCCGATGGCGCGCCCAGCGGATCGGTGCCCGAGCGCCCATGCCGCTTGAGCAACAGCGCAATCGTCCGGCCACCTTCCGCCGCCTGTTGCAGGCGGCGCGTGGCGGGCAGGCCCACGCGCCTGACCTCACCCACCACCGCGCCCAGCCCGCGGTGGCGCAGCCCTTCCTCCATCCATGCCAGCGCTTCGGCATCGTCGGCGGCTTCGGCATAAAGGACACGTTCGGCGGCAAGACCCACTTGCACCAGTCCCGGCGCGAACAGGTCGCGGCGGCTTGCGACCCAAAGCACCGTGCCCCATGCCCGCGCGGCGATGCCGCCCAGGAACAGCGTGGCGGCGGCATCGTCGGCCAGGCCGGTGCTTTCCCCCGCTACTTCATGCAGCGCGTCGAGCCGCAGCCCTTCCCCCGCCAACCGCGCATCGACCGCGCCGATGCCGAAGGGCAAGGCAGGCCGACGACGAAAGCCGTTGCCTTCAATCGCATTCAGCGTCGCGCGGAGTTCGGCCAGGGTAGCGGGCATGACAACTCGATTGAACCGAGTTGTTCATACTCTGTTCTGGAAAGCGGTCAAGTCAACCGTCTTTTGCCACAGGTGGTTTCAGAAGCGACTTTGCCCCTCGCCAAGCGCGTTGTAATTTTATAATAACGCGTCAATGATGATCTGTTCGCGTGCCCGAACGGCACCGGAATCCTTGGAGAGCATGGTTTGACAGGCGCCCCCCCCGCCAATCGCCCGCCCTTGTCGCTGCATGTGCCCGAACCGCGATTCCGGCCCGGCGACAAGGTGGATTACAGCCATATCGACGTGCCGCCCGCCGGCGCCGCGCGCCGCCCCGAACCGGGCGATGCCGCCGACAGCTTTCACGAACTGGCCTATGGACTGGTGCGCGTGCTGGACGATCAGGGGCAGGCCGTGGGGCCTTGGGCGCCGCGTCTGTCGTCCGATATGCTGCGGCTGATGTTGCGTAACATGGTGCTGGTGCGCGCGTTCGACGAACGCATGTTCCGCGCCCAGCGACAGGGCAAGACCAGCTTCTACATGAAGTGCACCGGCGAGGAAGCGGTGTCGGTCGCCGCCGCCATGGCGATGCAGCGCGACGACATGTGTTTCCCCAGCTATCGCCAGCAGGGCATCCTCATCACGCGCGGCTACAGCCTGGTCGAGATGATGAACCAGATTTATTCTAACCGGGGCGACAAGCTGCAGGGTAAGCAGCTGCCGATCATGTATTCGGCGAAGGATCACGGGTTCTTCTCGATCTCCGGCAATCTGACCACGCAATATCCGCAGGCCGTGGGCTGGGCGATGGCGAGCGCGGCCAAGGGCGACAGTCGCATCGCCGCGACATGGTGCGGCGAGGGGTCGACCGCGGAGGGCGATTTCCATTCGGCGCTGACCTTTGCCACCGTCTATCGCGCGCCGGTCATCCTGAACGTCGTCAACAACCAGTGGGCGATTTCCAGCTTTTCGGGCTTTGCTGGCGCCGAGGCGACCACGTTCGCCGCGCGGGCGCTGGGCTATGGAATTGCCGGGCTGCGCGTCGACGGCAATGATCCGCTGGCGGTCTATGCCGCGACCGAATGGGCGGCGGAGCGGGCGCGCACCAATGCCGGCCCGACGCTGATCGAGCATTTCACCTATCGGGCGGAGGGCCACTCGACCAGCGACGATCCTACTGCCTATCGCTCGGCCGAAGAAGCGAGCGAATGGCCGCTGGGCGACCCGATCCGCCGACTGCGCGACCATCTGATCGCGATCGGCGAATGGGACGAGGATGCCCATGCCGCACAGGATCTGGAACTCGCCGAAACGGTGAAGAAGGCGCAGAAGGAAGCCGAGGCGAACGGCATCCTTGGCCACGGGCTGCTCCAGCCGCTCGACACGCTGTTCGACGGCGTGTTCGAGGAAATGCCCTGGCACCTCAAGGAACAACAGGCCCAGATGCTGGCCGAGGAAGAAGCGAGCGGACGGCCATGGGCGCGCAAGTGAACGAAATGCACGGCGAAGCCGATGCGGCGGGCGACACCGGCCGCATGAACATGATCCAGGCGATCAATTCGGCCATGGACGTGATGATGGCGCGCGACCCCAATGTCGTGGTGATGGGGGAGGATGTCGGCTATTTCGGCGGTGTTTTCCGCGCGACCGCCGGATTGCAGGCAAAATACGGCAAGACGCGCGTGTTCGACACGCCGATCACCGAATGCGGCATCATCGGCGTGGCGATCGGCATGGGCGCCTATGGCCTGCGCCCTGTCCCCGAAATCCAGTTCGCCGATTACATCTATCCCGCGCTGGATCAGCTCGTGTCGGAAGCGGCGCGGCTGCGCTATCGCTCCGGCGGGGAGTTTACCGCGCCCCTGACCGTTCGCTCCCCCTTTGGCGGCGGCATTTTCGGCGGACAGACGCACAGCCAGTCGCCGGAGGGCATCTTCACCCATGTATCGGGGATGAAGACCGTCATTCCGGCCACACCCTATGACGCCAAGGGGCTGTTGATCGCCGCGATCGAGGACAACGACCCCGTTCTCTTCTTCGAACCCAAGCGCATCTATAATGGCCCGTTCGACGGCAATTGGGATCGCCCGGCGCGCAACTGGTCGGCGCATCCCGGCGGCGCGGTGCCGACCGGCTATTATCGCATCCCGCTGGGCAAGGCGGCGTGCGTGCGCGAAGGCGGCGACCTGACCATCCTGGCCTATGGCACGATGGTGCATGTGGCGCAGGCGGTGGTGGAGGAAGCGGGCATCGATGCCGAAATCCTCGACCTTCGCACGCTGGTCCCGCTGGATATCGAGGCGATCGAGGCGTCGGTCAAAAAGACCGGCCGCTGCATGATTATCCATGAGGCCACGCGCACCGCCGGTTTCGGCGCGGAATTGTCGGCGCTCGTCACCGAACGCTGTTTTCACCATCTGGAGGCCCCGGTCGAGCGTGTGACCGGGTTCGACACGCCTTATCCGCACAGCCTTGAATGGGCGTATTTCCCCGGCCCGGTGCGGATCGGACAGGCGCTGAAAAAGATCATGAAGGACTGACCCCATGGCGCTGTTCAAGTTCCGCCTGCCCGATATCGGCGAGGGCATTTCCGAGGCCGAGATCGTCGCGTGGCACATCAAGGTCGGTGACCGGGTCGAGGAAGACCAGAGCCTGGCCGACATGATGACCGACAAGGCGACGGTCGAAATGGAATCGCCGGTCGCGGGCACCGTCGTCGAACTGGCGGGTGAGGTCGGCGATCAGGTGCCGATCGGATCGACGCTGGTGGTGATCGAAACCGAAGGCGCGGAGAGCGATGACGCACCCGCGCAAGGCGACGCGCCCACCGCGCCGGTGGGCGAGGAGCAGGTCGAGGCCGAGAATCCCGGCGTCGAGGAAGTGGCGTCCATCGAAGCGCCCGCACCTGTCGAAACGCCGACCCCGACCCCCGCCGCCCCGGCACCTGCGCCGGTTGCGGACAAGGCAAAGGTGCTCGCGTCGCCGGCCGTTCGCGCGCGGGCCAAGGATCTGGGTATCGACCTGTCGCAGGTGCGGCATGAAGGGGCGCATGTCCGCCATGCCGATCTGGACGCCTTCCTGCGTTACGGCGCGGCGCAGGGATATCACGCGCCGCACGCCAGCCGCGCGCGCGATGACGAGCAGGTCAAGGTCATCGGGATGCGTCGCCGCATTGCCGAAAACATGGCCGCGTCGAAGCGGGCGATCCCGCACTTTACCTATGTCGACGAAATTGACGTAACCGCGCTGGAGGCGATGCGCGGCGACCTGAACGTCAATCGCGGCGACCGGCCCAAGCTGACGCTGCTGCCGTTCCTGATCGTGGCGATCTGTCGCACGCTGCTCGACTTTCCGATGCTGAACGCGCGCTATGATGATGAAGCGGGCGTGGTGACGCGTTCGGGTCGGGTGCACATGGGCATGGCGACGCAGACCGATGCCGGGCTGATGGTGCCGGTTATCCGTGACGCGCAGGACAGGAATGTCTGGCAACTGGCGGCGGAGATCACGCGACTGGCCGATGCCGCGCGCACCGGCAAGGCCAAGTCGGACGAACTGTCCGGCTCGACCATCACCGTCACCTCGCTGGGGCCACTGGGCGGGATCGCCACCACGCCGGTCATCAACCGCCCCGAAGTGGCGATCATCGGCCCGAACAAGATCGTCGAGCGCCCCGTCTTCGACGGCGATGACATCCGCCGTGCCAAGCTGATGAACCTGTCGATCAGCTGCGACCACCGCGTCGTCGATGGCTGGGACGCCGCCAACTATGTTCAGGCGGTTCGCAAGCTGCTCGAAACGCCGGTCCTGCTGTTCGCCGACTGAACGGTTCCCGTGGGGCATCGCATGGGGTAGCGTCGCGGCCGTGACCGACGCGCCGCTTCCCATCGCCTTTGCCCGGCATCTGGCCCGCGACCGTCGGCGCTCGGCGCATACGGTCCGCGCCTATCAGGCGACGGCGGAGCGGTTGCTGGCGTTTCTGCGGCTGCACTGGGGCGGCCCGGTTGCCGCCGCTGACCTGTCGCGGGTCAGCCAGGCCGATCTGCGCGCGTTTCTGGCGGCGCGGCGCGAAGCGGGGCTGGGCAATGCATCGACCGCGCGCGAATTGTCGGCGGTGCGCGCGCTGATGGCCTTTGCCGGGGCGCCGCCGCCGCGCGTTTCCGGCCCGCGCGTAAAAAAGGGCGTGCCGCGCCCCATTGCCCCCGCCGAAGCAGTCGCGCTGGCCGAGGAAGTGGCGGAGGATGCGCGCGAACCCTGGATCGCGGCGCGCGACTGGGCGGTGCTGCTGCTCCTTTACGGCGCGGGGCTTCGCATCGGGGAAGCGATGGCGCTGACCGGCGGGGTGATGCCGCTGGGCGATACGCTGCGCGTCATGGGCAAGCGCGCGAAGGTGCGGGTCGTGCCGCTGCTGCCGGCCGTGCGCGACGCGATACAGGCTTATGCTGCTGCCTGTCCTTACCCGCTGTCGGGGGAAGCGCCGCTGTTTCGCGGGGCGAGGGGCGGGCCGTTGTCGCCCGCGATCATCCGACGGTCGGTGCGCGCCGCGCGGGTGCGCCTTGGCCTGTCCGAGCGCACCACGCCCCATGCACTGCGCCACAGCTTTGCCACGCATCTGCTGGGCCGGGGCGCCGATCTGCGCGCGTTGCAGGAACTGCTGGGCCATGCCAGCCTGGCGTCGACGCAGATCTATACCGCCGTCGATGCCGCGCATCTGCTCGATGTTTATCGGAACGCGCATCCGCGTGCCTGATCCGGCGAAGCTGATGCGCTTTGACGCCATCGCCCGCGACGGCGCGACGCGGGCGATCGAGCGCGCGGTCGCGGTCGAGCGGCCGATCGCGGTCGAGTTCAACAGCATCGGCTATGCCGTGCTGATGGCAACGCCCGCCGATCTGGACGATCTGATAACGGGCTTTGCGCTGGCCGAACGGTTGATCGAGCGGGCGGAGGAATTGGTGGAGCTGGACCTGCACCCGACCGACCGCGGCATCATTGCGCGCGCCATGCTGACCCCCGAACGCGCCGCGCGCGTGGCGGCCCGGGTGCGGCACCGCGTTTCTGAAAGCGGGTGCGGGCTGTGCGGGATCGAGAATCTGGAACAGGCGCTGCGTCCGCTGCCGCGCGTCACCGCGACCAGCGACGCGGGCGATACGGCCTGTTTCGCCGCGCTGGCGGGCTTACGCGATCATCAGCCGCTGAATCGCGCGACGGGGGGCGTCCATGCCGCTGCGCTGGCCACCGCTGACGGCACGATCCGGCTGGTGCGCGAGGATGTCGGCCGCCACAATGCGTTCGACAAGCTGATCGGCGCGATGGCGAGCGGCGGGCTGGGCTGGGATGGCGGGTTCGCGCTGCTCAGCTCGCGCTGTTCGTTCGAACTGGTTGAGAAGGCGGCGTTGGCGAATTGTCCGCTGCTGGTGACGATCTCCGCGCCGACGACGCTGGCGGTCGAGCGGGCGCGCGAAGCGGGACTGCGGCTGGTCGTGCTGGCGCGACCCGACATGATGCTGGCGGTGCCATGATCCTGGGCGCGGTTCTGGCCGGGGGCGAATCGCGCCGGTTCGGCAGCGACAAGGCGGCGGCGCTGCTGGATGGCCGCGCGCTGATCGATCATGCGCTGGCGGCGCTGGGGCCGCATTGCGACGCGCTGGTCGTGGTCGGGCGTGACTGGCCGGGCGTCCGTGGCGTGCCCGATCGCCCCGCGCCGGGACTGGGGCCGCTGGGCGGGTTGAACGCGGCGCTGCATCACGGGGCGGACATCGGCGCCGAGGCGGTGCTGACGCTGGGATGCGACACGCCCGCCGTGCCGCACGCGCTGCTGGCGATGCTGGCGATGCTGGCGGCGCGAGGCGACGCGGCCTTTGTCGACGGCCTGCCGATCATCGGTATCTGGCCGGTGCGCCATGCCGCGCTGCTCGACCATTTCGTCGCGACCGACCCGCGCCGGTCGATGCGTGGTTGGGCCACAGCGTGCGATGCGGTGGCGCTCGACGCCCCGTCGCTTGCCAACATCAACACGCCCGGCGACCTCGACTCGGTGTTGCGGGACCGCCCGCCACCCTGCTAGTTGCGAATGAAACCAGATACGGGCCGATAGCCTGACAGGAGATTGAGGATGCGGACGATCGACCATTTCATTGCGGGTCATGCCGGCATCGGCTCTGCGCGGACCAGCGACGTGTTCGATCCCAACAGCGGTCAGGTGCAGGCGACGGTGCCGCTGGGCGACCGCGCGCTGCTGGACGCCGCCGTTGCCGCGGCACAGGCCGCGCAGCCCGCATGGGCCGCGACCAACCCGCAACGCCGCGCGCGCGTGATGTTCCGGTTCAAGGAACTGGTGGAAGCGAACATGGACGCGCTGGCGCAGATGCTGTCGTCCGAACATGGCAAGGTGATTGCCGACTCCAGGGGCGACATTCAGCGCGGGCTGGAGGTGGTCGAGTTCGCCTGCGGCATCCCGCACGCGCTGAAGGGTGAATATACCAACGGCGCCGGACCCGGCATCGACGTGTATTCGATGCGGACCCCGATCGGCATCGGCGCGGGCATCACGCCGTTCAATTTCCCCGCGATGATCCCGATGTGGATGTTCGGCGTGGCGATCGCGTGCGGCAACGCCTTCATCCTGAAACCGTCGGAGCGCGACCCTTCCGTCCCCGTCCGCCTTGCCGAACTGATGCGCGAAGCGGGTGCGCCGGAGGGTATTTTGCAGGTTGTTCACGGCGACAAGGAAATGGTCGACGCGATTCTCGACCACCCGGCGATCGGAGCGATCAGCTTTGTCGGTTCGTCCGACATTGCCCATTATGTCTATCGCCGCGGGGTCGAGGCGGGCAAGCGCGTGCAGGCGATGGGCGGGGCCAAGAACCACGGCATCGTCATGCCCGACGCCGATCTGGATCAGGTCGTCAACGACCTGTCGGGCGCGGCGTTCGGTTCGGCGGGAGAGCGGTGCATGGCGCTGCCCGTCGTGGTGCCGGTGGGCGACAAGACCGCCGATGCGCTTCGTGAAAAGCTGATTCCTGCCATCGCCGGCCTGCGCGTGGGCGTGTCCACTGATGCGGAGGCGCATTATGGCCCCGTCGTGAATGCCGCGCACAGGCAGCGCGTCGAAAACTGGATCCAGACCGGTGTGGACGAGGGCGCGGAGCTGGTCGTCGACGGGCGCGGGTTCAGCCTTCAGGGGCATGAACAGGGCTTTTTCATCGGTCCCAGCCTGTTCGACCGGGTGACGCCCGACATGCAGTCCTATAAGGAGGAGATCTTCGGCCCCGTCCTCCAGATCGTGCGCGCGCCCGATTTCGAAACGGCGGTGCGGCTGCCCAGCCAGCATCAATATGGCAATGGCGTCGCGATCTTTACCCGCAACGGCCATGCCGCGCGCGAATTCGCCGCGCGGGTGGAGGTCGGCATGGTCGGCATCAACGTGCCGATCCCGGTGCCCGTCGCCTATCACAGCTTTGGCGGGTGGAAGCGTTCGGCATTCGGCGACGTGAACCAGCATGGGATGGAGGGCGTGCGCTTCTGGACCAGGGTCAAGACCGTGACGCAACGCTGGCCCGATGGTTCGCCGGACGGAAGCAATGCCTTTGTCATTCCGACGATGGGGTAACATGCGTGCGCTGCTGATCCTGATCGCGTTGCTGACGGCGATACCGGCGCAGGCGCAACGGCTGATCGCGCTGACCTTCGACGACGTGCCGCGGTCGCCGGGGGCTTGGTATTCACCCGACGAGCGCACGCGGCGCATCGTCGCGGCGCTGGACGAGGGCGGGGTGCGCGGCGCGGCGTTCTTCGTCAATCCCGGCTCGCTGGCCAGGCCCGAGGGCGCTGGCGGGGAGGCGCGGATCGCCGCCTATGTCCGCGCCGGCCACGTCATTGCCAATCACGGCTTCTCGCACCTGGCTGCCAGCAAGACGCCGGCGGCAGCCTATATCGCCGATATCGACCGTGCCGACGCGTGGCTGCGCGGGCGGCCGGGTTTCCGCCCCTGGTATCGCTTCCCCTATCTGGACGAGGGGCAGGGCGACAAGGTGAAGCGCGACGCGATCCGCGCGGCGCTTGCCGCCCGCCGGCTGGCCAATGGCTATGTCACCGCCGATGGCGTCGACTGGCACATCGAGCAACGGACGATCGACGCGGTCACGGCGGGCAAGGTGCTGGATATTGAGGGGCTGCGTGCGCTCTATGTCGAGACGCAGGCGGACGCCGCCGACGTTTACGACGCGCTGGCGGTCAGGGCCACGGGACGCTCGCCGGTCCAGGTCATGCTGATGCACGAAACCGACCTGGCGGCACGCTTCCTTCCCGACCTGATCGCAGAGATGAAGCGGCGCGGCTGGCGCTTCGTGTCGGCCGATGCCGCCTTTGCCGATCCGATCGCGGCGCAGGCGGCAACGGTCGACGTGCCGAGCGCGCAGGGAACCCTTGTCGAGGCCGTGGCTTGGGCAAGGGGATTGCCCGCGCCGCGCTGGTATCGGGGCAATGACACCGCATTGCTCGACACCTGGTACGACGCTCGGGTGCTGAAGGAGGGGCCTGTGCCATGAAGCAGTTGACGATCGCCGCGGCGCTGTTGCTCGCCGCCTGTGGCAGTGCGGACGACGACAGCGAAAGCAACGTGTCCGTCGCGGTGCCCACGGCCGCGCCAAGCCCCGCGGCGCCCACGCCCGAGCCGACCGAAACGCCCGCGCCCGAACCTGGCCCGAGCGAAACCGAGGCCGTGACGGGCGCGATCGACGCCATTCCCGCCGAATGGCGCGGCACCTGGGCCGGGCGCGACGGATGCGGGCAGGCGGCAACGATGCGCGTCGATGTCGAGGCCGACCGGCTGATGTTCTATGAAAGCGAGGGCCGCGCCAGCGAGATCGAACGCCGTGCCCCGCGTGAAATCGCGCTGCGCCTGGACATGTCGGGCGAGGGCGAGAGCTGGACGCGGCGCGCCACGCTGGCGCTGTCGGCCGATGGCGAGCGGCTGACCCGAACCGAAGCGGGACTGGACCCCGTCACCTATACCCGATGTGGAAGCTGACCGAATGACCGATCAATTCGACCTGACCCCCCAGTTTGATCTTACAGACGAGCAGCGCGAAATTCAGGAACTGGCGCGCCGCTTCACCGCCGACCGCATCACTCCCTTTGCCGCCGAATGGGACGAAAAGCACATCTTCCCGCGTGACACGGTGAAGGCCGCCGCCGAGTTGGGGTTCGGCGCGATCTATGTCCGCGAGGAATCGGGCGGCATCGGGCTGGGCCGCGTGGAAGCGGCGCTTATCATGGAGGCAATGGCCCATGGCTGTCCGTCGACCAGCGCGTTCATCTCGATCCACAACATGGCCGCATGGATGCTCGACCGCTTTGCCTCGGCCGAGCTGAAGGACCGTTACCTGCCCCGGCTGGTGGGGGCCGAATGGCTGGCCAGCTATTGCCTGACCGAACCGTCATCGGGTTCGGACGCCGCCGCGCTCAAGACGCGGGCGGTGCGCGACGGCGATCATTTCGTCGTCAGCGGCACCAAGCAGTTCATCTCCGGCGCGGGTGAGAACGAGTTGTATCTGGTGATGGTCCGCACCGGGGGTGAGGGGCCAAAGGGCATTTCGTGCCTGGCGATCGAACGCGACATGCCCGGCGTCAGCTTTGGCGCGAACGAACGCAAGCTCGGCTGGCATTCGCAACCCACCCGCGCCGTCACGTTCGAGGATGTGCGCGTTCCCGTCGCCAATCTGGTGGGCGAAGAGGGTGAGGGGTTCCGCATTGCGATGACGGGGCTGGACGGCGGGCGGCTGAACATCGGCGCGTGCTCGCTGGGCGGCGCGCAGCGGTGTCTGGACGAAGCGGTGCGCTATACCAAGGAGCGCCAGCAATTCGGGCGGCCCGTCGCCGACTTCCAGAACACGCAGTTCATGCTGGCCGACATGGCGACCGAGCTGGAGGCGGCGCGCGCGCTGCTCTACATGGCGGCGGGCAAGGTGACGGCGGGCGCGCCCGATCGCACGCGGTTCGCCGCCATGGCCAAGCGGCTGGCGACCGACACCGGATCGGCGGTGGCCGACCGCGCGCTGCAACTGCATGGCGGCTATGGTTATCTGATGGATTACCCGGTCGAGCGTTTCTGGCGCGATCTGCGCGTGCATTCGATCCTTGAGGGAACCAATCAGGTGATGCGGATGATCGTCGGGCGCGATCTGTTGCGCGGCGACTGACAAAACCCCTCCCCGGCACGGGGAGGGGGACCATGCGGAGCATGGTGGAGGGGTTTGCGGGAGAGTGGTTTGACCGACGACATCATCATCGAACGCGACGGCGCACTGGGCCGCATCCGGCTGAACCGGCCAAAGGCGATCCATGCGCTGACCGCCGATATGTGCCGAGTGATGCTGGATGCGCTGGGCGAGTGGGCGAACGATCCCGCGCTACAGGCCGTGACGATCGACCATGCCGAGGGCCGGGGCTTTTGCGCGGGCGGCGACATCCGCCTGATCGCCGAGAGCAGCGCGGGCGACGGACAGGCGGCGCGCGATTTCTTCCGCGTCGAATATGCCATGAACCACCGGCTGTTCACCTTTGCCAAGCCGGTGGTGGCGTTCATGGACGGCATCACCATGGGCGGCGGCGTCGGCATTTCGCAGCCCGCGCGCTATCGTGTCGCCACCGAGAACACGCGCTTCGCCATGCCCGAAACCGCGATCGGCCTGTTCCCCGATGTCGGCGGCGGCTGGTATCTGTCGCGGCTGGACGGGCGGATGGGGCAGTTTCTGGCGCTGAGCGGCCATCGGCTGGACGGGGCGGAATGTCTCGCGCTGGGGCTGGCGTCGCATTACCTGCCCGCCGATGCGCTGGTAGAGGCCAAGCGCCGCATCGCCGCCGACCCGGCGGGGATCGAGGACGTGCTGGACGCCCTGTCCACCCCTGCGCCCGATGCGCGCATCCTCGCCCACCGCGACGCCATCGACCGGCTGTTCGCCAGCGACCGGCTGGAGGACGTGCTGACCGCGCTGGACGAAGACGGCGGCGAATGGGCGCGCCGGCAGCGCGACACGCTGGCTACCAAGTCGCCGCAGGCAATGAAGGTCAGCCTGAAGCTGTTGCTCGACGGGCGCGCCATGCCCAGTTTCGAGGATGAGATGCGCCAGGAATTCGCCGTCGCCTCCCACGTCGTCCAGCGCCCCGACATTGTCGAGGGCGTGCGCGCGGTGATCGTCGACAAGGACAATGCCCCGCGCTGGAACCCCGACACCCCCCGCGGCGTCAGCGATCACCTGATCGACCGCATCTTTGCGCCGCTGCCCGCCGATGAGGAATGGAACCCCGCATGACCGATTATGAAACGATCCTTGTCGAACGGCGAGAGCGCGTGACGCTCATCACGCTGAACCGGCCCAAGGCGCTGAACGCGCTGAACGCACAGGTGCTGGCCGACCTGCTCGCCGCGCTGGCGGCGTTCGATGCCGATGGCGGGCAGGGTTGCGCCGTCATCACCGGCAGCGAAAAGGCGTTCGCGGCCGGTGCCGACATCAAGGAGATGTCGGACATGGGCTTTGCCGACATGTATGGCGGCAATCACTTTTCCGGCTGGGAGGCGTTCGGGCGGACGCGCAAGCCGGTGATCGCGGCGGTCGCGGGCTATGCACTGGGCGGCGGGTGCGAGCTGGCGATGATGTGCGACTTCATTCTGGCGGCGGACACGGCAAAGTTCGGCCAGCCCGAGGTCAAGCTGGGCGTGACGCCAGGCATGGGCGGGTCGCAGCGGCTGGCCCATGCGGTGGGCAAGGCCAAGGCAATGGAAATGGTGCTGACCGGCCGGATGATGGATGCCGAAGAGGCCGAGCGGGCAGGGCTTGTCGCGCGCATCGTCCCTGCCGCCGATCTGGTCGAGGATGCGATGAAAACCGCCGCCGCCATCGCGGGCATGGCCCCGCTGGCGGTGCTGGCGAACAAGGAAATGGTGAACGCCGCGTTCGAAATGCCGCTGGCGCAGGGCGTCCAGTTCGAACGCCGCCTGTTCAACGGACTGTTCGGCACCGAGGACCAGAAGGAGGGCATGACCGCCTTTGTCGAAAAGCGTCCCGGCAACTGGAAGGGGCGCTGACATGGCCCGCATCGCATTTATCGGGCTGGGCAATATGGGCGGCGGCATGGCCGCCAATCTGGCCAAGGCAGGGCATGACGTGCGCGCCTTCGACCTGTCCGAAGAAGCGCTGGCGCGCGCGAAGAAGGCCGGGTGCCTGCCCGCCGAAAGCGCCGCCGCCGCATGTGAGGATGCCGAGGCGGTGGTGACGATGCTGCCCGCGGGGACGCATGTCGAAAGCGTCTATGACGACAGCGTGCTCACAACCGCGCCGCGTGCCGCGATCCTGATCGACTGTTCGACCATTCCCGTCGCCACGGCCCGCGCGGTAACCGAACGGGCCGTGGAAAAGGGCTTTGCCATGGTCGACGCGCCGGTGTCGGGTGGCATCGCTGCGGCCAATGCAGGCACCCTGACTTTCATGGTCGGTGGCAGCGCCGAGGCGTTCGAGCGCGCGCAGGGCTATCTGGACGAGATGGGCAAGGCGGTGATCCATGCCGGGGGCGCGGGCGCGGGACAGGCGGCCAAGATCTGCAACAACATGCTGCTGGGCGCGACGATGATCGCGACGTGCGAGAGCTTTGCGCTGGCCGAAAAGCTGGGGCTGGACCTCCAGACCTTTTACGACATCGCGTCGCAGGCATCGGGGCAGAGCTGGTCGATGACGAGCTATTGCCCCGTGCCCGGCGTCGGACCGGAAACGCCCGCCGACCGCGAGTATCAGGGCGGGTTCGCCGCCGCGCTGATGCTGAAGGACCTGCGGCTCGCCATGGATGCGGCGGCGGGCGCGTCGGCCGACACGCCGATGGGCGCGCGCGCGGCCGAGCTTTACCAGCGGTTCGTCGATGGCGGGGATGCCGCCACCGACTTTTCGGGCATCATCCGCATGTTGAAGGGGTAAGCCGTTTGGCACCCCGGCCAGCGAGCCGGGGTGCCGCGCGAATCAGTTCCCGGCGGTCGCCGCGGCCGCGCTGCCGCGATATTTGTCGAACCACGCCAGGATCGCCGACGCTTTGGCTGCGGACTGGCTGGGCCGTGCCGTGAAGCCGCCATGGCTGGCGCCCGTCACCTTGACCAAAGCTGTCGGAACGCCGCGAATTTGCAGCGCGGCGTAATATTGCTCGCTCTCGCTGACGGGGGTGCGATAATCTTCGCTGCCGACCACCACCAGCGTCGGCGTCTTGACGTTGCCGACCAGACTGAGCGGCGAGCGCGCCCAATAACTCATCGGGTCTTCCCATGGCTGTTTGGCGAACCAGTAACGCGAGGTAAAGCCGGTGCCGTCCATGGTCAGCGCCTCGCTGATCCAGTTGATGACGGGCTTTTGCGTCGCCGCCGCCTTGAATCGGTCGGTCTTGCCGACGATCCAGCTGGTCAGCACGCCGCCGCCCGAGCCGCCGGTGACGAACAGGTTGTTCGGATCGGCCACGCCCGCGCCGATCGCGGCGTCGACGGCGGCCATCAGGTCGTCATAGTCCTCCGCCGGGTAATTCTTGTCGATCAGATTGGCGAATTCGGCACCGTAGGAGGTCGACCCGCGCGGGTTGGTGTAGAGCACGGCGTAACCGGCGGCGGCGTAAAGCTGATAATCGCTGGAGAACACCGGCGCATAGGCAGTGTGCGGCCCGCCATGGATCTCGAGGATCAGCGGCACGCGCGCGCCCGGCTGATAGCCCGGCGGCAGCACCAGCCACGAATCGATCTTGCGGCCGTCCTTTGAGGTCACGTCCAGCGGTCGAAGCTGGCCCATCGCCTTGCCCGCCAGCCAGGTCTCGTTGAGCTGTGTCACGGGCCTGCCGTTCAGCCACACATCGGCAGGCTTGCGCCAGTCGCCGCCGGTATAGGCGACGCGCCCGTCGTTCGAGACCGAAAAGGTGCCGCCGGTATAGGGCCGGTCCAGCCCGCCGCCCGCCAGCCCGTCGACCACCGGCGTCACGCGACCGTTCAGGTCGATGCGCGCGACCTTCTTCACCGCGTGGTCGTCATAGGACACGAAGATGCTGCGTCCGTCCTTCGCCCAGACGGCGGTGTCGATTTCGCGGTCGAGACTGGCGGTCAGCGAGCGCGGGTTCGATCCGTCGCGGTCCATGACATACAGTTGCGCCGGTTCATGGCTGCGGCGTTTGTCGTCATAGCCGAGATAGGCGATGCGCGCGCCGTCGGGCGACACCGCAGGGGCCGCGTCGGGACCATAGCGGCGCGTCAGTTGGGTCAGCGCACCGCTGGCCACATCGACCGAATGGATGTCGCTGTCGTTCGGCTCCCGTTCCCAGTCCGCACGGCGGTTGGTGGCGAACACGATCGCGCGGCCATCGCGTGACCAGCTCAACGGGCCGCCATCGTTGAAATCGCCGAAGGTCAGCTGGCGCGGCGCGCCGCCGTCGGCGGAAACCACGAACAGATGGTCGTAACCCGGCTTCAGATAGCCCGCGCCGTCCGCGCGATAGGTCACGCGGTCGATCACCTCCAGCGGTTCGGCCCATTTGGCCCCTTCGGGCTTGGGCGGCGCCTTGCCCAGCTTCATGCCTTCACCCGGAACGCGCATGACATAGGCGATCTGGCGACCGTCGGGCGACCAGCTGAGCGCGTCGGGGCTGTCCGCCATGCCGGTGATGCGTGCCGTCTCTCCGCTTGCCATCCAGCGGACGTGGAGTTGCGGTGACTGCCCCTCGCCAGCGGAGACATAGGCAAGGCGCGTGCCGTCGGGCGACCAGCGCGGGCTGCTGTGCGAACCCGGCCCGGCGGCCAGCGGGGTCTGGACGCCGGTTTTCGTGTCGATCAGCCAGATGGCCGAGCGCATCTGGTCGGACATGATGTCGCCCGACCGGCGGACATAGGCGATGCGCGAACCATCGGGGCTGATCTGCGGGTCGCTGGCCTGTTCCAGGCTGAACAGGTCGCTGCCGGTGAACAGCCGGCTGGGCGCCTGCGCGGTGGCGGCGGGCGACGTGGCTTCCTGTGCGAATGCGGGGGCGGCGGTGCCGGCGAGCAGCAGCACGGCGAAGTGGCGAAACATCCGGTGTTTTCTCCCTGTTACGGGCGGAGGTTCGCGCGCCGCCCGCCGACAGGCAAGCGGTTTCGGACATTACCGTCAGTTGCGGAAGACGACGGTCCGGTTGCCGTTCAGCAGCACCCGGTCCTCCAGGTGGTGGGCCACTGCCGTCGCCAGCACGCGGCGTTCGATGTCGCGGCCCTTGCGGACCAGATCTTCGGGCGTATCGGCATGACTGATCGGCTCGACATCCTGCGCGATGATCGGCCCTTCATCCAGGTCGGCGGTAACGTAATGCGCGGTCGCGCCGATCATCTTCACTCCGCGCGCATGAGCCTGGTGATAAGGTTTGGCGCCCTTGAATCCGGGCAGGAAACTGTGATGGATGTTGATGCACCGGCCCGACAGCCAGCCCGCCAGATCGTCCGACAATATCTGCATGTAACGCGCCAGCACGACCAGATCGGCGGCGGTCTCCTCGACGATCCCTTTCACCCGCGCTTCCTGTTCAGGCTTGGTGTCGGGCGTGACGGGCAAATGGTGGAAGGGGATGTCACCGATCCCGCCGACGTTCAGCACGCTTTGCGGATGGTTCGACACGATGGCGGCGACATCCATGTCCAGCTCGCCGACGCGCCGGCGATACAGCAGGTCGCCCAGGCAATGGTCGAATTTCGATACCATCAGCACCACGCGCTGCCGCTCGCCCGCGCCGCGCAGCTTCCACGCCATGCCATGTTCGACGGCGAGGGGTGTGAATGCCGCGCGGATGGTGGCGGCGTCGCCCGACGCCAGTTCGAACACCACCCGCATGAAAAAGCGGCGGTTCATCCGGTCGTCGAATTGCTGGGCATCGACGATATTGCCGCCATGCCCCGCCAGAAACCCCGCCACCGCCGCGACCAGCCCCGGCCGGTCGTCGCACGACAGCGTCAGCGTGCAGAGTTCGCCCATCACATCTCCCCCGACCGGTCGCGTGGCCGCGCCAGCGCCGTCAACATGCCGCGCACCGTCCGCACTTCCTGCGCGGTCCAGGCGGGCTTGGTCAGAAGCGTCCGCATCGTCCGCCGGATCGTGGGAATGCGGTCGACCGGAAAGAAATAACCGGCGCCTGCCAGCATCGTGTCCCATTGCGCGATCATGCCATCCAGATCGGCCTGGCTGGCGGGCGGATCGAGTTCGGTATCGGTCGGCTGCACCAGCGCGACATGCCTCGACCATTCATAGGCGACCAGGATCACCGCCTGGGCCAGATTGAGCGAGCCGAAATCGGGATTGATCGGCACGGTCAGGATTTCGCGGGCGATGGCCACATCGTCGGTTTCCAGCCCCGATCGCTCCGGCCCGAACAGGATGGCGGAGCGGCCGGTGCGGCCATGAATGCCGGCCGCGGCCTGCTCCGGCGTCACCACCGGCTTGGTCACGCCGCGCTTGCGGACGGTGGTGGCATAGACATGCGCGCAATCGGCCACTGCATCGTGCACGCTGTCGAACACGCGCGCTTGTCGCAGCACGATGTCGGCGCCGCTGGCGGCGGGACCGGCGGCGGGATTGGGCCAGCCGTCACGCGGGGCGACGAGGCGCATCTCGGTCAGGCCGAAGTTCAGCATCGCGCGCGCCGCCTTGCCGATATTCTCGCCCAGTTGCGGGCGGACCAGCACGATCACCGGCGGGGGTGCGCGATCCGCCGCCGCTGCCGCCGCTTCGGCCGTGTCGAACGCCTGTGACCAGATCAGGGTCGCGCCGGGCATCGCCGACAAGGTGGTGTTCGGATCGTCGCCATGGCCGCGGTGAAGCGCGCCATCGGCATCGCGGATGAGATAGGCCCAGAACTGCATCGCCCGCGCTTATCCCCCGTCACGGCCCTTCGACAAGCGCGAAGGCGGACTTACCCCTGCGGTCCGGGCAGGTTCATTCGCACCGGCGCGTCCAGCGCGTCGTGCAGGCGAAGGAACAGCGCGCCGCCCGCCGGGCGCGGCACGGTGATGGTGGCGCCGACGAAACCGATCGGAACCTTGGTGGACGAAGTCAACTCGGCGTTGTCCCCGATGGCGGCGATCAGGAACAGTTCGCGCCCCGCAAGCGAACATTCGCCTGTGTCGCCGGGACAGGACAGGCCGGTCAGTTCGGGCAGGCGGACGACCTGCGCCAGCGGTTGCCAGTCGCCGGGGGCGCCGTCGTTGAGCAGGCGGAAGCGCAAGGGGCCGGCGACGCTGCGCCCGAACAGCGCGTGCGGCGCGACGCTGGCGACCACCACATCCTCGCCGATGCGTTGCAGCGCACCCGTCTTGAAATCGAGCCGGGCGGTCGTGCCGTCGCGCGTCGCGATCTCGATCCCGTCGCGAAGCGGACCGTTCTCGACGCGGAAGGAGAAGTCCAGTCGCCCGCCCTCGGGCAACAACGCGTCGGGCAGGATGATGGGCAGCACGCCGTCGGGCGCCTGATACGCGGCCTTGCGGCTGATAAGGCGCGCGAGGGGCCGGGGCGGGGCGATGGCGGCGCGCACGCGCGTGGTGCGCCCGTCCTTCAGCGTGACAGCGGCGTCCATCGCGCCGGGAACCTGTTCGACAGGCGCCTCGGCCAGCATGGTCAGCCGGTCGCCATCGCCGTCGCGCGTGATCGCGCCGGGCGTGAAGCGCAGCGATCCGACCGACAATTGCGCGACCTGATCCAGTCGCGCGCCGCGCAGCACGCCTTGCCGGTCGCCCGCATGAACGGTGAAGCCGTCGATGCGGCTCGCCTCCACCCGACCGGTCAGCGCGATCGTCTGCGGCGGGTCGGCGCCATATCGCGCGACCGCCAGCGACAGCGGCCCCGCGCGCACGGCCTTTAGCGGCAACAGGGTCTCGATCTGGTCGGGGGCGGTCATTTTCCATGCCACGCTGCGATTGGCGCCTTCGGGTGCCCCCAGCGCGACTTGCGACACACAGGCAGCGGCCCCGCCATGCAGCGTCAGCTTGTGTTCGCGCCCGACGATCACCGTTGCATCGGGCCGCGCCTGCCACGCGCCGGGAGCGTCGAGCACGCCGGGCAGGCGAGGACCCGAAAAGTCGTCGAACCCCCATTTGCCGCGCAGCACCGCCCCCGTTACGCTGCCCAGATCGGGCAGGCCGTCGCGCGCGTTGATGCGGACGCCGCCCGCTTCGGCATCGGCGGTTACGGGCAGCCTGCGGGTCGCGCCGTCGCTGCCGGTGACGGCCAGCGACAGGTCGCGGGCATAGCCGGTGGCGTAAAGCAGCGACGCGTCCTCAAGCGGCAGCGTCGCTTCCGGTCGTGCGAGGCATACCGAATCCTGACCGCCCGCCTGCCAGCGAGGGGGCGCAGCGACGCCGATCGGCGGCAGCGGCGCGACGAGGACCGATCGCGGATTCTGAAATGACGGCGCGGCATTGAGCTTGAGGTGGATCTGCTGCCCCTGACTGACCGACAGCGCGGGCAGATATTGATATTGCGCGGTTCGAAATGCGCCGAACAGCCGCGCCACATCGCGCGCCAGCCCGATATAGGGGCTGTAATAACCAGCACCCGCCTCCGGCGTGGCGGCGATGCGATAGGCCAGGTCGACGGGGGTGCCGGTCAGTGTCTCGGCCAATGTCGTGCCGCGCTGCGCCTGCAGCACCAATGTCTCGCGGTTCTGCGTCAGGCATGTCGCCTGCAATGCGCGCGGGCGCGACAGGCATTCGGCGTTCAGCTTGATCCCCAGCGACTTGGCCAGCACCGGCGCGACCGAACCCAGCCGCGCGGGATCGGCGTCGCCGATCCGCCCCACCGCCCCGACAAACGCGTCCAGCCGCGCATGGTCGAGCGATGCCTGATACAGATCCTGTGCCGCGCGGACGAACACGCCGGGCCGCCCGCGGACCGCGTCGCGCACCGCATCGAACCCGCCGCCGGTTTCGGGGGCAAGGAACAACAGCGCCTGTTCCGCCCCCTCCGGCACGATGATTTCCAGCGTGTTGTCCTTTTCCCGCCAGGTTTCGGCGCGCGAAAACCATTTTTTGAGCGGCGGATTGGTGGCGCCGCGCAGGAACGCGGCGATCAGCATGTAGCGTGCCGCCTGATCGTCGGGGAAAGCGGCCTTCGCGATCAGCCGGTCGCCCGCCTGCAACGCGGGCACTGCCGTGATCGGCAATACGACGCCGCCGCGCTCGACCGTGACGCTCAGCGCCGGGCCTGCCAGGTCGAAGCCGCCTTGCTGCTGCGCCGGGGCGGGGACCGCGATAAGCAGCGAGAACATCGCCAACAGAGCCGGGATTACGCGAACCATCGCGCTCCTATAGCGGTGGCGGCGGCACCGCGTCACGCGCCAACCGCCCCGCACGCTATTCGCGTTCGGCAATCCGCGTCAGGCGGGTTCGCGCGCGATCGGATAGGTCATGTGAAACCGGCTGCGGTCGGGCAGGTGCCGCGTCACCCATTCCAGCCGCGCATCGGGATCGGCGGCAAAGCCGGGATCGTCGCGCAGCTTGCGCTGGAAGGCCGCGTTCAGCACCGGGTGCTGCGCCAGCCATGCCGCCGCCAGCGGTGCCGCAACGAAATCCTCGGCACCGGGCGGCGACGAAAGCATTTCGGGAAAGAATCCCCAGGCCAGGAACGAATCGGGTGCCTCCGGCTCGAGCAGGGCCGCCGCGAGCAGGCCGAGCGGCTGGTCGACGGGCACGCGGATCGTCCCGGCGGGTAGCGTTTCGCGTGTCGTCCGGTGCTCGAAACGGGCATCCAGTGGCAGGCGTCCATCCTGTGCGGGGCGGACCTTTGCGTCGGTCAGGTGCACGCGGTCCAGCGTCAGCGTGCGCGGCGCATCGATCAGTTCGAACGCGATGCCGTGCAGGCGCAGCCGGTCGATCACCTCGACCTGTTCGGCGGGCACCCACCACGCCCTGGGCAGCGTCACCGTTTCGACCGGTTCCTGCCCGATGATCGGCATACGGAATGTGACCGGCCGCCCGGTCCAGCGTTGCTCCATCCGCCCGGTGACGGGCGAGCGATAGGTATCGAACGCCACGCCCTTGAAGTCCTCGACCCACCCGACCGGCTGCTTGGCGGGG
>NZ_DATJLI010000099.1:0-18283 GCF_035490575.1 Sphingomonas sp. | reverse complement strand
GCGTCGGTCAGCCCGTCGAACAGCCGCCACAGTCTCTGGACGAAGCGCCACGCGCCCTCGATCCCCGCTTCCGACCATTGCAGGTCGCGTTCGGGAGGGCTGTCGGACAACATGAACCAGCGCACGGCGTCGGCGCCATATTGATCGACGATCGGTGCGGGATCGACGGTGTTCTTCTTGGACTTCGACATCTTCTCGACGCGGCCCAGCGTGATGGGGTTGCCGGTCGAAATCTCGATGCCGCCCTGCACCTCGTCGGGTGACAGCCAACGGCCGTCGGTCGACTTATACGTCTCGTGCGTCACCATGCCCTGCGTGAACAGCCCGGCGAACGGCTCCTTCACGTCGATCAGGCCGATATGGCTCAGCGCGCGCGTCCAGAAGCGGGCATAGAGCAGGTGCAGGATCGCGTGTTCGACCCCGCCGATATATTGCTGCACCGGCAGCCAGCTTTTGGCGACCGCGCGGTCGAAGGGCCTGTCGCCGGGCTGGCTGGCGAAGCGGATGAAATACCAGCTTGAATCGACAAAGGTGTCGAGCGTGTCGGTCTCCCGCCGCGCCGGCTTGCCGCAGGACGGGCAATCGACGTGCCGCCACGTCGGGTGGCGGTCGAGCGGGTTGCCAGGAATGTCGAACGACACGTCTTCGGGCAGTGTCACCGGCAACTGGTCGCGCGGCACCGGCACCGCGCCGCATGTCTCGCAATGGATGATCGGGATTGGCGTGCCCCAGTAACGCTGGCGGCTGACACCCCAGTCGCGCAGGCGCCAGACGGTAGTGCCGCGTCCCCACCCTTCGCCCTCGGCACGGGCGATCACCTCGGCCTTGGCGGCCTCCACGTCCAGCCCGTCGAGGAAGGCGGAGTTCACCAGCGCGCCGGGGCCGGTATAGGCCTCTTCCCCCTCGAATACCGGGTCGGCCTTGTCGCCATCGGCGACGACGCGCGGCACGGGCAGGTCGTATTTGCGTGCGAAGTCCAGGTCGCGCTGGTCGTGCGCGGGCACGCCCATGACCGCGCCGGTGCCATAGTCCATCAGCACGAAATTGGCGATGTAGACGGGCAGCGTGCGGGCCGGGTCCAGCGGATGCGCGACCGTCCAACCGGTATCGAAGCCCAGCTTTTCGGCCGTTTCGAGTTCGGCGGCCGTGGTGCCGCCCTGCTTGCACCGCGCGATGAAGGCGGCGACTTCCGCATCTTCCGCTGCGCGCGCCTGCGCGACCGGATGGTCGGCGGCGACCGCGACGAAGCTGGCGCCGAAGATCGTGTCGGGGCGGGTCGAATACACCTCGATCTCGGCATCGAAGGGCGCGACCGGCTTGAACCGGAATTGCAGCCCGACCGACTTGCCGATCCAGTTTTCCTGCATCAGCCGCACCTTGTCGGGCCAATGATCGAGCGTGCCCAGACCATCGAGCAGCTCGTCGGCGAACTGGGTGATCTTCAGGAACCACTGGTTCAGCTTGCGCTTCTCGACCAGTGCGCCCGAGCGCCAGCCGCGCCCGTCGATGACCTGTTCGTTGGCCAGCACGGTCATGTCGACCGGGTCCCAGTTCACGGCCGATTCGCGGCGATAGACCAGGCCGGCGGCATAGAGGTCGAGGAACAGCGCCTGTTCCTGGCCGTAATATTGGGGGTCGCAGGTCGCGAATTCGCGCGTCCAGTCGAGCGCGAAGCCCAGCCGCTTCAACTGTGCCTTCATCGCGGCGATGTTGTCATAGGTCCACGCGCCCGGATGCACCTTGCGCTCCATCGCCGCATTTTCGGCGGGCATTCCAAAGGCGTCCCAGCCCATCGGGTGCAGCACTTCGAATCCGCGCATCCGCCGGAACCGCGCCAGCACGTCACCCATCGTGTAATTGCGGACATGGCCCATATGGATTTTTCCCGAAGGATAGGGAAACATCTCAAGCACATAGCTTTTGGGCTTTGGGGAATCGTCACGCGCGGCGAAGGTCTTGCGGTCATCCCACACCCCTTGCCAATGGGCGTCCGCCTTCAGCGCGTTGAAACGCGACATGTCTGAACTCCGTCGGGATGGCGGCGCCGACGCTGCGGGCGCCGCCCTTGTCATAACGATCAGTCGATCACCGCGCCGCGGCGCATGTCGCGCGCGCGGGTCAGGATGATGTCTTCCAGCTTCTGCACGGTGGCAGCCTGAACCGGCGCGGCTACCCACTGGCCGTTCTGGTTGGCTTCACGCTGCGCGGTGACGCGCAGCGCGTCGGCGCGCAGGTCCTGGTCGAGGATCGTGACCGTGACCTTCATCCGCTCGTTCGGGGTGTTGGGGTTCACATACCAGTCGGTGACGATGACGCCGCCGTTCGAATCGGTCTGAAGCAGCGGCATGAAGCCCAGCGTTTCGAGGCTGGCGCGCCACAGATAGCTGTTGACGCCGATCGTCGTGATCTGGCTGGCGGCGAGTTCACGCGGGCGGTCGCCCCCGCCACCACAGGCGGCAAGCGCGAACACGAGCGGAAGGGCAAGAGCCAGGCGACGCGACATTGGCGGAGTCCTTGGAACGGGATACATGGCGCACCTCTATAGATGCTCGCCCGTTCGCCGCAAGCAGCGTGGATAGGCGGGCGTGCTGTGCGCCATATGCAACAGTCATACTAAATCGTGGCGACCAGTGGAACGATGAACCGCAATCATGGTAGGTGCGGCGCAGGTTTGGAGAAGGATTCGCGGGTGGGCATTCGGACGGCCATGGTCGGGTTGAGCGCGGGGGTGCTGGTCACCACTGCGTTCGCGCTCGTGCCCGCCGCGGGTGCCACGGGACCGGAAACGGTGCGGCTGGGCAAGCGGGCGTCGATCGCGGGTGCGCGTTCGGGTATCGGTTCGTTCACGCCCGCCGCCGCCGATCCGCGTCTTGCGGCGGCGCTGGCGCGCGGTGGCCTGCCCGCCACGGGCTTTCGCTTCACGCCGTCCGAACAGCAGAGCAAGCGCCAGGACGTCACCGTCGCGGTGCGTGCACGGGCATCGCGCGGGGAAGAGCCGCTGCGGACCGCCAGCGTGACGGTGCCGTCGGTATCGGCGGTCAACATGCAGCCGATCGCCTATAATCTGGGCATGTCGGTCGGCTGGAAGCGGTTCGCGCTGTCGGGCGATGTCTCGCATGTCGATCTGGGCGCGCTGCCCGGCAGCCGGGAAGCGGTCGATGTCGGCGTCAGCTATAACGGCAAGCGTCTGAGCGGCCGGGTCCAGGCCCATGCCGACAAGCCGGTGGGCAACCAGCCGCGTCTGGTCGCCGAAGCGCCCAGCTATTCGATCGACCTGGGCACTTCCTATTCGCTGACCCGCAACCTCGATGTGACGGCGGGCGTGCGGTATCGCACCGATGAAGAGCGTCTGCGCCTGCCGCAGCTCACCGACACGCGGCGCGACAGCCAGGCGGTCTATGTGGGCACTGCATTCCGCTTCTGACGCGGGGTCAGGCCGTCGATCGCGGCCCAGCCGTGAAGGCTTAGACCTTTCAATCGACGAAACCGCTGCGCGTCCATCCCCCCCAGCGCGATTACCGGTAAAGTCGCGCCGCGCAACATCAACCCCATCCGCACGACGCCGAGCGGTCGGGCGCAGGGGTGCGAGCGTGTGGCGAACACAGGTGAAACGAGCACGGCATCGGCGCCCGCGCGCCGCGCCGACACCAGTTCACGACGGTTGTGGGCTGATCGCGTGTGGATGCCGCGCCCACGCCCGCGCCGGTTGTGGGTGCCCATCTCGCCGCGCATCGCGATGTTTCCTGCGCGCAGCACGACCAGCCCGCGCCGCCGGGCGATGGCGAGCACCCGCGCGAATCGCATCCGGCGCTGCTTTGGCGGCGTCGCATAGTCACGAAAGATCACCCCCGCCCCGCGCGGCAACGCTTTGAGTGCGGGCCACAGCGCGTCGCCCAGCCGTTCGTCGGTCATCAGCCACAAGCACGGCAGGGTTCGGGGGTGGCGGCGGTGCATCGCCCTGCCTATAGCGCGCGCCATGACCCAGGACGATGCCGCTGCCCGTTTGAACAGCATTCGCGACGAGATCGCGCGCGCGGCCGCGATTGCCGGGCGCGAGCCGGGCGACGTGACGCTGATCGCGGTGTCCAAGATGCACAACACGCTCGCGATCCAGCCACTGATCGACGCGGGCCAGCGCGTGTTCGGCGAAAATCGCGTGCAGGAAGCGGCGGGCAAGTGGCCCGCGCTGCGAGAGGCGACGCCCCACATCGCGCTGCACCTGGTCGGGCAGTTGCAGTCGAACAAGGCCGATGCGGCGGTCGAATTGTTCGATGCGATCCACTCGGTCGATCGCCCGTCGCTGATTGCCGCGCTTGCCCGCGCGATGAACCGCGCCGATCGACGCCCCGACTGCTTCATTCAGGTCAATATCGGCGACGAGCCGCAAAAGGGCGGCTGCGCGACCGCCGACCTGCCCGCATTGCTGAATGCCGCGCGCGATGCCGCCCTGCCGGTTGCCGGATTGATGGCGGTGCCGCCGGTGGGCGTCGAGGCAGCACCCTATTTCGCCCTGCTGGCCAAAATGGCTCGCGATGCGGGCCTGCCGAGGCTGAGCATCGGCATGTCCGGCGATTTCACCACCGCCGTCACCCTCGGCGCCACGCATGTCCGTGTCGGCACCGCCCTGTTCGGAGAACGCGCATGACGTTTCGCGGGATCATCTTCGATTTCGACGGCGTGCTGATCGAAAGCGAGTTTGCGGGCAACCGGCATCTGGCCGAGTATCTGACCGACATCGGTCACGCGCATTCGCCGGAGGAGGCGATGGCGCATTATATGGGGCTGTCGGGCCGCGACTTCATCGACACGATCGAGGGCCGGATCGGGCGCGCGCTGCCGGATGATTTCCACGCCGCGCGCGAAGTCGAGAACGAGCGGGTGCTGGCCGAGGGGATCGGCGAAGTCGTCGGCGCCATCGCCTTTGTCCGCGCATTGCCCGCCGACCTGCCGCGCGCGATCGCGTCGTCCAGCACGACGCGGTGGATCCGCACGCACCTGCGCCATATCGGGCTGGAGGACGCCTTTGGCGATCATGTCTATTCGGGCAAGGAGCATGTCGCGCGCGGCAAGCCCGCCCCCGACCTCTATCTCCACGCCGCCGCCGCCATCGGCGTGCCGATCGGCGATTGCGTGATCCTTGAGGATTCGCCCGTCGGCGCGACCGGCGCGGTGGCTTCGGGCGCGCATGTCATCGGCCTGTGCGCGGGCACCCACTGTCCCCCCGACCACGCCGCGCGACTGAAGGCGATCGGCGTGCACGACGTGGCGGGCGATTTCGCCGAGGTCGCGCGCATCGTCGGGGTTTGACGGCATTCGCTATAACTGGTGTCCCGTCCGGTCGCGTTTGGTCGCCAGATAGCGTTCGTTGTGCGGGTTGGGCGGCAGGGCGTGGGGCACGCGCTCGACCACCGATACGCCGGCTGAGGACAGCGCGGCGACCTTTTCAGGGTTGTTGGTGAGCAGGCGGATCCGGTTCTGCTTCAACAGCGTCAGCATCCGCGCCGCCACCCCGAAGTCCCGCGCGTCGATCGCGAAGCCCAGGCGGGTGTTGGCGTCGACGGTATCGAATCCCTGATCCTGCAGCGCATAGGCGCGCAGCTTGTTGATAAGGCCGATCCCGCGCCCTTCCTGACGCAGATACAAAAGGATGCCCCAGCCATCGGTCCGCATCGCCGCCAGTGCTGCCTGCAACTGGGGGCCGCAATCGCATTTCAGGCTGCCGAGCACGTCGCCCGTCAGGCATTCGCTGTGCAGCCGAACCAGCGGCGGTCGGCCATCGGGCTGGCCGATCAGCAATGCGACATGCTCGCCCGCCGCGTCGGGGGTGCGGAAAGCGACAATCTCCGCATCCTCGGCCACGTTGACCGGAAGGCGCGCGCGCGCGGCGATGGCGAGCCGGCCGGCATCCTCATGCGCGTCGATCGCGGCGATCGGTAGCGGATCCGCAGCGGTCGATTCGCGCACGAAGAAGGCGGGCAGGATACCGGCGATGCGGGCCAGCTGCAGCGCGGCGGCGGCGGCGTCGGACTGGCGAACCCGCGTCGCGCGGAACGGACCTTTCAGCGGCGTGGCAAGGTCGAGCTGCGGATCGGCGAGCGCGGTCGCGGTGTCGAAGTCCAGCCACGGCGCGCGCGCGATCCAGACAGGCGCGTCGGGAACAGCGGCGTCGGCCTGATTGGCGAGGCGCAGCGTCGCGGCGCGCCCGGCGGAAAGCAGGACGCCCGCCTGTGCATCGGGGTCGAATGCGGCCAGCCGCAGCGCGTCGGCGGTTTCGATCGCCAGCAATTCCAGCGCGCCATCGGGTCCCGCGATCGCCACCGGCCAGCCCCGGCGCAACGCGTCGATCGCGCGGGCGGCGTCGCGCGGATCGTTCACAGCGCGAACTCGGTCATCAGCGGAATATGGTCGCTGGGTTTCAGCCAGCTTCGGCAACGCTCGAACACCTGATGACCGGTGGCGGCCGCCGCGACATCGGCGCTGGCCCACATATGGTCCAGCCGCCGCCCGCGATCGGATGCGGCCCAGTCCTTTGCGCGGTAGCTCCACCAGGTGTAGAGCCGCTGCGGCGGCGGGACGAAACGCCGGCCCAGGTCGACCCACTCATTTGCGGCCTGCAACCGCGCCAGCGCCGCGACTTCGACCGGGGTGTGGCTGACGACATCGAGCAGTTGCTTGTGGCTCCACACATCGCATTCGAGCGGCGCGATGTTGAAATCGCCGACCAGCAGCGTCGGCACGCCCTTCAAGCCCTCCGACCAGCGCGTCATCCGCTCGACGAAATCGAGCTTCTGGCCGAATTTGGGGTTCACGTCGCGGTCGGGCACGTCGCCGCCCGCCGGCACATAGACGTTTTCGAGCCTGAGACCGTTCGCCAGCCGCACGCCGACATGGCGCGCCTCGCCATTGGCCTGCCAGTCGAACCGGTCGTCCTCGACCAGCGGCACGCGCGACAGGATGGCGACGCCGTGGTGCATCCGCTGTCCGTGCACGACGATGTGCCGATAGCCGAGCGCGTGGAACGCGGCATGGGGAAAGGCATCGTCCACCACCTTGGTTTCCTGAAGGCACAGGATGTCGGGTGCGGCTTCGGCCAGGAACTGTTCGACGATGCCGATCCGGAAGCGGACCGAATTGATGTTCCACGAAGCGATCTTGAGCGTGTCAGTCATGGGTGGGCGGGGATGTAGCGGCGAGCGTGGCGTCGCGCCAGTCACGGCGGCGCCGGACATGGAAAGGCCCCCGCTCCGGGGGCATGGAACGGGGGCCGACCTGGCGTTCAGTCACGCAGGCTGGAGAGGGGACCGTGGTCCGGGCAACAGGGGGGAAAATCCCGGAGATGCCCCTTCTCCGCAGGCACGTCTCTAGGCCCTGCTACCTTGCGCGCCGATGAACGAAGCGTCAGTTGCGCCGCGTTCCCCTCCGCGGGTCGTTGAAACGGAACGTGTTGTCGGAAACCGGCACGTTGAAACGCTGGTTGGACAGCCGCACGGTGGTGCGGTTCTTCTGCGAATCGAGCGCCACCCAGCCTTGCAGCATCAACCCGCCGGGGGCCGATGCCTGTCGCTCGAAAATCATGGTGATCCGCCCATATTCGGGGCGCTTGGGGTCATAGGCCTCGACGCTCAGCACGTCCGCGCTGCTGCTGGGCACGACCTTGGCATAGCGGGTGATATCGCGATTCGGGTCGATCAGCACGCCAAGCGGCGAATCGCCGATCGGCCAGCGAGAGCGCTGCCCCACCGAGTAATCGAGAAACCAGATCGCCTTGCCATCGCCGACGATCAGGATCGGCACGCCCTTTTCATACTGAAAGCGGATCTTGCCCGGTTTCTTGAGCGTCAGGGTGCCGTTCAGCACCTTGCCCGCGCGGTCGGTCTGGCTGAACGCGGCGGTCATGCTGTCGACGGCGCGCAGATGCGCCTGCACGGCGGCCAGGTCGCCGCCCTGTGTCTGGGCGGCGGCGGGAACGGCGGCAACGGGCAAGGCCACGGCAAGGCCGAGCGACAGGGCGGATGCGATACGGATCATGGCTGTCCTAGACATGCGAGCGGCGTAACGGTTCCGCGATGAAGCCGGGGTGAATCGTTCGTTCACGCCAGCGGGCGCCCTTCCTCGTCCATCAGCACCTCGCGGCGGCCGACATGGTCGGGTTTGGAGACGAGATTGTCCTTCTCCATCCGTTCGATCAGGCGCGCGGCCGAGTTGTAGCCGATGCGAAGCTGGCGCTGGAGCCACGAGGTCGAGGCTTTCTGGCTCTGCGCCACCAGCGCGATCGCGTTGCGATACATCTGGTCCTCGGGGCTGTCGCCGCCGGTCGGTGCGCCTTCAAGGCTGAAGCCGCCGTCGTCATCCGGCTCGGTCGTGACGGCGTCGATATAATCCGGCTCGCCCTGTTCGCGCCAGAAATCGGCGACGGCCTGCACCTCCTCGTCCGACACGAACGGGCCGTGGACGCGGGCCAGCGCCTTGCCGCCGGGCATGTACAGCATGTCGCCGCGCCCCAGCAGCTGTTCGGCCCCCTGTTCGCCCAGGATGGTGCGGCTGTCGATCTTCGACGTCACATGAAAGCTGATGCGCGTCGGCAGGTTCGCCTTGATGACGCCGGTGATGACGTCGACCGACGGGCGCTGCGTCGCCATGATGAGGTGGATGCCCGCTGCCCGCGCCTTTTGCGCGAGGCGCTGGATCAGGAACTCGACCTCCTTGCCCGCGGTCATCATCAGGTCGGCGAGTTCGTCGACGATGATGACGATCTGCGGGAGCGGCGACAGGTCGAGCGTCTCCTCCTCATGGATCGGACGGCCATTGTCGTCATAGCCGACCTGCACCTTGCGCCCCAGTTTCTGCCCCTTGGCCTTTGCCGCGCGCACCTTTTCGTTGAAGCTGCCGAGCGAGCGGACATTGACGCTGGCCATCATGCGATAGCGGTCCTCCATCTGCTCGACCGCCCATTTCAGCGCACGCACCGCCTTTGGCGGGTCGGTGACGACGTCGGCGAGCAGATGCGGGATGCCCTTGTACATGCTGAGTTCCAGCATCTTGGGGTCGATCATAATCATCCGGCACTGATCGGGCGTCAGCCGATACAGCAGCGACAGGATCATGCAGTTCAGGCCCACCGACTTGCCCGACCCGGTCGTGCCCGCGACCAGCAGGTGCGGCATCGGCGCCAGATCCGCGATGACGGGATCGCCGGAGATGTTCTTGCCCAGCACGATCGGCAATTGCGCCGACTGGTCGGCAAACCCCTGGCTGCCGATCAACTCGCGCAGATTGACCGTCTCCCGCCGCGCATTGGGCAGTTCGATGCCGATGACGGTGCGCCCCGGAATTGTCGCGACGCGCGCCGACACCGCCGACATGTTGCGCGCGATGTCGTCGGCCAGCTGGATGACGCGGCTGGCCTTGATGCCGCTGGCAGGTTCAAGTTCATACATGGTGACGACCGGGCCGGGGCGGACGCCGACGATCGAGCCGCGCACGTTGAAATCGTCGAGCACCGTCTCCAGCAGCCGGGCGTTACGCTCCAGCGCCGCCTTGTCGATGACATTCGCGGCATTGGCGGGTGCGGGCTGGAGCAGGTCGGCGCCCGGCAGGCGGAAATTGTCGCGCAGGTCCAGATTGCCCTGCTGCACCTTTGGCTGGGCGGGGGCCGTCGCGGGCGCGCGTTCGGCGATGACCGGGGCGGGCCGCTGATCGGGCGTTACGGGTTTGCGGGGCGGCGCGGGCATCCGCGGTTCGGGCGTATCGCCGGCATCGTCGATGACGAAGGGCGGGTCGTCGCCATCGGCGGCGTCGGTGGACGCCTCTCCCGATGCGCCGCGACGTGACAGGCGCAGCGCCGGGCGGGGCAGTTCGATCGTCATGCCGCGCGCCCACAGGACGACCCCCACCAGCGCGGCCAGCGTGCCCACACCGCGCATCGTCCACAATTCCGCAACCGGATTGTCGATGAAGCCGACCCCGAAGCGCGCGCCCGCGGCCAGCGCCATGCCGATGATGCCGCCATAGCCCGCCGGCAGCGCCAGCACCGATCCGCCGACCAGAAAGGACAGCGCCGTGCCCATCAGGATGACGCCGATCACCACGCCGCGCAGCATCGCGCGCCACGCACCGACCGGCCGGTCGCGCCACAGCCGCGTGCCGACCACCAGCCCCAGCGGCAGGATCATGAACGCCGATACGCCGAACAGCGTGAACAGCGCGTCAGCGGCATAAGCACCCGGCAGCCCCAGCCAGTTTTCGGCCGGTCCCCCGGCGGCGGTGTTGATCGACGGATCGCTCGACCGGTAACTGGCCATCGCGACCAGCAGCAGCAGGACCGACAGGAACAGCGTCGCGGCGACCAGCAGCGCGGTCGAGCGGCGGGCGCCTTCGCGAACGGTGTCGCGCCACAAACGGTGCTGGGCCTGCGCTCGGCTGGCCATGACGTGTTTCCCCCCGGAGATGCGCTGGAACGTCCGCCGACCATCGCTTGCGCGGCGGGGCGGCGTCAAGTCGCGTGCGGTATATGCCCCGAAAGCCCGGTTCCCAATCGCGCGGCCACCGCCTAGATCAGTCCACATGACCGATGTCCTCATCCTCGGCGCCGGCCTGGTCGGCTCGACGCTTGCGATCGCGCTCGACGCGCATGGCCTGACCAGCGTGGTGGTCGATCCCGCCGATCCCGCCACCGTGCTGGCACCGGCGCATGACGGGCGGGCATCCGCCGTGGCGAGTGCGAGCCACCGGATGCTGGACGCCATCGGCATGGGCCAGCGGCTGGCGGGGCGGGGGAATCCGATCCGCTCGATCCGGGTCAGCGACGGGCTGGCGCCGGGCAAGCTCGACTTCGTGCCCGACGAAGACGACGGGGCGCTGGGCACGATGTATGAAAACCGGCTGCTGCGTCACGCGCTGCACAGCGCCGCCAGCGAGGCGGCGGGCGTCGACCTTCGCATGCAGCGGCGCGCGGTCAGCGTCGATCGCGGCCCCGGCGGCGTCACCGCCACGCTGGACGACGGCGCGGTGGTCAAGGCCCCGCTGCTGATCGCGGCGGAGGGGCGGCGGTCACCGACGCGGGAGGCGGCGGGGATCACCGTCGCGCGCTGGCAATATGACCATGTGGCGATGATCGCGACGTTCCATCACGAATTGCCGCATGACGATTGCGCCTATGAAATCTTCTACCCCGCCGGGCCGTTCGCCATCCTGCCGTTGCTGGACGACGCCGGCGGGCACCGTTCGGCGCTGGTTTGGACGGTGGATGCAGGCGACGCGCCGGGTATGCTGAAACTGTCCGACCGCGCCTGGCTGGCGGAGGCGGAGAAGCGGATGGGCGGGTTCCTGGGCGCGCTTGGTCCCGTAAGCCCGCGCACCAGTTACCCGCTGGGATTCCACCATGCCGCGCGGTTGACGGCCGAGCGGCTGGCGCTGGTCGGCGATGCGGGGCACGGCATCCACCCGATCGCGGGACAGGGGCTGAACCTGGGCTTTCGCGACGTGGCCGCGCTGGTCGAGGTGCTGGTCGAGGGCAAAAGGCTCGGGCTGGACCTGGGCGATGCGGAGCTGTTGAAGCGATATGACCGCTGGCGCGGATGGGACACGATGATGGTCGCGACCGCCACCGACACGCTGACCCGGCTGTTCGGCGTGCCGGGCAAGGCGGCATCGGCGATCCGCCGCTTCGGCATCACCGCAGTCGACCGCATTCCGCCGCTCAAAGCCCGGTTCATGGGCGAGGCGCGCGGCGAGAGCGGCGATTTGCCCAAGCTGTTGCAGGGCATGACGGTGTGACGCCGATATTGCGCGTGTAGGACAGGGGGCGTTGAGGATCGGCGGCGCGCGTGCTATACATGTATAGCAAGGAGGCGGTCATGCTGGCAGTGCGGATCGACGTTGAGACGGAAAGGCGGCTGGCGGCGCTGGCCGAAAAGACCGGGCGCACCAAGACCTTTTACGCGCGCGAGGCGATCCTTGCCCATCTGGACGACCTTGAGGACTTCTATCTGGCCGAGGCGCGGATGCGCGATTTCCGGTCCGAAGACGCGATCCCGCTGGCCGACCTGAAGCGCGACCTTGGCCTGGAGGATTGAGTTCGCGCCCGACGCGGCGAAGGAACTGAAAAAGCTGGGCCGCGCGGAGGCGGGCCGCATCATCCGCACATTGGAAGAGCGCATCGCGGTGCTGGACGACCCGCGAACGCTGGGCGCGTCGTTGACCGGCGAGCATTCAGGCTATTGGCGCTGGCGGATCGGCGATTACCGCGTTGTGGCGCGGATCGAGGATGACCGGGTGGTGATTCTGGTGGTGCGAGTGGGGCACCGGCGGGAGGTTTTCGGTAGGCGGTTGCCACCGGATTGACATTGGACAAGTCGTTGTCCATCTAACCTCCATGCAAACCGTCAGCTATTCCGAAGCGCGCGAGAATCTGAAGTCGATGATCGACAAGGTCGTTGCCGATCGCGCGCCCCTGGCCATCACGCGCCAGCGCGGCGAGGGGGCGGTGCTGGTGTCTGCCAGCGAATGGGCGTCGATCGAGGAGACGCTGTATCTGCTGCGCTCGCCCGCCAACGCAAAGCGGCTGCTGGAGAGCATTGCCGAGTTTGATGCGGGCGGCGGCGAGGTTCGCGACCTGATCGCGCCGTGAATGTCCAGTTCTCGTCGCGTTCATGGGCCGAATATCTCGAACTCAAAGCCGACGATGCCAAGCTGTTCGAAAAGCTGAACGGGTTGATCGAGGAATGTCGCCGGCACCCGTTCAAGGGCACCGGCAAGCCCGAACCGCTGGGCGGCAACCTATCAGGCTGGTGGTCGCGCCGGATCAATCAGGAACATCGGATGGTATATCGGGTGTCCGGGAGCGGCGAGGATCAGGTGCTGCAGGTGGCGCAGTGTCGGTATCATTATTGAGTATTGCAAAGGACTTATAAATTGATTGGATAAATTCATGATGGGTAGGCCCGCGCCCGAACCGTCCCTTGTTCCTTTCGTAAGTTGCGTTCAGTGAACGTCCTTGTAACTTCTGATGCTATATACTGCGCGTCCATTAGTATGCGGCCGGTTTCTGCCCTGCTTGGCTGAGCACCAGTATATCTGCTTCTGGCAAAATCAGGGAATTTAGATATTGCTCTAATAACTCGGCCCGCATCAAAATCGGACTCCAAGTCACCAAGAGCGCGAGCGGCCTTGCCAATGTCGTGACCATAAATTTTGCGTAATTGCACTTGATCGACGCCATGACACGCTAAGCCAGACTTGATTGCCAATTCTGCGCCAATTAGTGCGCTTTGCACGGTGCCACGAAAATCATACGCGCTTGTCGCAGTCGCTGCTGCAGCCTCGAGGTAGGTGTGGCTACGATAGATTAGATCCTTGGCATCCTCTGACACCGCGCGTGAATGGCCGAATTCCATCCAGCCATACCCAAAGTCCATGAGATCAAGCGCCTGATCTTCAAATCGGACAAACGAAATTTTATCGCTCGCCAGCCATCTTTTTTGGTCATCGGATAGGTCTAGCAGCTTTACAAAATCGACGTGGGGGCTCCCAAAAATTAGCGGCACAGAAAACCGCGCGAATAAGTCACGAAACATGAAGAAGCCGAGATGCACTCCTCCTTCTTGCATGTCGATCGGCCGAAACATTCGATTATTAGCGGCGTGAATGCGCCGGACGATCGGCGGGGCGTTTTTGCCCACAAGCACGGCGCCATCAAGACCTAGCCGTTTCACCATCCGCATGACGTTCAAGAAGGCACGCTGCTTCGGCTCCTCACCCAACTTCATACCCTCGTCGTCAGCCTCTACAGCGAGACGCTCAAGCTCCGATGGTGAGGGTTTTGCTGCTTCTGGCGACATGGCTCCGCAACAGTGCTTAAACTTATGGCCGCTATTGCAGGAACAGGGGCTATTTCGGCTAAGACTGTTCCTTTCGACCGGCATAAACTCCCCATCGTCAGCATGAAACGGCAACCCGGCCCGCGTCGTATCAGATTCAACTTATTGGGGTAGGCCAGCGATTGCTTAGTCCCGCTCTCGATCCCCAGCGCCCATATACAGCTCGCGCCCGGTTTCCTTGAACACTTCGCTCATCTCCGCCATCCCGGCCTCCGCCTCGGCATCCTCGATCACCGGCGTTGAGGCGAGGAAGCTCTCCGCGCCCTGATTCTGCTTGGCGGCAAAGTCGCGCACTTCCTGCGTGATCTTCATCGAACAGAATTTCGGGCCGCACATCGAACAGAAATGCGCGGTCTTGGCGCCTTCGGCGGGCAGGGTCTGGTCGTGATATTGCTCGGCCGTGTCGGGGTCGAGCGACAGGTTGAACTGGTCGCGCCAGCGGAACTCGAAACGCGCGCGGCTCAAAGCGTCGTCGCGCAGCTTGGCGGCGGGGTGGCCCTTGGCCAGATCGGCGGCGTGGGCGGCGAGCTTGTAGGTGACGACGCCGACCTTCACATCGTCGCGGTCGGGCAGGCCCAGATGCTCCTTGGGTGTGACGTAGCAAAGCATCGCGGTGCCATACCAGCCGATCATTGCGGCGCCGATGCCGCTGGTGATATGGTCGTAACCCGGCGCAATGTCGGTGGTCAGCGGCCCCAAGGTGTAGAAGGGCGCTTCGCCACATGCGGCGAGCTGCTTGTCCATGTTTTCCTTGATCTTGTGCATGGGAACATGGCCCGGCCCCTCGATCATCACCTGAACATCCTGTTCCCAGGCGCGCCTGGTCAGCTCGCCCAGGGTATAGAGTTCGGCGAACTGCGCCTCGTCATTGGCATCGGCGATGCTGCCGGGGCGAAGGCCGTCGCCCAGCGAATAGGCGATGTCATACGCCTTCATGATCTCGGTAATCTCGTCGAAGCGTTCGTAGAGGAACGATTCGCGGTGATGCGCCAGGCACCATTTCGCCATGATCGACCCGCCGCGCGACACGATGCCCGTCACCCGCTTGGCCGTCATCGGGATATAGGGCAGGCGGACGCCGGCGTGGATGGTGAAGTAATCCACCCCCTGCTCGGCCTGTTCGATCAGCGTGTCGCGGAAGATTTCCCACGTCAGATCCTCGGCCACGCCGCCGACCTTTTCGAGCGCCTGGTAGATGGGGACGGTGCCGATGGGGACAGGCGAGTTGCGGAGAATCCATTCGCGCGTGTCGTGGATGTTGCGGCCGGTCGACAGGTCCATGACGGTGTCGGCCCCCCAGCGGATCGACCAGACCAGTTTGTCCACTTCGGCCGCGACGTCGGAGGCGACGGCGGAATTGCCGATATTGGCGTTGATCTTGACCAGGAAATTGCGGCCGATCGCCATCGGTTCGGATTCGGGGTGGTTGATGTTGTTGGGGATGATGGCGCGGCCGCGCGCGATTTCGTCGCGGACGAACTCGGGCGTCACATAATCGGGGATCGACGCGCCGAAACTTTCGCCGTCGCGGACATATTCGGCCAGCATCTGGCGGCCGAGATTTTCGCGGGTGGCGACATATTCCATTTCGGGCGTGATGATGCCGCGCCGGGCATAGTGCATCTGGCTGACGTTCGCGCCGGCCTTGGCGCGCAGCACGCGGCGGCGGACATTGGGAAAGGGCTGAACCCCGCCCGAGCGGTCGGGGCCGAGCTGGCCGTTATCTTCGGGCCGGATTTCGCGCTGGTCGACTTCCTCGACATCGCCGCGACCCCGGATCCAGTCGCGGCGCAGTTCAGGCAGGCCGGCCATGATGTCGATGCGGGCATTGGGGTCGGTATAGGGACCGGAGGGGTCATAGACGCGTAGCGGCGGTTCGCCCGATGACGGGTCCAGATCGACCTCGCGCATGGCGACGTTCAGGGGGCCGACATGCACCTTGCGGCTGCCGCGGATGGGGCCGGTGGTGACGTTCAGTTCGGTGCGCGCGGGGATATCGGCCATGTTGTTCCACTCCATTCGGAGGAAACGGGACCATGGTTGCGGTGCCGCTCCCTCCCTACGCCGGTGCCCATTTGCCAGGAATGGGGCGGATCAGGTTCAGCGGGTCGAAGGCTGCTGCCTTCCTCTCAAGCGCGCATCAGCGCTCCCCCGGGGATAGGCTTGCGTTCTAGGCGTGTTCGCCGTCGCCCGCAAGCGAGGCGTGCCAGGCGGCATAGGGCGTGTTGCGGGCCATGTGCCGGTTGAGGTCGGGGTGCCGTCGGCCCACCCGCTGCTGACCGGCGCGGCGCATCAACCAGCCTTAGAAGCTATACGCCAGCCCGATCGCGCCCAGCCACTGGTTGGCCGAGCCGACGCGCGTGACCGGCGAGTCGGCATAGTCGCCCGACAGGCGGCGATAGACGACGCCACCCACCATCTGCAGTCCGCCGGTCAGGTCGCCGGTCAGCGACCGCATGCCGATCGCGCCCAGGCCCCAGTTCTTGAAACCGCCGCCCGCGTTGAAAATCGGCAGGCCGGTGCGGGCACTTTCGGCAGGGGTGACACTGAAATACGTCTCGCCATAACCGCGCTCGACAAACTCGGCAGTGCCGAACAGACCGACCAGCGTTTTGGTGTTGAGCGGGGTCGTATAGTTCACAGTCGGCGCGATAATCGCGCTGTCGTGCGCGCCCGCCACGTCGCGGCGGTAGCTGATCGTCGCCGACAGCCGGTCATAGTCGCTGGTCAGCACGCCGGTCTTGCCGATGCCGACATAGGCGCCGATCTCGATCGCGGTGCCGACTTCGTCGAGCAGCGCGACTTGCGGATCGTCGATCGCGTCGCGGCTGGTGCGGTTGAAGTTGATGACGCCGATCGGTCCCGCCTGAATGTCCCAGCTCGGCCCATATCCGTCGCGGATCAGGTCGACGCTGAAGCGGTTGCCCGCCAGCAGATAGCGAAAGCCGCTGACCTGCCCGATCGCGGCGGGGACGGGCGAGACGCCGTAATCGTCCGACCCTTCATAATTGGGCAGGATCGCCGCGCCGACGCCCAGGATGTGGAAATCGCCACGCGGATCGCTGGAAGGCGGCGTGTCGACCGGCGCAGGGGCAACATCCTGCGCGAAGGCAGGGGCAGTGGTGGCGGCAAGGCCGAGGGCCGCGGCAAACAGGATTCGCAAGTCAGGAAACTCCAACCGATTCAACTCGCGAAACGCTCGCGTATAGAAATAGTGCCATCAGAACATGTAGCGCATTCGAATCCGCTGCTCGTCGCCCAGGTCCGACAGCGTGAAGCGCGCCGATTTGAAGCTGGGCGGGCCAAAGGCGATGCGCGGGTTGCGCGAAAATCCGAATCCTTCGCGCGGGATGCCCATGAAGGTGTCAAGCTTGCCATTGCCGTTCTCGTCATGGATCACCGCCAGCGCATAGCCGCCCGGCGGCAGCCCGTCATAGGACAGGCTGGACTGGGTGGCCGGCACCGAGCGGGCGACGGCGCGATCATCATCGACACAGGTGGGAAAATTGTCCGCCGCCGCCGTCAGGCACAGCCGCACCATGCCGCGCGCGTTGCGAAGCGCATCCAGGTCAACGGTGAGCGTCGTGACCGGCGACGCGCCGATCAACGCCATGGCCGGCACGAGCGCGAGCGGCCGTGCCGCGTTTCTCAAAGCTGCCCAGCCCGTCATCGGTGCCGCACAGCCGATCCCAGAACCGGAAATAAAGTCCAAAATTGCACCCATAGCGATCATGATGCCGTTGATGGTGACTGGCGGTTATCAGCCAGCGGCCCGCCGGGCCGTCGACCAGGAACCGCGGAAAAATCTCCCACCCCATGTGATTGGTCACGCCCATAAAGGTCATGATGCCCAGCACCAAGCCGAGTGCGGCGACATGGATGGGAATTGCGAAGACCAGTAGCGGAATTACCACAGCGCCGGTCAGCGCCTCGATCGGGTGAAACGCCATGGCTGCCCAGGCGGTGGGCGGGCGGCTGGCATGATGGACGGCATGGGCGATGCGGAACCAGCGCGGCCGGTGCATCCAGCGATGCGTCCAGTAGAACCAGGTGTCGTGCGCGAACAGATACAGGAACACCGACACCGGCAGATACCAGAGCGGCCAAACGTTCACGTCATCGTAAATGCGCGTCCAGCCATGCGCCTGCCACCCCCAGGCGACGATACCCGCGGGAATGCCGTAAATCGCGGCGGACGCGAGGCTCCATCTGATCTCCCGCCCGATCTGGCGGTCCAGTCCGGCATAGAGACCCGGCTTGCGAACCCGCGTCGCCAGCGCGAACGCGCCGGAGGTCACGAGATACCGCACGCCGACGATCAGCGTCATCGCAAGCGCGGACAGAAGGATGGCGGCGAAGGCGGTCACGGGTCGCAATCTAGAGGATCGGGGTGCGGGGGAGAAGGG
>NZ_DATJLI010000098.1:0-4040 GCF_035490575.1 Sphingomonas sp. | reverse complement strand
GTGCCTGACGACCCCGCACTCGCGGATGCCGCCGCCGACCTGCTCGGCCATTATGCCGCAAGCCACCTGATCCGCCTGTCGCAACGGCCGCCGCGTTTTCTCGCCGTTTCTGCCGGCGGCCTATCCGAAGCCGCGCTCGACGAAGAACTCGAACTCGCGGCAAGGTTGCTGGAAGGCGCGGCATGACGATCGAGCTTCGTTCGGGCGATGCACAGGCCTTTTTCGACGCGCCTTTCAACGCCTATGATGACGCGCTTGGCTATGTTTCGCCGATGAAGGGCGACATTTTCCGCATGCTCGAAACGGCGAAGAACCCGTTGTGGACTGCCGGAAATCCGTTCGCATTCTGGACGGCGCATCGCGACGGGCGTCCGATAGGGCGGATCGTCGCGCATGTGCATGGCCAGTCGAATGCGGCACATGGGTGGAAACGCGCGCAATTCGGCTTCTTCGACTGCGCTGACGACGCCGAAGCCGCGGCCGCGCTGCTGGGCGCGGCGCAGGATTTTGCGCGAAGGCACGGCCTTTCCGAACTGGTCGGCAACTTCAATCTTACGGCCATGCAACAATGCGGGGTGATGACCGGCGGCTTCTCGCGGCGCGGATATACCGACATGGTCGTCGGGCCGTCGCATCTGCCCCGGCTGCTGATAGCGAACGGGTTCGAACCCTTTTTTCCGATGACGACTTTCGAGCTCGACCTCGAACGCGCCGCACCGCCGTCGGAGGAGCCCGTCGCAAGCGGGGCCTACAGCTTTGCCCCGATCGAGCGGCGCAGCTTTCCGGAGCGCATGGAGGATGCGCGGGCGGTGCTCAACGACGGGTTCGCGCAGAATCCGATGTTCGTGCCGTTGACGGAGGAAGAGTTCGCGTTCCAGGCGGGCGAAATGAGCGCAATTCTCGACCCGCGCCTGTCGTCGGTGCTGATGGAGGATGGCCGACCGGTGGGCACGATCATCTGCATCCCCGACCTCAACGGCTTTCTGCGCGCGACCCGTTCGCGCATCGGGCCGCTCACGCTATGGCATTTCCTGCGATTCCGTTTCCGCCGCCGCCGCGCGGTCATCATCTTCTATTCGATCGTGCGCGATCGGCACGGTCGCGGCTTGATGGGCGCGATGCTCGCGCGCACGATCCGCCAGCTGCGCGCCGCTCGTTACAGGCAGCTGGGCATCACCTGGATCGCCGACGAAAATGCTGCAAGCCTGCGCCAGATGGAGAAGTTGGGCGCAGAACCTCTTCACCAGCTGCACCTGTTCCGAAAGACGCTCGGATGACCAAAGCGATATTGCGACGGCTGGTCGAAGACGCGATCACGGCACCGAGTGTCCACAATGTCCAACCCGCGCGTTGGCGGATCGGGGACAATTCGCTGTTGCTCGCCGAAGATCTGTCGCGCCGGCTGGCGGTCGGCGATCCGACCGGCAACGATGCCGCCATCAGTCTGGGCGCCGCCGCTGAAGCGTTGCGAATCGCAGCCTCGCGCGAGGGTTGGCATGTTGTCGAGGAACGGAGGGGCCTTCCGGACCTTGGCGCCGGGCTGCGGGCCATCGCGCGATACCGGTTCGATCGCGGCGCTGACGTCGACCGGTTGGCCGGATGGCTCGGTAAACGGGCATCCTGGCGCGGAAATTTCCTCGTCCCGACCGAGGCCGATCGGGCGGCGGTCCAGCAGTTCGCAGGCGCCGATGCGACCATCGTCACGGCACCCGACGCGCTTGCCCTGCTCGGGCGGGAATTCGACGCCGCCAGCTATGGTTTCATGCGCGACGGCGCTTTTCGCGGCGAGCTGCTTGGCTGGATGCGGCTGCGGCGGCGTCATCCCTGTTGGGCGCGCGACGGGTTGAATGCCGAAGCGATGGCATTGTCGCCGGTCGAGGCGATCGGCGCGAATCTGGTGCTGGGGCCGCTTTTCAGTCCGCTCGATCGCCTGCGCGTTGCACCAGCGCTGCTGGCAGAGGGCGCCAAGGTGGCGGCGGCGGCGGCGGTCATCTTGTTTCACCGTCCCGTCGTCGAAGCGCCTTTCGAAAGCGGCCGGCATTTTCTCCGCCTGTGGCTCGGCATCGAGCGGGCAGGGATGGGTGCGGCGGTGCTCGCCGCGCTGGCCGATGATCCGCGGGCGGCGTCGCATGTCGCTTCAACCCATGGCATCGCCGCCGGACAGCGGCTGGTCAGCGCCTTTCGCGTCGGCCGGCGTGCGGGACCCGGCTTTGCCCGGGCCCGTCTGCCGATCGACGCTGTACTGTTCTAGAGCCGCTTCAGAAATTCGATGAGCGCTTGCCGGTCGGCAGCCGTCAGCCCGGCTCCGAACAGGTGTCCGCCATTGCCGCGCCCGGGCTGCGTGGTGTCGGTCCACTGCGGTGTCGAAAAGGGGCGGTAACCGTCGGGATATGCGCCGGCGGGTCCCAGGCGGAGTCCGACGCTTTCGAAATCGAGCGCATGTCCTCCGACGAGGAAACGCGCCTGACGCTGCGTCGGGTCGAGCAGCGCGCCAAGGCTCGTGACCGAGCCATTATGCAAATAGGGTGCGGAGGACCAGAGACCGGCCAGCGGCGGCGCCGCATATCCCCGCCCCGCCTTCACGGCGATCAGCTTGCGATATCCGGTATTGCCGACAGCCTTCCGGAGCTCGGCATCGAACAGGCGCGCGCGCAGCGGGTCGGTTCCGACATCGCCGATCCAGTTCGGGAAGCGCACGAGTTGCGGTGCCGCGCTTTCGTTCATGGCGTAATCTCCGTGACACGCGGCGCATTGCGCCCGGTAAACCGCCGCGCCGCGCCGTGCCGCCGCATGATCGATTGCCCCGGGAAAGGGCTGCGGTCGATAGGTTCGCAGCCAAGCGAAAACGGCTTCGGCATCCCCGATTCCTTGCTGCGCCCGGTCGGGATGGACCCCCATGCTCGGAACCGTGAAGAAACTGGTGATCGCGGCCAGCTCGCGCAGTCGTTCGGCGGTCAGGTCGGCCTCGACGGTCGCGTCCGGCTTTATGCCGGGCAGCGCATAGGCCCCGTCGGCGAGCAGCGCGCTGCGCCACTCCCGGCGGCCTAGCTCGGGCACCGAAACAATTCCGTCATCGCCCGGCCCGCCTTCGGCAAGCGGCGCACCAAGCGCGTGTTTGAGCGCTGCTACGCCATTGGTGCTGCCCGGCGATCCGTTGGGAAAGGGCAAAGGTCGCGGTTGACCCTCCAGTGCGGCAAGCCGTCGCTTCGCGAGCGGGATGACCAGCCAGCGCAGGCTCTGCCGCTCGCGCCATCCCATTTCGGGGTAGAGCGTTGCGGCGGTGGTCAGCAACTCTTCGGACCCGATGTGTCGGCGCGTCGCGTCGAATATCGCCTGCGTATAGGCCTCAAGGTCGATCGAGCTGTTGGGCGTGCCCAGCCACGCCCGGTCGGGCCGGGGGCCGCCTGTTTCATCATAGGTCACGCCGGCATGGCAGGCCGCGCACCCAAGGTTGGCGACTTCCACCCTGGTGCCGCCGATCGGCGCGATGGCGCCGTGCGTGATGCCCAGCGGCATCTCGCCCCCGCGCGGGCGAAGGTCCGCGGGAAGGTTCGCGATCGTTGCTGGATAGAGGAACCCGAAGCGCTTCAAGATGCTGCGCACCGTTGCCCGGTCGATGGCGGCAGACGGATTCCGGCGGCGTTCGTCAAGCACCAACGCAGCGGCTGCAAGCCGCCAGGGAATGGCACTGGAGTCGAGCGATTCCATCGAGATGCCACCGAAACCCGCGCCCAGGAAAGCCGCTGCGCCACGTGCATCTGCCGAGGCACCTTCCGATAGGACCGGGCGGGAATCGGCTTCGATTTGCGGTTTGGAGGTCAGCCACAGTAACGCAGCTGCCAGAAGGAGCGAGATAAGAATTCGCACGATCCAGCGCCGCGTCGAGGTTGTGCGTAAGCTCTGTTGCCTCATTGCCATGACGCATGATTGACGAAACGGTGCTGAAGGCAACCTGGAAATATCGGCGTCGGAGCGGTTCTATTTGGCCAGGCGTTGCCCGGGCTCGCTTGCGCCGCGCCCCGCGATCAGAAAATTCCGAG
>NZ_DATJLI010000097.1:0-2923 GCF_035490575.1 Sphingomonas sp. | reverse complement strand
GCGCGGTCGGGGTGGGAGAGGGCGCGGGTGTGGGCGCGGCGATATTCGCAGCCGGTTCCGCTTGCGGGGCGGGCGGATCGCCACAGCCCGCCAGCACCGCCGTCAGTCCCAGCATCAACACGGTCCGCATCATACCCTCGCCAAAAACCTGTCGGCATCTTATGGCACGGCCATGCAGCTTCTCAACACGCGCGCGATGCGAGTGCGCCTCGCCGCCCTTTTGTCGCTATCGACCGTCGCGCTGGCCGCTCCGGCATGGGCCGACGGGCTGATCGACAATGTCGACGGCGTGACCTTGGACGAAAAGGGACGGGTGGAGCGCTTCACCGGCATCCTGATCGACAAGAGCGGGACGATCACCCGCGTGCTGGGCCGCCGCGACAAGCGACCCGAAAAGCTCGACTGGCGCACCGACATGAAGGGGCGCGTGGTCATTCCCGGCATGATCGACGCGCATGGCCATTTCATGGAGCTGGGGTTCAAGGCGCTGTCGCTCGACCTCTCGGACACGACCAGTTTCGAGGAAGCGAAGGCCAGGATCGCCGCCTATGCCGCCGCCAACCCCAACCGCCCGTGGATCACCGGCGGCGGGTGGAACCAGGAACGCTGGGGACTGGGCCGGTTCCCGACGGCGGCCGAACTCGACGCCATCGTGCCGGGCAAGCCGGTGTGGCTGGAACGCGTCGACGGTCACGCCGCCTGGGCCAATTCGGCGGCGATGAAGGCGGCGGGCGTGACGGCCAAGACCGCCGCACCGACCGGCGGGCGCATCGAAAAGGGCGCGGGCGGCGCGCCGTCGGGCGTGTTCGTCGATGCGGCGATGCAATTGGTGGCAAAGGCGGTGCCGCCGCCTGCGCCCCGCGACCGGAACGCCGCGTTTCTGGAAGCGCAGAAGCTGCTGCTGTCCAGCGGCATCACCGCTACCGCCGACATGGGCACCAGCCTGGATGACTGGCTGACCTATCGCTACATGGGCGACCGCAACCTGCTGCGTATCCACATCATGAGCTATGCCAACTCGGTCGAGACGGCGGTGCGGGTCGGCGTCAGCGGGCCGACGCCGTGGCTGTATAACGACCGGCTGCGGATGGGTGGGATCAAGCTGTATCTGGACGGTGCGCTGGGATCGCGCGGGGCGTGGCTGAAGGCGCCCTATGCCGATGCGCCCGAACAGACCGGCCTGCCGCTGCAGAACGATACCCAGTTGCTCAACCAGATGAGCCGGGGCGCGATGGACGGCTATCAGCTGGCCGTCCACGCGATCGGCGACCGCGCCAATGCCGAGGTGCTGTCGGCGATCGAGGAATTGTCGACCAGCTATACCGGCGACCGGCGCTGGCGCATCGAACATGCCCAGATCGTCGACCCCGCCGACCTGCCCGGCTTTGGCCGCAACGGCGTGATCGCGTCGATGCAGCCGGTGCACCAGACCAGCGACCGCGTGATGGCGGAAACGCGGCTGGGACCGCAGCGCCTTGGCGGCGCCTATGCATGGAAATCCATTGCCGCCACCGGCGCGCGGGTGGTGTTCGGCTCCGACTATCCGGTCGAAAAGCCCAATCCGTTCGTCGGCTGGGCGGCGGGGTTCACCCGACAGGACGGGGACGGGCAGCCCTTTGGCGGATGGCGTCCCGAAGAAGCGCTGAGCCGCGAGGGGGCATGGCGCGCCTTCACCATCGACGCTGCCTATGCCGGCTTTGCCGAGCGCAAGCTGGGCCGCATTGCCGAGGGGATGCGCGCCGATTTCGTCGTGGTCGACCGCGACCCCAGCATGGTCAGCCCGACCGAGCTGCGCCAGACCCAGGTCATCGAAACCTGGGTCAATGGCGAGAAGGTGTGGGCGCGCGGGCAAAAGGAAATCGAGGTGCCCGAAGGGGGCGCCGCGCCGGTGCGGCCCTATATCGAACCGGGTCGTTAAGCGGGGCGGGGGCCGCACCCCGCCCCGTTCCGACGTTACGCTTTTGTCTCACCCGTGGTGCGCGTGCCCGCCGCCGCCGGTTCGGCCAGCTCGCCTTCGCCCGCCATTGCATGATCTTCGTCATCGCTGAGCGTGTCGAGGTGCATCCAGCGCGTGACGATCGGCGACAGCAGCAGCACGACAGCGGCGATGCCCAGCGTCCACCAGCCGATGGTCGAATAGACCTGAAGCGTGCCTTCCTTGGTCATTTCGCCGCCATGGCCGCCGGTCGCTTCCCCGATCTTGCCCGCGACGAAATTGCCGACAGCGGTCATGTAGAACCACGCGCCCATGATGAGGCTGGCCAGATGCCGGGGCGCCAGCCGGTTCATTGCCGACAACCCGACCGGCGACAGGCAAAGCTCGCCCGCGGTCTGGAAGAAATAGATCAGGAACACAAACAGCACCGGCGTCGCGACCGCCGGGCCGACCGCGCGCGCGCCCCAGACGAAGACGAGGAAGCTGAGCGCGACCAGCACCAGCGCGATGCCGAACTTGGCGGGCGCCGACGGCTCGATCCGTCGCTTGCCAAGGCCCACCCAGACAGCGGCGAAGATCGGGCCGAGCAGCACGATGTAGATCGGGTTGATCGACTGGAACAACGATGCCGGCACGCCGCCACGATCGACATAGCGGTCGGTATACAGGTTCAGCGATCCGCCCGCCTGTTCGAACAGGCCCCAGAATACCGGGTTGAGCGCGATCAGGAACAGGATGGCGAACATGCGGTCGCGGGCGTGGGGTTCCAGCTTGAACGATTCGAACAGCACATAGCCGAGCAGCGCGACGCCGGAGATCATCAGCAGCGTCTGGATCACGTCCTGATACTGGATCAGTGCCCAGATGATCGCGATCGACGCGACGCCGATGCCATAGAGCGACCATTCGCGCCGGCGGGTAAGCGGCGCGGGCGGTTCGGCCCGGCCCAGCAGCAACGGCTTGCCGAGCGCGAACACGATCAGGCCC
>NZ_DATJLI010000096.1:0-12855 GCF_035490575.1 Sphingomonas sp. | reverse complement strand
GCTGCCGATCGCGATCGTCGACCAACTGGCGCAACGCACCAATGCGCTTTTGCGCCTGCACGGACGCAACGCCCCGGTGCTGGCACCGGTTCAGGCGGCAGCGCAGGCCGAAGATGCCGCGGCCGTGGGCGCCGCGCTGTTGCCGTTCGGGAACCTGTTGCTTCCCGCCGATGCGGGCGCAACGCGCCGCGCCGCGCTGGTGCTTGCCTGATCTTCATTTTTTAAATCAATTTGTCGTTTTATTGTTGAGTGCCCGCCCGGTGCTGATATGACGGAGCGCAAGGTGCGGCGAACGACGCCGCCCGGCGCATGGGAGAGCGGGATGCGGAAAGCGAGTGTTGCAGCGGGTATGCGCTGTGTGCGTATCGGCACATCCCGCTGACACGCGGCACGCTGAGATGACCGCACTGCCTGTTCGATCCTTGACCGTGCCGCCTGCTGGCGTGCCGCTTCTGGCGGGTGTCGAGCTTGGCGGGACCAAGTGCGTCTGCGTGCTGGCGACTGCCGATGGCTCGTTTGTCGCACAGTCGGTGGTGCCGACTGTCCGGCCCGACGTGACGCTGGGAGCGATCGAGGGCATTTTGGACGGCTGGCGCGATGCGCCGGGCTTCGCGGCGCTGGGCATTGCATCGTTCGGCCCGGTCCGGCTCGATGCGCGGGCGAGCGATTGGGGCTTCATCACATCGACGAGCAAGCCCGGTTGGCAGCAGACCGATGTCGGTGCGCGCCTGCGTGCCCGATATGCGGTGCCGACCAGCTTTGATACCGATGTCAACGGCGCCGCGCTTGCAGAGGCGCGCTGGGGCGCGGCGAAGGGCCTTCGGGATTTCGCCTATGTAACGATGGGCACCGGGGTCGGCGTGGGCCTGATCGTTCACGGTCGGCCGACCCGCGGCATTGGCCATTGCGAACTGGGCCATATGCGCGTGCCGCGACTTGCCGGCGATACATGGCCCGGCAGTTGCCCGTTCCATGGCGATTGTGTCGAGGGGCTGGCATCGGGCACTGCGATCGGCGCGCGGCTGGGCGCGGTTCCGGTGGCGGAGGCATCGCCGCAGCATCCCGTGTGGGACGGCGTCGTGGAAGCGATCGCCCAGCTTTGCCAGGTTGTCGTGCTTGCGGCCGGGGCCGGACGCATCCTGATCGGTGGCGGTGTCGCCAATGGTCAGCCGTTCCTGCTGCCGCGCATCGAAGACCGCCTGCGCGCGATCATCGCCGGCTATGTCGAATTGCCGCCGGAGCCGATCGTCACCGCCCCGGCGCTGGGCGATACGGCGGGGCCGCTGGGACCGATCGCGATGGCAGCCATGCTGGTCGCGGATTGAGTTTGGGCGGGGAGGGCCGCAAACCGGCGGGTGTCGACACACGGACCGACGCAATCATAAAAACGATACCATTAAAGGGAGGCTGTTCGCTGATGGGACCTTTCTCGAAGCTTCTGCTGGCCGGAGCCGCGCTGCTCCCGCTGTCCGCAATCGCCCGGCAGGCGCCGGCGCCGACCAATCTGGGTCCCTATAATGCGAGCTTCCTGGAGGGCGGCATCGGCATCGACCGGCCGATCGCCGGTGGCGAGCGGCTGTTGGCGACAGGTGGGGCCTATACCATCTCGGGCTGGGTCAAGGCCGATGCCGCGCAGCCGGGCGAAGTCGTGCTGGTGGCGTTGGGCGACCCTGCCCGGGCGTGCCGTTGCCTGTCGCTGACCGACGGGCGGCCGACGTTGCGTGACGGGGCGGCGCGCGTCGCGGCGGGCAGTTCGATCACGCCGGGGCGCTGGAGCCATGTCGCTGCCGTTTCGGACGGCGATCGCGTTACCCTTTATATTGATGGCCGCAGGGTCGGGGGCGGCGCCGCGCGATCATCGGCCGTCGCGCCGCGCCTGGCGATCGCGCCGCCGGGGCCACGACATTTCGGCGGCACGCTGGTCGAAGCCAGGGTGACGCCCGGTGCGCTGACGGCGCGCGACGTGGCGGCACTGCGGGCCGAGCGTCCGCAATTCGATCTGGTCCAGATCTGGCGCGTCGGTGTGGGTTGGGAATGGCAGAAACAGGCCAATACGGGTCTCTGGCGCCAGCAAGACCCCTGGACACTGCCACAGAGCCGTGTTGCCTATAGCCCCCCCGTCGCGCGGCCCGCGCCCGACGATCCGGCAATCATGCCGCTGGGTGACGGGCGATGGCAGATCAACGGGTGGCAGCTTGCCGCCGCGCCCGATGTGGAACAGGGTGGCGCGGCCCTGTCGCGGCCCGGCGCGGCGACGTCGGGCTGGCACGCCGCAGCGGTGCCGGGCACGGTGTTGCAGACGCTGGTCGATCGCGGCGTCTATCCCGATCCCTATTACGGGCTGAACAACCTCAAAATTCCCGAAAAGCTGTCGCGTCAGGATTATTGGTATCGCACGCGCTTCACGGTGCCCGCGGCGGCGGCGGGGCGGCGCACCACGCTGGTGTTCGGCGGCGTAAACTATGCCGCGGAGATGTGGGCGAACGGCCGGCGGCTGGGCGATACAAGGGGCGCGTTCGTGCGCGGCCAGTTCGATTTCGTGCCCGTGGCGGGCGAAAACGTCATTGCCGTCCGCGTCTCGCCACCGCCGCATCCGGGCATTCCGCACGAACAGTCGATCGCCGGCGGCGTCGGCGAGAATGGTGGTCAACTGGCGATCGACGGGCCGACCTTTGTCGCAACCGAGGGGTGGGACTGGATTCCCGGCATCCGCGACCGCAACACCGGCCTGTGGCGCGCGGTCGAGCTTGCCGCGCATGGCGATGTGCGGATTCTCGATCCGCAGGTCGTCACGGACCTGCCGCTGCCGCGCACCGACAGCGCTGACGTGCATGTGACGGTGCCTGTCCGCAACCTGTCGACCGCGCCGAAAGCGGTGACGGTGCGCGCACGGTTCGAGGGCGTGACGGTCGAAAAGACTGCGACGATTGCGCCGGGTGACGGCGAGGTGCGGTTCACGCCGGCCGAATTCGCGCAACTGCGCGTCGTCAATCCGCGCTTGTGGTGGCCCAATGGCTATGGCGAGCCGAACCTTTATGACATCGCGTTCGAGGCGGTGGTCGACGGCGCGGTTTCCGACACCAGGACCGACCGGTTCGGCATTCGCGAGGTAAGCTATGACCTGTCGCTGTTTGACCGCGCGGGCAAGCTGCGGCGCGTCAACGTCCAGACCACCGACGGCGGCCTGAATGGCGAGCGGTTGATCGACGTCACGCATCCGGCGATCAAGCAAAGTCCGGCGGGCTGGGCCGAATCGCTGACCCCTGCGGGCGAACGTTCATCGGCCGTGACCGCGATTGCCGACGATCTGCCCGAACCGCACCTGACGATCCGGGTCAATGGCGTGCGGATCGCCGCGCGCGGCGGCAATTGGGGGATGGACGACGCGATGAAACGCGTCAGCTATGACTGGCTCAAGCCCTTCTTCCGTCTCCAGAAGGAGGCGAACATGAACATCATCCGCAACTGGATGGGGAATAATACCGAAGAAGAGTTCTACGACTTGGCCGACGAACACGGCATGATGGTGATGAACGATTTCTGGCAATCGACCCAGAATTTCCAGGTCGAGCCGCAGGACCCGCAGTTGTTCCTTGCCAATGCGCGCGACACCATCGCGCGCTATCGCAACCACCCGTCGATCATCCTGTGGTTCGGGCGGAACGAGGGCGTGCCCTATCCCGCGTTGAACGAAGGCCTGGACGACGCGGTGTTCGAACTGGACGGCACGCGCTGGTTCACCGGCAGTTCGAACGTCGTAAACCTGCAAGGCTCCGGCCCGTATAATTATCGCCCGCCGGCCGGTTATTTCACAGACCTTGCGTCCGGCTTTTCGGTCGAGACGGGCACGCCGTCGCTCTCCACGCTCGAATCGGTGCGGAGCTATGTTCCCGAAGCCGACCGCTGGCCATTGTCGGACGTGCTTGCCTATCATGACTGGCACTTTGCCGGAAATGGCGACACCAAGACCTTTATGTCGAGCCTGGCGACGATGTTCGGGCCGGCGACCAGCTTCGAGGATTTCGAGCGCAAGGCGCAGATGATGAACCTCGAGACGCACAAGGCGATGTATGAGGGGTTTCTGGGGCATCTGTGGACCAGGAACAGCGGGCGCCTGCTGTGGATGACGCACCCCGCCTGGCCGTCGAACGCATGGCAGATCTATTCCTGGGACTATGACACGCACGCGGCCTATTATGGTGCCAAGAAAGCGACGCAGCCGCTGCACGTCCAGCTCAACCTGCCCGGCAACGAACTGGTCGTGCTCAACACGACACAGGCGAATGTCACCGGGCTGACCGCGCGCACCCGCGTGATCGGGCTGGACAATGCCGAATTGTTCATGCGCGAGGACCGGTTGGACGCTCCCGCCAACCGGGCAACGCCGCTGGCTGCGGTGCCGCTGGAGCGGCTGTTCGGGAAAAACCCGATGCTGCTGGTCAAGCTTGAACTGCTCGACGCCGACGGGCGGGTGGTCGCCGACAATTTCTATTGGCGCGGCGCGGATGAGGCGGCGTATCGCGCGTTGAATGAAATGGGAACGGCCAGTGTCGAGGCGGTGGCCGCAGCCCCCGTTGCGGAGGGCGAGGACAAGGCGATCGCCGTCACGCTTGCCAATCGCGGACAGGTGGCGGCGCTCAACGCCAAGCTGACGTTGATGGACGACAAGGGCGCACGTATCCTGCCGGCATATTACAGCGACAATTATGTCGCGCTGCTGCCCGGCGAGACGCGGACGATCACCATCCGATATCCGGCAAAGGTGACAGCGACGCCGCGCTTGTCGTTGCGCGGCTGGAATGTGGCCGAAACGGGCGTCGCCACGCGGTGAGGCACGCGCTCATGCTGCTCGCCGCGCCGTTGCTGGTCGCGGCGACCAAGCCGCCGGTGGTGGAGGTGACGGGCGGGCGCGTGCGGGGCAGCATCGGGCAGGACCGGCTGTTCTTTCGGGGCATCCCCTATGCCGCGCCGCCGCTTGACGCGCGTCGTTGGCGTCCGCCCGCGCCCGTCGCGCCGTGGCGCGGTATCGCCGATGCGACGCGCCCCGCGCCCGCCTGCCTCCAGAACGACTATGGCTGGAATCGGGCCAATCACGGCTTTGCGAGCGAAGACTGCCTGACGCTGGAGGTCGCGACGCCCGCGCTGTCGGGCAAGCGGCCGGTGTTCGTCTGGATCCATGGCGGCAGCAATCGCGCGGGGTCGGGTGCCGGCATGGGCCGGACGCCGATGGTCGCCAGGGGGATCGTCGTCGTTTCGATGCAATACCGGCTCGGCATTTTCGGTTTCCTGGCGCATCGGGGCGCGCTCGATCGCGGTCACGCCGGCAATTACGGGTTGATGGACCAGATTGCGGCCCTGCGCTGGGTCCGGGACAACATCGCGCGCTTTGGCGGTGATCCGGGCCGGGTGACGATCGCGGGCGAAAGCGCGGGCGCGCAGGACGTTGGCCTGCTGATCGCGAGTCCGGCTGCGCGAGGCCTGTTTTCGCAAGCGGTGATGCAATCGGGCACGCCCAATTTCGGCCTGCCGGCACGCACGCTCGACGACGCATTGCGGCTCGGCGATCAGGTGGATGCGGCACTAGGCACCGGCGGCTCGATCGCGACATTGCGGCGCGCACCGGCGCGTGCGCTGCTTGCGGCGGACCTCCAACTCCACGATGCGCGGCCGATGGCCGACGATTATCTCTGGCTGCGCCCAACGGTCGACGGCGTGGTGCTGCCGGACGATCCCGCGATCCTGATGAAGGACGCGCCGCCGCGTCCGGCGATCATCGGTTCGAACCGCTTCGAACTTGACCTGCCGGGCGGAAGCGTGGCGCGCGATGCGTTCATCAAGCTGAGCTTCGGCGCGAATGCGGATGCCGCCCGCGCTTTCTATCGCATCGGGCGTGCGGACCCGGCCGCCGACCCGCGCCTGGGCACGCTCGACCAGCAGATCGCGACCGACGCGACGTTTCGATGCCCGGCCGGACGCATGGCGGCGGCGATGGCGGCGCGTGGTGCGCCGGTGTGGCGCTATGAGTTCGATCTCGCCCCCGATGGCGGCCGCACCGCCCATTCGGTCGAGATCGCCTATTTCTGGGGCGAACGGCGGATGGGGCGACGCCACCTTGTGGACTATTGGGCCAATTTCGCGGCAACGGGCGATCCCAATGGCGCGGGTCTGCCCACATGGCCGCGGTTCGACGCCGGCCGGCGGCGATATGTCGCCTTCGCGGACGGCGCGGTCGCGGTGCGTTCTTCGCTGCGTCAAACGATATGCCGATTGACGGAGGCCCTGTGATCGATCGACGCCAATTGCTGGCGGCCAGCGCCGCCGCGCCGTTTTTCCCCGCCGCCGCGCGCGGCGACGATGCGGCCGACCGGCGGCTGCGCGAAGACTGGGCATGGCTCGGGCGATATGCCGCCGACAACGCCGCGCTCAAGGCGGCGGGCGCCCGAGCGCGTATCGTGTTCATGGGCGATTCGATCACCGAGGGGTGGCGCGACAAGCGGCCCGGATTTTTTCGCGACGGGCGGGTCTGTCGCGGGATCGGGGGCCAGACAACGCCGCAGATGCTGGTGCGGATGATGGCCGATGTGGTCGCGCTGGCGCCGCGCGCGGTTCATATCATGGCGGGGACCAATGATATCGCCGGCAATACCGGCCCCATGACGCGGGTGCAGACCTGTGACAACATCGCCGCGATGGCGACGATCGCGCGGGGCCACGGGATCGACGTGCTGCTCGCCGCCGTGCCGCCCGCCGCGGCGTTCCCGTGGCGGCCGGGACTGGAGACCGCCGGTCCCATTGTCGCAATCAATCGCTGGATTGAGAAGCACGCCCGCGCGACCGGCGCGGTCTTTATCGATTACGGCCCCGCGCTCGGCGACGGGCGCGGTGGCATCCGCGCCGGGCTGGCCAGTGACGGCGTCCATCCGGGCGCCAAAGGCTATGCCGCGATGGAGGCGGTGTTGTCGCCCGTCCTCGCGGCGCGCGACCTTTAATTGCCCATTAATCCAAATCTAATTCTTATTTTTACACCATGCCGCGCTTGAAGGCACCTTCCGGCTTGACAGTGGCGCGCGCTGCGTAAGATAACGAAATCGATTTTAATAAAAGCGCGTCAGTCGCTGAATTGGGAGAAGGTGGATGAAGGGGATTGCGTCCGGTCGTCAGGCGTTGCTGCTGGCAACGTCGGGGCTTTCATTGTTGACGACGCCAGCGCTGGCGCAGGATGTTCCCGCGGCGGATGATCCGGTGGCCGCAGCAGGCCAAATTGCGGTCCAAGAAGACATCGTTGTCACCGGCATCCGCGCGGCCCAGGGGCGTGCGATCGACATCAAGCGCAACGCATCCAGCGTCGTGGAAGCAATCAGTGCGCAGGACATCGGCAAGCTGCCGGACGTCACCATTTCCGACTCGCTTCAGCGCATTCCCGGCGTCCAGATCCGCCGCGAAGCGGGCGAGGGCGGCGCGATCAACATCCGCGGCTTGCCACAGGTCAACACGCTGATGAATGGCGAGCAGTTTCTGGGCGCCAATTCGGTGACGACCGTCCAGCCCAATTTCAACGACATCCCGTCGCAGCTCTTTTCCGGTGCCACGGTATTCAAGTCGCCGACCGCGTCGCTACAGCAGGCGGGCCTTTCGGGCACGGTCGACCTGCTGACGCGCCGGCCGTTCGACCTGAAGCAGGGCCTGACCGTGGCGGGCGCGGCGGAAGCGCAATATGGCGACCGCACGGAACGGTGGAATCCGTCCTTCAACGGCCTGTTGTCCTATAACAGCGGCCGCGTCGGCTTGCTGGTGTCGGCCGCCTATAGCGACCTCGATCTTTCGAACAGCTATCGCGGCATCCAGGATTACGGCGTCGCGTTGCGGAACGAAGGCGGCAGTGCGACCAATCCGGGCGACTTCGCGGTCGGCAACTATCAGCGTGATGCCCAGGGCAGCATCCTTTACGACACATCGCGCAACACCGACAATGATCCGGCGACCGGGTGCCTCGTGCCCGGCCCGACGACCAGCGTCGTGCCGGCCATCGGCGGCGATCGCTGCGCGCCGCTCACGGCCAGCCGGGGCACGCCCGTTCGCAATGCACAAGGCGCGATCGTCGGTTTCGACGTGAACGGGGACGGCGATGCCAACGACACGTTCATCACGCCGCAAGCGCACACGGCGTGGAACCGCATCACCAGCCGCGAGCGTTTCGGCGCCAATGCCTCGCTGCAGGTCGAGATCAGCGACGCGCTGCGGCTGACCGCCGACGGTTTCTATACGCGCCAGACACAATATGACCGCACCGCCGGTTTCCAGTTCCAGATGGTCGACTGGCAGTCTGCGCCGTATCTTCCGACGGCCTCACGCGATACCGGCGCGGTCGTTGGCGACTATAACCTGAATACCGTCCAGACCTATGCCTATGACATGGCCAATTTCGACAGCTATTCCGAGACGTTCCGTATCCGTTCTGAATCGCAGAACTATAATCTGCAGCTCGACTGGGACAACGACACCGGGCTGAAGGCGACGGTTCGCGGAATCTATGGCAAGGCCAGCCGCGAAAGCGATCAGGGCTATGCCCAGTTCAGCCTGACAGACGGCTATCAATGGGCGTATGAAGGGGTGGGCAATTATCCCGCCTCGGCCGGCGGCGACCGTCGTTTCAATCCCACCGGCTATCGCGTCTACAGCCAGCAGGCGACCGTCGATTATCGTTCCGGCTCGCCCACCTTTTCCTTTCCCGACGCGTTTCTCAACCAGGTGCAGGACGTCAGCCGTTATGGGTTGAAGACCATTTCTTCGGAAAACAATGTTTACCAGGATGGCGACCTGTGGGCGCTGCGCGGCGACGCCGAATGGCAGGCGAGCGATTCCGTGACGCTCAAATTCGGTGCGCGCTATGGCGAACGATCGGTCGAGCAGTTTACGTTTGAGCGCGTGTCCCCCTTCTATTCGGGCAACACCGATAATCCGGCCAATCCGGCGAATGGCTGTCTTGTCAAATGGAAGGCGTTCGACGTCAACCTGAACGACCAGAATTGCCAGATCCGTGACGCGCAGGGCGTGCCCTATACCGCGGGGCTGACGCGTCAGGCCGACGATCCGACCTTTGCCGGCCTGATCCGCCAGTTCGACCTGCCGGCGGAAGGCGCGCCGCCACTCTATGTCCTCGATCCCACCGCGCTCGACGATTCGGAGGCGTTCCAGAACCAGTTTTATCCGGGCAGCGTCAACAATGTTAACCCGGCCGATTCGTTCGGCATCAACCTGCAGCAAGTGTCGGGCTATGCCGAAGTGTCGGGCGAGGGCGAGCTGTTCGGTATGCCGGTGCGCGCCAATGGCGGCGTTCGTGTTGTCAACACCCGTTTCCAGGTTCGCCAGAATGTCGTCGGCGCACCCCAGCCCTATGGCGTTTCGGGCGTGGATGCGGGCGACGTGACGGTCGAGCGCAATTTCACCGACTTCCTGCCCGCGTTCAACGTGGCGCTCGACATTACCGACCAGCTGCGGCTTCGCGGCGCCTATTCAAAGACGATGACGCTGCTCGACTTCCTGCAATGGGGCGGCGGCCTGAACATCAACTATGCGATCCAGACCAATCCCGGCGGCGGCGCGCCGATCTTTGCCGCGACCGGGGCCAATTCGCGCGGCAATCCGCAACTCGATCCGTGGCGCTCGGACAATGTCGAGGCCAGCCTCGAATATTATACGGGTCGCTCCAGCCTGATCGCGATCGGCGCCTATTACCTGGCGGTCGACAGCTTCATCGAAAACTCGACGATCAACCGCAACGACATTCCCGACAATGACGGCGTGATCCGGCGCACCGTGCCGGTCAACACGATCGTGCAGGGGGCGGGCGGCACGCTCAAGGGGCTGGAATTGTCGGCGCGTCAGTCGCTGGCCGATTACGGGGTCGACGGGTTCCTGGGCGGGTTCGGAATCGATGCCAACTATACGCTGTCGATGGGCGATACCGGTCGAGTTGACCTGGCCGGCAACGACCAGCCATTCCAGGACAATTCGCGGCATCAGGTCAACGCCGCACTGTGGTTCGAAAAATACGGGCTGTCGGCACGTGTCGCCTATAACTATCGCTCGGCGCGCCTGGTCGCGTCGGATTATGCCGGCATCACCGGGCTGGCCCAGTATCAGACGCCGACCAACTATCTCGACGCGTCGATCGCCTATGACATCACGCCGCAACTGACCATTTATGGCCAGGCGTCGAACCTGACGGCGGAGACCGAACGCTACTACCTGACCTTCGAGGATCAGGTGTTGTGGGAAAATGTTTACGAGCGCCGCTTCATCGCGGGCGTGCGCGCTCGTTTCTAAGGCTCTTCCGCCTGGGTCCGTCGCGGTTCACAATGACCGCGGCGGACCGGTTTTTCGGGAGGGTTTCCAAACAATGCAGGCTTCGTCCGATCGGATCCAGCGGATCGTCATCGTCGGCGGCGGCACCGCGGGGTGGATGTCGGCCGCCTATCTCGCGCGGCGACTGTCGCATCTGCCGGTGGCGATCACCGTCGTCGACAGTGCACAGATCGGCACGATCGGCGTGGGTGAGGCGACGGTGCCCGCGATCCGCGACTTCCTGGCCGCGGTCGAACTGGGCGAACCCGATGTCCTTGCCGCGACCGACGGCACGATCAAATATGGCATCCGGTTCGAGGGATGGGGCGGCGAGGGGCATGGTTTTTTCCATCCCTTTGGCCTGTATGGCGTGCCCGCGGGCGGCATCGCCTTTCATCAATACTGGCTGAAACTGCGCGCGAGCGGTCACGAACTGCCGCTTGGCGATTACTGCCTTGCCACGCAGCTGGCCGAACGCGGGCTGTTCCTGCCGCCATCGACGCAGCCGGGCAGCGATCTGGGCGTGTTCAACTTCGCGTTGCATTTTGATGCGACGCGGTTCGCGCATCTGCTTCGGCGGCTGTCGCTGGCCAATGGCGTCGCGCATGTCGACGGGCGCATCGTCGACGTGGACCGGGACTCACGCGGCGTTGGCGCGGTGCGGCTGGCCGACGGACGGTCGATCGAGGGCGACCTGTGGATCGACTGTTCCGGCTTTCGCAGCCTGTTGCTGGGGGAAGCGATGGCGGTGCCCTATGTCGACTGGCGCCGCTGGCTGCCATGCGACCGGGCAATCGCCATTCCGTGTCGCGGGACGCATGTCCATCGCCCCTTCACCACCGCGACCGCGCACCGGGCGGGTTGGCGCTGGCACATCCCGCTTCAGCACCGGGTCGGCAATGGCATCGTCTATGCCAGCGAGCATCTGTCCGACGAAGCTGCCGAGACGACGCTTCGCGCCGCGCTGGAGGGAGAGGCGCTGGCCGAACCCAACCGGCTGCGTTTCACGACCGGACACCGCGCGCGGTTCTGGGCCGGCAACGTCGTTGGCGTTGGCCTGGCCGGGGGGTTTCTGGAACCGCTGGAATCAACGAGCATCGTGCTTGTCCAGTCGGCGCTGGAGCGGCTGGTGGCGCTGTTTCCCGACCGCGACTGCGATCCGCGCCTTGCCGCCGCCTATAATCGGCAGTCGGTTCTGGAGTTCGAGCGCATCCGCGATTTCCTGCTGCTGCATTACTGGGCCAATGGCCGCACCGGCGAGCCGTTCTGGGAAGCGATGCGCGCGGTCGAGTTGCCCGATGCGCTTGCCGAGCGGATCGACGCATGGCGGGCCGGCGGCCTGTTCGTGCGGCGCGAGTGGGACACGTTCCAGGACCCGAGCTGGTTGAGCCTGTATGCGGGGTTCGACCTGCTGCCCGACCGGACAAGCCCGATTGCGGACCAGATGGAGGCGCGTGACCTGCTGATCGCCTTTTCCCGGATGCGTGACGCAATCGAGCGGGCGGCGGGCGCCGCCGAGCCACATGCCGCGTTTCTCGCCCGCCATCGGCCGCGCGCGGCATGAGTGTGCAGGGCCGCGCGATCGGCGCGATGGCATTGGGCGGATTGCTGTTCGGTTTCGACACCGCGGTGGTCGCGGGCGTGACCGACGGGCTGCGTTCGGGCTTCGCGCCCGATGCAGTGTCGCTGGGGATCGCGGTCTCGTCGGCGCTTTGGGGAACGCTGGCAGGCGCGCTTCTCAGCGGAGCGCCGGGTGATCGATATGGCAGCCGCGCCGTGCTTCGGGGTGTAGGGTTGTTCTACCTCGTCTCCGCGATCGGCTGCGCCCTGGCCACCGGCCTGTGGACGTTCACGCTGTTCCGTTTCATCGGCGGCGTGGCGATCGGCGCATCATCGGTCCTCGCGCCGGTCTATATCGCCGAGATCAGCGCGCCGGAGCGACGTGGCCGGCTGGTCGGGACATTCCAGCTCAACATCGTCGTCGGCATCCTTGCGGCCTATCTGGTCAACGGCCTGATCGCCGCGGCAATGCCCGCCGAGATCGCATGGCGTGCCAAACTGGCATCGGCGGCGTTCCCGGCAGCCGTGTTCCTCGTGCTGCTGGCGGGCGTGCCGCAAAGTCCGCGCTGGTTGCTGGCGCGCGGCCGGCGCGACGAAGCGGGCGCCGCGGCCAACCGGCTGGGCATTGCGCTTGCAATGCCCGCAGCGGCCATGCGCGAGGGCGGGCGGTTGCACTGGCGCCTGCACCGGAAACCCATTTTGCTGGCGGTGGCGATCGGGTTGTTCAACCAGTTGTCGGGGATCAACGCGATCCTCTATTATCTCAACGATATCTTCGCAGCTGGCGGGTTCGACAGGCTGTCGACCGACGCGCAGGCCGTTGCAGTCGGCGCGGCCAACCTGGTCGCCACGCTGGCGGCACTGGCGATCATCGACAGGCTGGGGCGCCGACCGCTGCTGATCGGCGGGGGCGTCGTCTGTTCGGCAGCGTTGCTGGGCGTGGCGCTGACC
>NZ_DATJLI010000095.1:0-1947 GCF_035490575.1 Sphingomonas sp. | reverse complement strand
GGGCTGGCTTTATGGTCGGCGCTGGCAGCGCGCGCGGCCAACCGGGCCGTGCCCGCGGACGGCAACTTTGTCGAGGTGGACGGCGCGCGCATCCATTATGTCGATCAGGGCAGCGGCCCTGTGCTGTTGATGGTCCACGGTCTGATGGGGCAGCTCCGCAACTTCACCTATGCGCTGAGCCAGCGGCTGGCGTCAGATTACCGGGTGATCGCCATCGACCGGCCGGGTTGGGGCCATTCGACCTTTACGGGACGGCGGCCGGGCGTGCTGGAACAGGGGCGGCTGATTGCCCGTGTCGCCGATGCGCTTGGTCTGGAGCGGCCGGTGCTGGTCGGCCATTCGTTGGGGGGCGCGGTTACGCTGGCGGCGGCGTTGGCAGCGCCGGGGCGGTTTGGCGCACTGGCGCTGGTGTCACCGCTCACCCAGCCGGTAAAGGCGCCGCCGCCGCAATTCGCGGGTCTGGCGACCCCGGTCGGTGTGCGACAGGCGCTGTCATGGACGCTGGCGGTGCCGAGCGCGGTGCTGACCGGCCCCGCCGTCGCCGCCGCCGTCTTCGCGCCCGATCCCGTCCCCGCTGATTTCGTGACGAGGGGCGGCGGCGCACTGTCGGCCCGCCCCCAAAGCTACCGCGCCGGATCGTTCGAGGTGATGAACAATGGGCCAGAGGTCGCGTGGATGGCCGCGCATTATCCCGAACTGACGCTGCCGGTCGGCATCCTGTTCGGGCGCGGTGACGCGGTGCTGGACCCGGTATCGCAGGGGAAAGCGACGGTCGCGACGATTCCGGGCGCGCAATTCGACATGGTCGATGGCGGCCACATGCTGCCCGTCACGCATCCGGGCGCCACCGCCGCGTTCATCCGCCGCGTCGCGGGGCTTGCCTGATCGGGCATGGCCCCCGATAGCGGGCCGGGCATGACCCGCGACCCCATCGAAACGCTGAAATCGACGTTCGGCTTCCCTGCCTTTCGCGGGGTGCAGGCCGATGTGGTCGGGCGCGTGCTGGCGGGCCGGCGCACGCTGGCGGTGATGCCGACGGGCGCGGGCAAGTCGCTGACCTATCAACTGCCCAGCGTGATGATGGACGGCACCTGCGTCGTCGTCAGCCCGCTGATCGCGCTGATGCATGACCAGCTTCGCGCAGCGGAAGCCGTGGGCATCCGCGCTGCCACGCTGACCAGCGCCGACACCAACCGGGCCGAGACGATCGAGCGGTTCCGCGCCGGGGCGCTGGATTTGCTCTATATCGCGCCCGAACGCGCATCGACGGGTCACTTCCGCGAACTGCTGAGCGCGTCGCGCATCTGTCTGTTCGCGATCGACGAAGCGCATTGCGTCAGCGAATGGGGGCATGATTTCCGCCCCGATTACCGGCTGCTGCGCCCGCTGCTCGACCAGTTCCCCGATGTCCCGCGCCTGGCGCTGACCGCGACGGCGGACGCGCATACGCGGGCCGACATTCTCGAGCAGCTTGGCATTCCGCAGGACGGCCTGATCGTCGCGGGGTTCGACCGGCCCAACATCCGCTACGTCATCACCCCGCGCGACAATACGACGCGGCAATTGCTGGACGTGATCGCCGAGCATGACGGGCCGGGCATCGTCTATGCCCCCACCCGCGCCGCGACCGAAAAGCTGGCGGCGGCGCTGGCGAAATCGGGGCGCCCGACGCGCGCCTATCACGCCGGGCTGGACCCTGCGATCCGCGCCGCCAACCAGGCGGCGTTCGTCGCGAGCGAGGATATGGTGATCGCCGCGACGGTCGCGTTCGGCATGGGCATCGACAAGCCCGATGTGCGTTTCGTCGCCCATGCCGGGCTGCCCAAGTCGATCGAGGCCTATTATCAGGAAACCGGCCGCGCGGGGCGCGACGGCGACCCGGCGGTAGCGCATCTGTTCTGGGGCGCCGACGATCTGGCCCGCGCGCGCCAGCGGATTGCCGAGGTC
>NZ_DATJLI010000094.1:0-35630 GCF_035490575.1 Sphingomonas sp. | reverse complement strand
GGGCGCAGGCGCGCTCGATCGCGGAAATCGAAGGCGACATGGCCCAGTCGCGCCCGATGCTGCGGCTGCTGCAAGGCGATGTGGGGTCGGGCAAGACGCTGGTGGCGCTGATGGCGCTGCTGATCGCGGTGGAGGGCGGGGCGCAGGGCGCGCTGCTGGCGCCGACCGAGATCCTGGCGCGGCAGCATTACGACAATCTGTCACGGATGCTGTCGGGCATCGCCCGCGTCGCCATCCTGACCGGACGCGACAAGGGGCGCGCGCGCGAATCGACGCTGATGGGGCTGGCGTCGGGGGAGATCGACATCCTGGTCGGCACTCATGCGATCTTCCAGGAAAGCGTCAGCTACCGCGATCTGGGGCTGGTAGTCGTGGACGAACAGCACCGCTTCGGCGTGGCGCAGCGGATGTTGTTACAGGCCAAGGCCGAGCGCCCGCCGCACCTGCTGGTGATGACGGCAACGCCCATTCCCCGCACGCTGACGCTGGCGCAATATGGGGAGATGGACGTCAGCCGGCTGGACGAGATGCCGCCCGGCCGCGAGCCGATCGAAACACGCGTCGTGTCCGACGACCGCCTGTCCGAAGTGGTCGAGGCGCTGGGCCGCCATATCGAGGGCGGGGGGCAGGCCTATTGGGTGTGTCCGCTGGTCGAGGAAAGCGAAAAGTCCGACATGGCCGCGGCCGAGGCGCGGGCGGAAACGCTGCGGGCGCGCTTTGGCAGCGATGCGGTCGCGCTGGTGCATGGCCGGATGAAGGCGCCGGACAAGGACGCCGAAATGGCCCGCTTTTCGGCCGGGCGCGCCGGGGTGCTGGTGGCGACGACGGTGATTGAGGTCGGGGTCGACGTGCCCAACGCCACGCTGATCGTCATCGAACATGCCGACCGTTTCGGGCTGGCGCAGCTGCACCAACTGCGCGGGCGTGTCGGGCGCGGCGGCGGGCGATCGATCTGCCTGCTGCTGCGCGGCGGAACGCTCAGCGAAACATCGCGCGCGCGGCTGGCGCTGATGCGCGAGACCAATGACGGCTTTCGCATCGCCGAGGAGGATCTACGGCTGCGCGGCGCGGGCGAATTGCTGGGCACACGGCAGTCGGGGGAAGCGGTGTTCCGGCTGGCCAGCCCGGAAATGATGGGCGAATTGCTGCCAATGGCCAATGCCGATGCCCGTTTGCTGATCGACCGAGACGGCGGGCTGAACGGCCCGCGTGGCGCGGCGGCGCGGACGGCGCTGTATCTGTTCGAACGCGATGCCGGGGTTGCGCTGCTGCGTTCGGGTTGACGCTGCGGCCCCATGCGTTAGCGGCGTCGGGCATGAACGCGCTGATCCCCATACTGGCCGCCCTGCTCTCCGGCATCGGGGTCGCGGTGCAGACGCCGACCAACGCTGCGCTCGGCCGCACAGTGGGGTCGGTCGTGTTTGCGGCTTTGATATCCTTTTCGGTCGGCACGATCATCTTGCTGGCGGCGTGGCTGCTGGCCGACCGCACGCCGCTGACCCAGTTGAAGGGGGCGCGACCGTGGATGCTGCTGGGTGGTGCTTATGGCGCCTTTTTCGTCGCGGCGGTGGCCTTTGCCGCGCCGCGTCTGGGGCTGGCGTCGATGCTGACGATCGTTATTGCCAGCCAGTTGATGGCGGCGCTGGCCATCGACCATTTCGGACTGCTCGGCCTGCCGCGCACGCCCATCGGCGTTTCCAAGGTGCTGGGCGTGCTGCTGGTTCTGGGCGGTGTAGTGCTGGTGCGCCGAACCTGAGCGTTATCGGCGCATGACGCTGGAGAGCAGTTCGTAATAGCTGGCGCGGTCGATGCCCTGTTCGAACTGGCAACCGATCCGGCCACCCAATGCCCAGCGGATTTCGGCGACGACGACACCCACCACGGGCAGCGTCACGCGCAGCCGGTCGCCGGCGGCGAACGCGCCTTCGCAACGAGCCATCAGGCCGTGCGGCGACAGGTTGACGATGACCGGCGACAAGGCCCGCGCATCCGGTCCAAAGGCGCGTGCGCGGAAATGCACCTCATCGCGGTCCTCTGCCCGCTGGTCGGCATAGGCCCGTCGAGCGCCCGGATAGGTCAATGCGCGATCCCCCATTTCCACCCGGTCCATTGTCGACCGCGGCGGATGAACGATGGGCCAACAAAGGGGGTAAACCCGGCATTATCCTTTTGGCGGGATCAGCCGCGCACGAGCATCCCGTGATGCTTCTTGCCTGCCGACAACCGCACCCCTTCGGGACCCACCGGCAGCACGGTGTTCTCGTCCTCGATCCGGTTGCCGTCCGCGCGTGCGCCGCCGCCCTTTATCAGACGGCGCGCTTCGCCCTTCGATGCGACCAGGCCGAGCGCGACGAGCGCATCGACGACGCCGATCGACCCGTCCGGCACGACATGTGTCGGCAAAGCAGCGCCGGCCGCGCCTTCTTCAAAGGTGCGACGCGCGGTCTCGGCCGCGTGTTCCGCCGCGTCACGCCCGCGGCACATGGCGGTGGCTTCGTTGGCGAGGATCTTCTTCGCCTCGTTGATCTCGGCCCCGCCCAGCGATTCGAGGCGGGTGATTTCATCCAGCGGCAGGTCGGTGAACAGGCGCAGGAACCGGCCGACATCGGCGTCGTGGGTGTTCCGCCAGAACTGCCAGTAATCATAAGCAGGCAGCGCGGCTTCGTTCAGCCACACCGCGCCCGACATCGTCTTGCCCATCTTGCCCCCATCGGCAGTGGTGATGAGCGGGGTGGTAACACCGTAAACCTCGGTCCCGTCGACACGGCGGGCCAGTTCGATGCCGTTGACGATATTCCCCCACTGATCCGATCCGCCCATCTGGAGCCGGACGCCCATGCGCCGCGACAACTCGCGGAAGTCATAGGCCTGAAGGATCATGTAGTTGAACTCAAGAAAGCTCAGCGACTGCTCGCGGTCCAACCTGAGCTTCACCGAATCGAAGCTGAGCATCCGGTTGACCGAGAAATGCTGGCCGATGTCGCGCAGGAACGGGATATATTCCAGCCGGTCGAGCCATTCGGCATTATCGACCATCACGGCATCGGTCGGGCCGTCGCCAAAGGTCAGAAACCGCTCGAACACCGTCTGGATCGACGCCACATTCGCGCGGATGATGTCGTCGGTCATCAGCTTGCGCGCTTCATCCTTGAAGCTGGGGTCGCCGATCTTTCCCGTGCCGCCGCCCATCAGCACGACCGGCTTGTGTCCGCTTTGCTGCATCCGGCGCAGCAGCATGATCTGCACCAGGCTGCCGACATGCAGCGAGGGCGCGGTGGGATCGAAGCCGATATAGCCGGGCACGACCTGTTTCGCGGCGAGCGCGTCCAGCGCGGCGGCATCGGTCATCTGGTGGACATAACCGCGCGCGGTCAGCGTGCGGAGCAGGTCGGATCGATATTCGGTCATGGTGCGCGCGCCGATAGCATGATTTGGCGGCGGTGCGAGGGGCCATCTCGACTTCACCGCTCGCTGGGCTAGAGGAAGGGGATGGAAAAGGGTGCGCGCGTATTGGCAATGGGATTGATGTCGGGCACCTCGCTCGACGCGATCGACGCCGCTTTGATCGAAACCGATGGCGTCGGGCAAGTGCGCCCGATCGCCTTTCACGCGACCGACTGGTCGGATACCGACCGCGCCTTGTTGATGGCGGCGACCGAACGCGCGCTGGCGATGGCGGGGCCGTCCGGCGATGCGCTGATCGAACAGGCCGAAGCGCGATTGGGCGCCGCGAATGCTGAAGCGGTCGAGCGGTTGCTGGATGTCGCCGGGGTGTCGCGCGATGCGGTGTCGGTGATCGGCTTTCACGGGCAGACGATCGTCCATCGACCCGATCGCGGCTGGACGTGGCAATTGGGCAACGGCGCCGCGCTGGCCGCCGAGTGCGGAATCGACGTGGTCGCCGATTTCCGCAGTGCCGATGTCGCCGCCGGGGGACAGGGCGCGCCGCTGCTGCCCGTCTATCATGCGGCGCTGACGGCGGGCATGGACGGGCCGCTCGCCGTGCTCAATCTGGGGGGCGTGGCGAACGTCACGTTCATCGATGGCGATACGCTGATCGCGTTCGATACCGGTCCCGCCAACGGTCTGATCGATTCGTGGGTGGCGGAAGCGCGCGGGCTGCGTTTCGATGCCGATGGCGCATTGGCGGCGGCGGGTCGCGTCGATGATACAGTGCTGACGGCCATGCTCGATCATCCCTATTTCGATCTGCCCGCGCCCAAGTCGCTCGACCGCAACGACTTCACCATCCAGCCGGCACGCGGTCTGTCGGTGGAGGACGGCGCGGCGACACTCGCGGCGTTCACGGCGCAGACGGTGGAGGAAGGGCTGCGGCTGTTGCCCCGTCGCCCCGTCCGGCTGATCGTTGCCGGGGGCGGGCGGCATAATCCCACGCTGATGCGGATGATCGCGGAGCGAACCGGACTGGTCCCCGAATCGTCGGACAGCCTGGGCTGGAACGGTGACGCGCTGGAGGCGCAGGGCTTTGCCTATATGGCGGTTCGCGCGTGCCGGGGGCTGCCGATCAGCTTTCCCGGCACCACGGGTGTTGCCGCGCCGATGACGGGCGGTGTCCTGTTCCGGGTGGCGCGCTGATGCTGGCGGGGTTGATCTTCGCGACCGAGGCGGCGGAGGACCGGGCCGAGGCGCTGGCCGCGACGCTGCCCTTTGGCGGCATGACATTGATCGAATATCAGGCGCGGCTGCTGATCGGCTGCGGCGCGGGGCACATCCTGATCGCGGTGGCGCGGGTTACGCCCGCATTGCTGGCGGCGGTCAACCGCATCACGCGTCGTGGCGTCGCGGTCGATATCGTCCGGTCGGCGGAGGAAGCGGCGGCAAAGGCGCATCCGCTGGCCAGCATCGTCGTGGTCGCCGACGCGCTGGTCACGACCGACCAGGCGATGCGCGCGATCGCGGGCGCGCAACCCGATACGCTGATGGTGACGAGCGACGCCACCACCCCGGCAGCGGTCGAGCGGGTGGATGCCGATCATGTCTGGGCGGGCCTTGCCGCGCTGTCACCGACGCGGCTCAAGGAACTGGCGGCGATGCCGCGCGAGTATGATTTCCAGTCGACGTTGCTGCGTGTATCGGTTCAGGGCGGCGCGGCGGTGCTGCCCCTGCCGGCAGGGGCCAGGCGAGCGGGCCACGGCGTCGAGCGTCATGTCGATACGCTCGCCAGCCGCAGCAACGCGGTGCTGGCGGCGCTGGCTAATGGCCGCACCGACTGGCCCGATCGTTTTGTCTTCACGCCCGTCTCGCGTCTTGCGCTGCCACGGCTGGCGGCAAAGGGAACGCCGCACTGGGTGGTGCCGGCGGTCGCTGCGCTGCTGGCGATCGCCGCGCTGGCGCTGATCGGGTGGGGGCGGCCCGGCGGCGGGGTCGTTGCCGGGCTGGCGGGCATCGCCGCCTTGTCCACCGGCTCGCTGCTTAGTTGGCTGCGCGGCGAAGATCGACGCGCGCAGGCGCAGGAACGGGCGATCGCCGCCCTGTCGGGCGTGCTGATGCTGGGCGTCGGGATGCAGGCATCGGCAGCGGCATGGACCGCGACTGCGCTGGTGCTGGCACTGGTGACGGTGGCCGCAGCGACGTTGGTGGAACGCGCGGCCGCGCGCGCGGCGTGGTGGTGGGGCAGCCCATCGGCCTATCCGCTGTTGCTGGCGCCCTTTTCCCTGTCCGGCCTGACCAGTGTCGGGCTTGCCGTCACCGCCGCCTATGCAATGGCGACACTCGCGGCGGCGCTGGAGAAGCTGCGCGAAAAGCCTTAGGCGCTCTTTAACGACAGCAGCGTTAGGGACTTCGGCAATGTCGCTCGACCTGTCCGAGCAGCGCGGTGGCGAGTCCATCGACGCTTCCAACCTGTTGGCGAGCGCCAGCCGGGCGCAATCGCTTTGCCGGCTGCGGCGTGAAGCGAGCGTGCGCGATCTGCTGACACCCGATGACGCGCGGCTGGATGACCAGCGCCGCTATGCGCTACGCACCTTGCTCCGCGCGATCGTGGGGACGATCGGCGGCGATATCCAGGACCATGCCCACCGGACATTGACGCAACGTGGTGCAACCGCCGCCGCGCAAGCGCTGACCCGGATCGAGGCCTATCACATCATGCCCGCCGTCGAGCGGTGCCTGGGGCAGGACACGGTGGTCGCGGGCGAGTTGATCGAACGCGTGACGCTCGACCTGATCGGATCGGCGCTGCCGTCGGGTATCGTCGCCGCACAGGGCGCGCCATGGCCCGCCGGGCATCGCACGCTCGACCAGCGGCTGCTGGCGCTGCGCCAGGCCGAAGGCCGGCGTCAGGCGCCCCCCGACCAGCCGCCTTATGCAATCGACCTGACCGCCGAATGTCAGGCGCGCTTCGTCTGGTGGATTGCGGCCGCGATTGCGCGTGCCGCCGATGCCGACGGCAATGCGCGCGTCGCGCTGGACCGGGCCATCGCCGATGCGGGCGGACAGGTGCTGGCCGGCCATGACGAGGGTGAGGGGCTGGAGGGCATTGCCGCGCGGCTTGCGCTTTCGCTCGACCTGCGTGGGGATTTGCTGGTGCCCATCGTGGAACATTGCCTGGGAGAGCGGCGGATCGTCCTGCTGGTCGCGATCCTGGCCCATGCGCTGGGCGTCGAAGGCGCGACCATGCGGACGATGATCGTCGACCCGGCCGATCCGCGGCTGTGGCTGGTGCTGCGCGCGCTCGACCTGCCGCGGGAGACGGTCGCGCGGCTGGGCTATGCGGTTTGCGAAGCCGACCGACGACGCGATGTCGAGATGTTCGCTGACCGGCTCGACGCGATCATGGCGATATCGCCCGATGCCGCCGACGGCGTGCTCGCCAATTTACGCCTGCCCGCCGATTTCCGTGCGGCACTGGATTTGCAATCATGACGCCGAACGATCCTGTCGCTCATGCCCGGCTCGATGCCGAGGGGCGTCCCTTGTCGATCGACGGACGGCTGGCGTCGCTCAACAGCGCGGCCGGTGGTGGCGCAGGCGTGCCGCTGGCAATCCCCGCGCTTGCCGGGGTCGCGCGGCTGTCGCGGCGGCTGGGCATCGTCATCGCCCGACCCGTGCGCGTCGCCGATGGCGAGGAGGATGTGGAGCTGTGGGTTCGTGCGCGCCCCGTGGGGGATGGCGTTGAAATCGAAGTCAGCGGCTGGCGGCTGCACGATGTCGTCGCGCCGCCCGCAGGGGGCGAAGCAGCGCGTGCGTTCGATGTCGCGGATGCTGATTTCACCTTTGAAACCGATGCGGGCATGACGCTGACCGCGCTGTCGGGCGAACCGGTATCGATCGGCCAGCCCATGACGAAGATTTTTGATTTCAGCGTGGGCGATGGACTGGTTCAGGTGCTTGCCGCCACGGCAAATCGCGGTGCTTTCGCCGATCAGCCCGCCCGGCTGGTTCCGGGCGCGCGCGATGTGCTGCTGTCGGGTCAGGCGCGGATCGATGTTGCTGGCGAGTTTGCGGGATTGGCCGGAAGTGGTCGTTTTGTCGAGCCGTTGGCCGATGCGCCGGCCATGTCGAACGCGGCTTTTGGCGACCGGTTCGCAACCCGGCTGGACCGCGCGCTGCGGACGCCGCTGCAACGGATCGTCGCCAATGCCGATTCGATCGGCGCGCAGACCGACGGGCCGATTCGTCCCGAATATATCGATTACGCCCATGATATCGCCAGCGCGGCCCGGCACCTGATGGGGCTGGTGGATGATCTGGTCGATTTGTCGGCGATCGAGCGCCCCGATTTCACCGTCGCGGCGGAAGCGATCGACCTTGCCGACGTCGCCAGGCGCGCCGCCGGGCTGCTGGCGGTGCGCGCGGGCAATGCCGATGTGCGGATCGAACGCCCGGCGAGCGGCGACACGCTGCCCGCGATCGGCGAGTTCAGACGCGCGTTGCAGATCCTGGTCAACCTGATCGGCAATGCGGTGCGATATTCACCGCGCGGTGCTTCGGTATCGGTCGTGGGCGAGCGAGGCGATGGCAGTGCGGCGATCATCGTCGCCGACGAAGGGCGCGGGATCGCGATGGACGACCAGGCGCGGATTTTCGATAAGTTCGGGCGTGTCGACCCCAGCGAGCCGGGCGGCAATGGCCTGGGCCTGTATATCGCGCGGCGGCTTGCGCGCGCGATGGGCGGCGACATCACGGTCGAGAGCGAGGCGGGGCAGGGCGCGCGCTTCACGCTGACCCTGCCCGCGCCCTGACCGTCTCAGCGCAACCGGCGCCCCAGCAGGATCAGGAACAGCCCGACGACGGAAACGGCCGAGCCGACCGTCACCCAAACGCTGTCACCGACCATGAAGCTGCTGGCAGGCCAGGCGATGATGCCCAGCCCTTGCAACATCCAGAAGATGCCCAGCAGCGCGACGGCCAGCCCCAATAGCGAAAGGATGGAGCGAAGCCGCCGCATCATTGCCTCAGCGCTTATCGACGGGGACATAGTCCCGCTGCGTCGGGCCGGTGTAGAGCTGGCGGGGGCGGCCGATCTTCTGCTCGGGGTCCGAGATCATTTCGTTCCACTGCGCCACCCAGCCCACGGTGCGGGCAAGCGCGAACAGAACGGTGAACATCGTCGTCGGGAAGCCGATCGCCGACAGGATCACGCCCGAATAGAAATCGACGTTCGGGAACAGTTTCTTCTCGATGAAGTAATCGTCGTTCAGCGCGATCTCCTCGAGGCGAAGGGCGGTCTCGAACAGCGGGTCCTGAACGTTCAGCGCTTCGAACACCTCGCGCACCGTCTTCTGCATGACGGTCGCGCGCGGATCGTAGTTCTTGTAGACGCGGTGACCAAAGCCCATCAGGCGGAACGGATCGTTCTTGTCCTTGGCGCGCGCGATATATTCGGGGATCTTGTCGGGCGTGCCGATCTCGCGCAGCATGTTGAGCGCCGCTTCATTGGCGCCGCCATGCGCCGGACCCCACAGGCAGGCGATACCCGCCGCGATGCACGCGAACGGATTGGCGCCCGACGAGCCGGCCAGCCGGACGGTCGAGGTCGACGCATTCTGTTCGTGGTCGGCGTGCAGGATGAAGATGCGGTCCATTGCCCGTTCGACCGCCGGGTTCACTTCATATTGCTCGGCCGGAACCCCGAACGTCATGCGAAGGAAATTGCCGGTGTAGGACAGCGAATTGTCGGGATACAGGAACGGCTGCCCGACCGAATATTTATACGCCATCGCCGCGATCGTCGGCATCTTGGCGATCAGGCGGTGGCTGGCGATCATGCGCTGATGCGGATCGGCGATATCGGTCGAATCGTGATAAAAAGCCGAAAGCGCGCCCACCACGCCGCACATGATGGCCATCGGATGGGCATCGCGACGGAACCCGCGATAAAATTGCGCCAGCTGTTCGTGCAGCATGGTGTGTCGGCTGATCGTCCAGGTGAACTTGTCCAGGTCCGCCTGTGTGGGCAGCTCGTGGTTCAGCAGCAGATAGGCCACTTCCATGAAGCTCGACTGTTCGGCCAGTTGCCCGATCGGATAGCCGCGGTGCAGCAGCACGCCTTCGTCACCGTCAATATAGGTCAGGCCCGATTCGCAGCTCGCGGTCGAGGTGAAGCCGGGATCATAGGTGAACATCCCCGACTGACCGTAAAATTTGCGGATGTCGACCACGTCCGGCCCGACGCTGCCGTTGCGGACGGGATAGTCCTTGTCCTTGATGGTCAAGGTCTGGCTCGTGTCGCTCATTCGCGTTTCCTTCCCATTGTTCGTTCGTCGAGCCGGTCGGCCGACGGGCTTATTGGTCGGCCGTGACGGCCATCTGGTCGGCGATCCGGCCCAGGCTTTCGTCGCGACCCAGCAGGATCAATACGTCGAAAATGCCCGGCGAGGTCCGCCGCCCCGTAAGCGCCGCGCGCAAGGGCTGCGCCGCCGCGCCGAGCTTGATGCCCCGCGCCTCGGCCACGCCGCGGACCGCCGCTTCGAGTTCTTCCGTATCCCAGTGCGGCACCGCGTCAAGGGCGCTGTGCAATGCAGCAAGCACCTCTCGTGCCGAACCCTCCAGCAGCCCCTTGGTATCGTCCGCAACTTCCAGCGGCCGAACCGCGAACAGGAACGCCGCGCCATCGGCAAGCTCGTTCAGATTGGCGGCACGCGGTTTCAGCACCGGCATCGCCGCGTGCAATCTGGGTATCGTGTCAGGCGCATCGACCCCTGACAGGCGGGCCGCGACCAGCTCCGCCAGCCGCGTATCGTCGGCGGCGCGGATATACTGACCGTTCAGATGTTCCAGCTTTTTCTGGTCGAAGCGCGACGGCGACTTGCCGACACCGTCCAACGCGAACCAGTCGATCGCCTGCTCGCGGCTGATGATCTCGTCATCGCCATGCCCCCAGCCCAGACGCAGGAGATAGTTCGACAGCGCGTCGGGCAGGATGCCGAGTTCGTCACGATACGCCTCAACCCCCAGCGCGCCGTGTCGCTTGGACAGCTTGGCGCCATCGGCCCCGTGGATCAGCGGGATATGGGCATAGACCGGATCGGGCCACCCGCCTTCCACCGCATCCATTGCGCGGATCAGCGCCAGTTGGCGGAAGGCGTTGTTCAGATGATCGTCGCCGCGGATGACATGCGTGACGCCCATGTCATGATCGTCGACCACCACCGCCAGCATATAGGTTGGCGTGCCATCGGAGCGTAGCAGGACAAAATCGTCCAGTTCGGCATTGGCGACGGTGACGGGGCCTTGTACCTCGTCATTGATCGTCACGCTGCCTTCGGTCGGCGCCTTGAGACGGACGACAAACGGCATGTCGGCGGGCGCATCCGCCGGATCACGGTCGCGCCAGCGCCCGTCATAGCGCATCGGCTTGCCCGCCGCGCGCTGTGCTTCGCGCAAAGCGGTCAGTTCGTCGGGCGTCGCATAGCATTTATATGCGTGCCCGGCCTCAAGCAGCTGCTTCGCGACCGCGGCATGACGATCGGCGCGTGCGAACTGGAACACGGCGTCGCCGTCCCAGTCGAGGCCCAGCCAGCGCATCCCCTCAATGATCGCATCGATCGCCGGCTGCGTTGAACGTGCCCTGTCGGTATCCTCGATCCGCAGCAGGAACCGCCCGCCATGATGGCGCGCGAACAGCCAGTTGAACAGCGCGGTGCGCGCGCCGCCGATGTGAAGAAAACCCGTCGGCGAGGGCGCGAAACGAGTGACGATGGCGGGGTTCCGGTCGGTGCCGGTAAGATTGGTTGCGCTCAAGCGCGCTTGCTCCCAAGACTGGACTGGTGATGGCATTCTGGCCCGGCAGCGCCCCTAGCACGCGACCCGGCGCGCTTCAAATCGGGGCGACGTGGCGTCGGTTCAACCCGTTCCGCGCCATTGAATCGTGGCTTGAGGCGGAACGCGATCAATTGCCCTTGTGGCTGCCGGTAGCGCTTGGCGGCGGCATGACGGCATGGCTGACCTTGCCGATGCGGGGGCAATGGGCGGCGTTCATCCTGGCGATGCTGGCGCTGTCGGCGTTCGCGCTGGCCGGCGGGCGCGGTGGACGGATGCCGCGCGCGGTGGCGATCGGGGCGCTGGCGGCGGCCATCGGTTGTGGCCTGATCTGGCTGCGTGCCGAAAGCGTTGCTGCGCCAGTGCTGGCGCGACCCGCGATCGTCGCGCTCGACGCGCGCATCGACCGGATCGAATGGCTGCCCGCCCGCGACATCGCGCGGGTGACGCTGGCGCCGGACCGTGCCGACCTGCCGCCGCGTGTGCGGGTGAATGTGCCGATCAAGGCGCTGTCGCCGCAGACCGCAGCGGGCGACCGGCTGCGGCTCAAGGCCCGCTTGATGCCGCCCGCACCGCCTGCCGTGCCCGGCGCCTATGACTTTGCGCGGGTCGCGTGGTTTTCGCGGTTGGGCGCGACCGGCCGTGCGCTCGGCCCGGTCGAGCGGATCGCCTCTGGTTCGGGCGGAGCGAGAACGCTGCGTGAGCGCCTTACCCGGCATATCCAGGCGCGGGTCGGCGGCAGCGCGGGCGGCGTGGCATCGGCGCTCGTGACGGGGGATCGCGGCGCCATCGCGGTCGAGGATGATGAGGCGCTGCGCCGATCCGGCCTGGCGCATCTGTTGTCGGTCAGCGGGCTGCATGTGACGGCGGTCGTCGGCGCGACGATGGTGCTTGCGCTGCGCGTGCTGGCATTGTGGCCGATGGCGGCGTTGCGCTTTCGCCTGCCGGTCGTCGCGGCCCTTGTCGCCGCGCTGGTGGCGGGGTTCTATACCTGGCTGACGGGGGCGGAGGTGCCCACCGTGCGCTCGCTGATCGCGGCGTTGATCGTGCTGGCGGCCCTCGCGCTGGGGCGGGAGGCGATTACCCTGCGGCTGGTCGCGGCGGGTGCCACATTGGTTCTGTTGTTGTGGCCTGAGGCGATCGCGACCGCCAGTTTCCAGCTGAGCTTTGCGGCGGTCACGGCAATCGTCGCGCTGCATGAACATCCCACGGTGAGCCGCTGGTTCGCGACGCGGGAAGAGCCGTTCGTCACGCGCGCGGGACGCGGTATCGGATCGCTGCTGCTGACCGGACTTGCGGTCGAGCTGGCGCTGATGCCGATCGGGTTGTTTCATTTCCACAAGGCGGGCCTGTATGGCGCGGCTGCCAATCTGGTGGCGATCCCGCTGACGACGTTCGTGGTGATGCCGCTGGAGGCGCTGGCGCTGGCGCTCGATACGGTAGGGGGCGGTGCGCCGGCGTGGTGGCTGGTCGAACAGGCGTTGCGCCTGCTGCTGTTGCTGGCGCGCGGCGTCGCGGCGGCGCCCGGCGCCGTCGCCGCGATGCCGACCATGCCGGCCTTTGCCTTTGGCCTGATCGTCCTTGGCGGCTTGTGGATCGCATTGTGGCGCACACGCTGGCGCTGGCTGGGAAGCGTTCCGTTTGCTGTCGGCGCCGCGGTGGCGCTTGCAAGCCCGTCGCCGGAACTGATCGTGACCGGCGATGGTCGCCATGTTGCCTTGCGAACCGATGACGGGGCGATGCGACTGCTGCGCGACCGGGCGGGCGATTATGTTCGCGGCATCCTGGGCGAAGCGGCGGGCATTGACGCCCCGCTCGGCGCGATCGAGGAAGGCAGTGGCGCACGGTGCAGCCGCGATATTTGTGTCGCCCAGATCGTTCGTGCCGGCCGGCGGTGGACTATCACGGCGACACGCAGCGCCGATTTCCTGCCGATCGGGGAAATGCTTGCCCTGTGCCGCGCCAGCGAGATCATCATCAGCGACCGGGGCCTGCCGCGCGGTTGCGCGCCGCGCTGGCTGCGACTCGACCGCTGGATGTTGAGGCGCACCGGCGGCGTTGCCATCGACCTTGACCAGCCACGGGTCACGCGCGCGCGGATCGTCGGCGACCAGGCGTGGAAGCAACCCGCTGGGGTGATGCCGGGACCATTGCCGCCGCCCCGAAACATCGTCAGGGACAGGCCATGAAGGTCGTTATCGCACTCACGCTCGCTCTCCTCCCCGTAGCGCTGTCCGCACAGGATTCGGCCGCGAACCATGCCCGGCAACGCGCGGCGTGGAACCAGCGACAGGCACCGTTCCGGATCGCTGGCAACCTTTATTATGTCGGCACCAGTGAACTTGCCGCCTATCTCGTGACCGATCCGGCGGGCCATGTCCTGATCGATGCGCCATTGTCCGAAAGTGTGCCGCAAGTCGCGGCGAATATCCGTTCGCTTGGCTTTCGCGTTCGCGACGTGCAGCGACTGCTCAACAATCACGCGCATTGGGATCATGCCGACGGCCTGGCGGCGTTCAAGCAACTGAGCGGTGCGACTTTATGGGCAAGCGCGGGCGATCGCGCGACGCTGGAGAGCGGCGAGGCGACCGATCGCGATGACATGACGCCCTTTGCGCCGGTCAAGGTCGATAATGTGTTGCGGGATGGTGAGGTCATTGCGGTCGGCGCCACGCGGATCACCGCCCACCTGACGCCGGGCCACACCCCCGGCTGCACCAGCTTTACGCTGGTTACGCGCGATACCGCGATCGAGAAGGGCCGCCCGCTGAACGTGCTGCTGGCGTGCAGCCTGACCGTTGCGGGACAAAAGCTGGTCGGCAATGATCGCTATCTTGGTGCGGTGTCCGATTTCCGGCAATCGATCGACCGTCTGGCGACGATCAAGCCCGATATTTTCCTCAACTTTCACGCCAGCGGCTTCGACCTGGCTGAAAAGCGCAAGCGTCAGCTTGACGGGGATGCGGCGGCCTTTGTCGATCCGGTCGAGTGGTCCCGACGCCGTATCGCCGCCAACGAAGCGTTCGAGGCCGAACTGGTGCGCCAGAAACGCTCAACCCGCTGAACGGTGACTGTCCACGCCGAACCGGCGCCGATCAATATCGCCGCAGCAATCCCGCCAGCTTGCCCTGAATGCGGACCTGATCGGGTCGGTAATGTTGCGGCTGATGACTGCTGTTCGCGGGATCGAGCCGGACCATCGCGCCCTCGTGCCGCAGATATTTCAGCGTCGCTTCATGATCGTCGATCAGCGCCACCACGATTTCCCCATCGCGCGCCACTTCCTGCCGCCGGATAAGTGCGTAATCGCCATTCAATATCCCTGCCTCGACCATGGAATCGCCAGCCACTTCCAGCGCATAATGATCGCCGGAACCCAGCAGCGCGGCGGGCACCGGCAGCATGGTCGCGTCTTCCATCGCCTCGATCGGCATACCGGCGGCGATGCGGCCGTGCAGCGGCACCTCGATTACGTCATTGGCGGGCACGGGCGGCGCGGGCGGCGCGGCGCGGACGGGGGCCTTTGTCTTTCGTGCCGCCGCTTCGGCGCGCTCGGGCATTTTCAGCACCTCAAGCGCCCTTGCCCGATTTGGCAACCGCCGAATGAATCCGCGTTCCTCGAGAGCGCTTATCAATCGGTGGACACCCGATTTGGAGCGGAGGTCGAGCGCGTCCTTCATCTCCTCAAACGAGGGGGACACCCCGGTCTCACCCAGGTGATCGGCGATGAAGCAGATAAGTTCGTGCTGCTTGCGCGTCAGCATCGCGCTTCTCCCAAAGAACAGACACTGAACGTCTATGCTTTGTTCCATATGCTGTCAAGCAAGCGGCACAATAGCGACGGTTTCGCCGGCCGCCGCCGGCGGTGCATGTGGCGGGCGCAGCACAAGGCAGTCGGCGCGGGCCAGCGTTTTCAGCATCGAACTGTCCTGGATCGTGGCGACGTGAACTTTTCCGTTGATCCGCGTGGCGCGCAGATAATCGGTCCGCTCGCCATTGGCAGGCAGCGCTTCGCCCAGCCGCGCCTCCGCAAGGGCCGGGACCGGCGCCTTCGCACCGGCCAGATGCGCGATCACCGGACGGACGAACAGCGTGGCGGTGACGAATGCCGATACGGGATTTCCCGGCAGTCCTATGACGACCATATCGTTCAATCGGCCTGCCAGCATCGGCTTTCCCGGCCGAAGCGCGACACGCCAGAAATCGAGCGCCGCGCCCGCGGCCGCCAGTGCGGGGCGCACCAGATCATGGTCGCCGACCGATGCGCCGCCCGTGGTAATCAGCAGATCGGCGGTAACCCCCGAAAAGGCATCACGCAGCGCATCGAGCCGATCCGGCAGGATGCCCAGGTCGATGATGGTGACGGGCAAGTCGGCAAGCATCGCCGCCAGCATGACACCGTTGCTTTCAGGCAGTGCGCCGTCCTCCAGCGGCGCGCCAGCGGGTCGAAGCTCGTCGCCCGTGGCGGCGATGGCGACCCGCACCTTGCGGCGCACCGGCAAGCCGGCATGACCCGCGACCGCGGCCAACGCGACGCGAGCCGGGGTCAACCGCTCGCCCGCCTCGATCAGAATGTCCTCTCGTGAAAAGTCCAGTCCGCGACGCCGCACGTTCCGTCCCGGATGGGCGGGGCCGTCGCCGTCCAACCAAACCGCATCGCCTTGCGTGCGCGCTTCTTCCTGAACGAGCACGCAATCCGCGCCGTCGGGCATCGCCGCGCCGGTAAAGATACGCACCGTCTGGCCCCCGCCGATCGACCCGGCAAATGGGCGCCCGGCAGCGCTTTCGCCAACCAGGCAAAAGGGACCGGGCAAATCGGCATGGGCAATCGCATAGCCGTCCATCGCCGACAGGTCATGCGACGGCTGCGTCCGCAGGGCGGCAACCGATGCAGAAGTCCAGCGTCCGCTCGCCGCCGACAACGGCACCGTCGCCACCTCGACCGGCCCGGCCAGCGCGAGCAGCCGTGCCTGGGCCTCTTCGACGGGCAGCAGCGCCATCAGGTCCCGGCGTGCCAGTCGCCGGACTTGCCGCCAGTCTTGGACAGCAAGCGGATATCGCGCAGAATCATGCCCTTATCGATCGCCTTTGCCATGTCGTAAAGGGTCAGCAGCGCGACCGACACCGCCGTCAACGCCTCCATCTCGACCCCCGTTACCCCGCTGGTCGCAACGGTGGCGGTCGCCGCCACGCCATCGGAATCGATGTCGAGCGCCAGGTCGACGCGGGACAGGGGAAGAGGGTGGCACAGCGGGATCAGGTCGCTGGTCCGTTTGGCGGCCATGATCCCCGCGATCCGCGCCACCGCCAGCACGTCGCCCTTTGCGACAGCCCCGTCGCGGATCGCGCGCACCGCTTCGGCGCTCATGTCGATCCGGCCGGCCGCCACCGCCTGGCGCCTGGTCACGGCCTTGTCGCCGACATCGACCATGCGTGCCGCACCGGCGGCATCGATATGCGTCAGGCTGCTCATCCGACCAGCGCGCGCGTCGCGGCCTCGACATCGCGCTGACGCATCAGCGCTTCGCCGATCAGGAAGCAGCGGATGCCGTGTCCGGCCATCGCGTCGAGTTCGGCGCGCGTATTCAGCCCGCTTTCGGCAACAAACGTGCAGCCCGCCGGAGCCGCGCCGACCAGTTCATAGGTCTTGTTGAAATCGACGGTGAAGTCTTTGAGATTACGGTTGTTCACGCCGATCAGCCGCGAGCGAAGGCGCCCGGCGCGCGCCATTTCGGTGGTATCGTGCACTTCGACCAGAACGTCCATGCCGCGCTCGATCGCAGCGGCCTCGATTTCGGCCATTGCGCCGTCGTCCAGCGCAGCGACGATGATGAGGATCGCATCGGCACCGATCGCGCGGGCCTCGGCCACCTGCCACGGCTCGACCATGAAATCCTTGCGGAGCACGGGCAGGTCACAGGCCGCGCGGGCGGCAACCAGATAATCCTCATGACCCTGAAAGCCTGGCGCGTCGGTCAGCACCGACAGGCACACCGCACCGCCCGCAGCATAAGCGCGTGCGTGATCGGCGGGGTCGAAATCGGCGCGGATCAGGCCTTTGGACGGGCTGGCCTTCTTCACCTCGGCGATCAGCGCGTGACGACCCATCGCAGCGCGGACATCCAGCGCGGCCTTGAACCCGCGGGGCGCGCTTTGCGTCAAAGCGCGGCGGTCGAGGTCGTCAACCGACGCCAGCGCACGACGCGCCGCGACCTCGACGCGCTTGCGCTCAAGAATGCGGGTCAGCATATCACTCATACGCGGTCGATCCAGTTTGCCAGCAGGCGAGCGGCGCGACCGCTGTCGAGTGCTTCGGCCGCCTGCGCCGCCCCATCGGGCAGTGTGTCGGCGCGCGCCGCGACCATCAATGCGGCGGCTGCATTCAGGAGCACCGCCTCGCGATAGGCACCCTGCGCGCCGTCGAGAAGGCGGGCAAGCGCCGCCGCGTTCTCACCGGCGTCGCCGCCCCGGATCGCGCTCAGCGGATGGCGGCCCAACCCCGCATCTTCGGGTTCGATCACGGTCGGCAGTGCCGCCGAACCGACATTGACCGCCACGCTGGCGCCCGCGCACGACAGTTCGTCCAGCGCATCCTCACCGGACACCACGGCGGCCGCTTCGGCGCCCAGCAGCGACAGCGTCTCGGCATAAACCGGCGCGTAATCGGGCCGTGCGATGCCGATCAACTGCCGCCCAACCCCGGCGGGATTGGCGAGCGGTCCCATCAGATTGAAGATCGTGCGCCGCCCCATGCGTCGCCGCAGCGGCGCCAGCCGCGCCAGCGCCGGGTGGTGGTTGGCCGCGAACAGGAAGGCGATGCCCAGTTCGTCCAGCGTTGCCTCGGCACTCGCGGTCGCGGCATCGAGGTTCAGGCCCAGCGCCTCCAGCGTGTCGGCGGCCCCCGCCCTGGACGATGCGGCGCGGTTGCCGTGCTTGGCGACCGGCACACCGCACGCCGCCACCACGATCGCCACGGCGGTCGATACGTTCAGACTATGGTGCCCGTCGCCACCGGTGCCGCAAACGTCGATCGCGCCGTCAGGTGCGTGCAGGCGGATCATCCGCTCACGCAACGCACGGGCAGCGGCCGCGATCTCGATCGACGTCTCGCCCCGTTCGGTCAGCGCGATCAGGAACGCCGCGACCGCATCGTCATCGACGCGCCCGTCGAGGATGTCGGCAAAGGCACGCGCGGCACTGTCGTGCGAAAGCGGCGTCACCGCGTCGGGCAGCATCGTCGACACGCTCATGCGGCCAGCCCACCCGGCATTACCGCGTCCAGCCCGGCGCCGCGCAGGAAATTGGCGAGCATCGCATGGCCATGTTCGGTCGCGATGCTTTCGGGATGAAACTGCACGCCGTGGATCGGCAGGCTTGTATGGCGGAATCCCATCACGCTGGCATCGGCGGCGGTCGCGTTCACGACCAGTTCCGACGGCACGTCGGTCACGATCAACGAATGATAGCGCGTCGCGGTGAATGGCGAAGGCAGGCCCGCGAACATCCCGGTGCCGTCATGTTCGACCGGACAGGTCTTTCCATGCATCAACCCGCCGCGCACGACCTTGCCGCCGAAATGCTGACCGATCGCCTGATGACCCAGGCACACGCCCAGCAACGGTTTGCCCAGATCGGCACAGGCGGCGACCAGATCGAGGCTGATGCCCGCTTCGTTCGGGGTGCAGGGGCCGGGCGAGATCAGGAACGCCTGTGCGTTGGTCGCGATCGCGTCCTGCGCGGTCATCGCGTCGTTGCGCTCGACCCGCACCTCGACCCCCAGTTCCATCAGATAATGGACCAGGTTCCAGGTGAAGCTGTCGTAATTGTCGATGACGAGGAGCATATGAGTCCTCACTTAGCTCTCGTTCAGCCACGCGCAAGCATGTCGCGTCGATGGCTCTACCAAAGCCTTGGAGAGATGATGATGCGTCGCCTGTTGATCCTGCCGCTTTTGGCATTTGCCGGTCCGGTTGCGGCGCAGGAGGCCGAACAGACCGCCAGCAGCAATCCGCCCCAGCGCATCCGCAATGTCATGCTGCGCGAGGGCGAGAAATGCCCTGAAGCGAATGGCGACGAGATCGTCGTGTGCGGGCGACTGGACCCCGACGAGATATATCGCATTCCCGAGGAGTTCCGGCAGCCGCGATTCGATCCCGCGAACAACGCATGGACCAATCGGGCACAGACGATCATGGACGTGAATCGCGCGGGCCTGCCCAACAGTTGCTCTCCGGTCGGCACGGGCGGCCAGACCGGTTGCAATCAGCAGATGCTTGACCAATGGTGGGCGTGGAGGCGTGAGCAGCAGGCCGAGGCCGCACGCATTCCCTGAACCGGCCCATTACTGGCCGAACCGCCCCGCTTTCGCGCGCGCCACGGCTTCGCGTGCGGCGGCGAGCAGCGCGCTCGACTTCGCCTCGCACTCGCGCTGTTCATAGGCCGGATCGCTGTCCGCGACGATGCCCGCGCCGGCCTGGACGTGCATCACACCGTCTTTCACGATCGCGGTCCTGAGCACGATGCACGAATCCATCGACCCGTCGGGCGAGAAATAGCCAACCCCCCCGGCATAGGCGCCGCGCGCCTCGGGTTCGAGTTCGGCGATGATCTGGCACGCCCGCACTTTCGGCGCACCGCTGACCGTGCCGGCGGGAAAGCCCGCGAACAGCGCGTCGACCGCATCGCGATCCGGGTGCAACCGCCCGACCACGTTCGACACGATGTGCATGACGTGGCTGTAAAACTCGACGGCGTAGCTGTCGGTCACGCGGACGCTGCCCGCGCTGGCAACGCGGCCCACATCGTTGCGGCCCAGGTCGAGCAGCATCAAATGCTCGGCGCGCTCCTTTGCGTCGGCGAGCAGGCTTTCGCGATTGGCGGCGTCCGCAGCGGCATCGACGCCGCGCGGCCGGGTGCCTGCAATCGGACGGATCGTGACTTCGCCGTCGCGCACGCGCACGAGGATTTCGGGGCTGGAGCCGGTCAGCGCAAAACCGGGCAGGTCGAGGTGATACAGGAAGGGCGACGGATTGATCCGGCGCAGCGCGCGATACAGTTCGATCGGCGGCAATGGAAATGGCGCGGTGAAACGCTGCGCGAGCACCACCTGAAATATGTCGCCCGCCGCGATATATTCCTTGGCAGCGGCGACCATTTCGCCATAGCGCCCCGGCGCCAGGACCGGCGTGAAAATGGGGTCCGCAGCGTCGGAGCGCGCCGGGGCGGGCAATGGCGCGGCGGCGAGCCGGGCGGCCGTCGCCTCGATCGCTTCACAGGCGCGGTCGACGGCGACAACGCCGCCTTCGGGCCAGGCAGGCGCGACGATGAACAGCGCGTCGGCCAGCCTGTCGAACACCAGCAGCACGGTCGGGCGAACGAACAGCATGTCGGGAATGTCGATCGCGCGCACGCTGGGTTCGGGCAGCTTTTCGACCAGTCCGATCGTCTCGTAACCGAAATAACCGACCAGACAGGCCAGCGCGCGCGGCAGCGCGGGCGGCACATCGGCGCGGCACGCGGCCACCAGATCGCGCAGCGCGGCCAGGCTGTCGACCTCGCAGGGCCGGAACGCATCGCGATTCGTCAGCCATTCGCGGTTGACCGACGCGGCGGCACCCGTCGCGCGGAACACCAGATCGGGGGCCAGCCCGATCAGGCTGTGTCGTCCGCGCACCGCGCCGCCCTCGACCGATTCGAGGACGAAATCGCCACGCCCCGGCTCGAACAGCTTGAGCGCCGCCGCGACGGGCGTTTCCGTATCGGCCAGCTGGCGCTGCCACAACAGCGCCGGCCGTCCGGCGGCGAGCGCGGCGCGGGCGGCGTCGACTCCCTCGATCACTCGGCCGCCACGCCCTGACCGGCAAGGTCGGCCTTCAACCGGGCCAGGCCCGCTGCATTGCGCTCGACACCGACCAGCTTCTTGGCGGCATTGGTGAACTGCTCGGCATATTCGCGGCCCACCACCGAACCCAGACCCGCGCGAGTGGAACGGATTGCGTTTTCCTTGCCCTTGGCGTCGCCGGGGGTGATGTCGGTGACGGAGACGATGAACCATCCGCCGTTGTTCGGCGCTTCAAGCACCTTGGCCGTGCCCTTCTTCATGCTGAACATCAGCGCGACCGGCGGGGGGAGCTGGATGCGGCGCGCGGCGAGTTCGGCGCGCGACACGTCGATCGTCTGAATGGGTGGTCCCTGAACCCCGGCGGCCTGGATCGCCTGCGCCAGCGCGGTGCCGCGGCCGACATTGGCGACGACGGCATCGGCCTTTTTACGTGCGGCAAGCTTGGCCTGCTGGCGCTGCCAGTCGGCGATGACAGTTTCGCGGATGCTTTGCAGCGGACGGGCGGCCGACGGCACGACGCGACCCAGTGCAACGACCGCAAAGCTGCCATCCTCACCCAACGGCACCAGTTGCGGCGCGTCGCCATCCTGTGCGGCGAATCCGGCCTTCATCAGCTGAGCCAACCGGGCGTCGGGCTGTTGCGCGGGCGCGTCGGGGTTCAGTCCCTGTGCGGTCAGCGCCGGGGTCGTCTCCGCCTTGAGCTTCTGGTCGGCGATCAGTTCGTCAAAGGTGGCGCCGTCGCTGATGCCGTTGTCCAGCTTTTCCTGAACCTCGACCAGCGCCTCGGCCTCCTTGCGCTGCCGGACCTGCGCGGTCAGTTCATCGCGAACGGCGGAGAGCGGCCGGCCGGCGGACTGGCTGACGCCCGTGACCTTGATGATGTGAAAGCCGAGCGGCGAGCGGACCGGACCAACGACCGCCCCCTGCTGTGCCGCGAACACCGCGCGCGACACGTCGGCCGCGCTTTGCGATGCGAAATCGGATTGTTTGGTGTCGGTGATCGTGGTCGCCTCAAGTCCGGCCGAGCGCGCGGCGGCGGCAACGGCGGTGCCGCCCCTGACCTGACCGGCGATGCGGTTGGCGAGCGCCTGATCGGCGACGATGACCTGTTCCAGCGTGCGCGTTGCGCTGGGCGCATATTCCTCTCCAGCCGCCTTGTAAGCGGCCTGAAGCTCGGCATCGCTGACCTGGACCCGGCCGGCATAGGCCGCCGGCGTGACCACCGCATAGCGGACGACGCGGCGTTCGGGCACCATATAACGCTGGCGATTGTCGGCATAATAGGCCGAAAGCTGCTCGTCGCTCGGCGCCCCGGCGCCGGGCAGGGCGGGCACCAGTGCGATCTGGCCCTTGCGCTTTTCCAGCAGCAGCGATGCATAAGGCAGCGCCAGTTGATCGGCCACCTGGCTGGCGCCGACGGTCGGGGCGATCAGCCACTGGGCATAGGTTTCGCGCGCGATATCGGCGCGAAGCTGCTCGGGCGTGATCTGTCGGCTGGCGAGCGCGCGTTCGAAATTCTGCTGGCTGAACTTGCCGTCGAAACCCAGAAACGCGGGGATGCTGGCGATCTGGCCATCGACCAGCGCCTTGGACGCGACCATGCCGCTGCGTTCAGCGAATTGTTCGAGAACGAGACTGTTCTCCACCCGCGCCAGCACGCTTTCAAAACCGCCACCGGCCATGAAGGCGCCCATGTCGACATCCTGCTGCTCCTGCCGCACGGCGTCGAGCGCCAGTCGCGTGCGCTGACGCAGCTCAGGCTCGGCGATTTCGTCGCCACCCACTTCGACCAGCGTCGCGCCGGTCGCACCGCTTGGCTGCCCCAGGCTGTTGACGTCGGTCAGGGCAAAGCTGATCGCGATGATCGCCAGCGCGGCTAGCGTGAAAAGCACGCCGAAACGCGATTTGATGATCTGACGAAAAAATTTGAGCATCGACGTCCGTTCGCAAGCCACAGTTCGGTTGCCCGCGCTTTAGGCGGCAGCGGGCGGCGGGACAAGCTTGTGCTGGCGCGCGGTCGCTGGCATCGGGTGCATACGAATGCAAACGGGGGACCCGATGACGCGACGCAAGCTGGTGGCCGGAAACTGGAAGATGCACGGGCTGCGCGGCGCCGTTTCGGAAATTGGGGGGATTGCGGCGGCTGCGGCCGCGCATCCGGGCGTTGATGTCGCATTGTGCGTGCCGACGACGCTGCTGGCGCTGGCGGCGGAACATGCAGGCGCGCTGATGATCGGGGCGCAGGATGTGCACGAACGCGATTCGGGGGCGCACACCGGCTGCGTCTCGGCACCGATGCTCAGGGAAGCGGGCGCGACGATCGTGATCGTTGGCCATAGCGAGCGGCGCGCCGACCAGAATGAAACCAGCCACGACGCCTGGGCCAAGGCCGCCGCCGCGCGCCGACATGGCCTGCAGGTCATCCTGTGCTGTGGCGAGACCGAGGCCGAACGCGATGCGGGTCGCGCCGAGCGGGTGGTGCAGGCGCAGATCGAGAAATCGGTGCCCGAAGACGCCAGCCCCGAATGGTTCACGCTCGCTTATGAACCGCGCTGGGCGATCGGCACGGGCCGCACCCCGACGATCGAGGAGATCGCCTCGATCCACGCCATCGCACGCGCCAAGATGCGCCAGATGATCGGCGACGCGGCCGGCGGCATCCGCATATTATATGGCGGGTCGGTCACGGGGAGCAATGCCGCGCGCATCCTGGCCGCGGCGGATGTGGACGGCGCGCTGGTGGGCGGCGCCAGCCTGACCGCCGAAAAGTTCGTGCCGATCATAAAGGCGGCAGCGGCGTTGGGATAACGCGCCGCTCGCTTTGGTCGTTGCGGGGGTTCGGCATGGTGAAGACATTGCGTGGATGCGGTGCTTTGCGGCGTCGCGCGCTTCTGGCGCTTGCCGCCGCGCTGCTGGCCGGGTGCACGGGTGAGGGGGCGCAGGCCGTCTATGTGATCCGCCACTTCGATACGCCCGAGGGCGTGCGCGACGCGGCGTTGACCGATCGCGGACACGCGCGCGCAAAGGCGCTGGTACGGTGGTTCGCGGGCCGGCCGCTGGGCGCCGTGTATGCGACGCCCTTCAAGCGCACGCGCCAAACCGCTGCGTCGCTGCTGGCGGAGCGGGGGCTGACGGCGACCGACTATGACTGGCAACAGGCCGATGCGTTGGTCGCAGCGGTGCGTGCGCGGGGCGGCGACGTGCTGATCGTCGGCCATAGCAACACCGTGCCTGAAATCGTCGAGCGCTTCGGCGGCACCCGGCCGTCGCCGCTCACCCATCCGGATTTCGGCGACATCTGGATCATCCGCGACGGGCGAAGCGAGCGGATGCGGGTCGAGCCTTAATCGTGCGATCGTGTCAGTCGGGATAGCGTTGCTTCAGCATCGCCCATGCGGCGCGCAGGCCATAGGCGTCGCCGCCCTTGGGCCGCCCGGGCTTGGCCGCCGGTCGCCATGCGAACACGTCGAGATGCGCCCAGGCGATATCGGCGGGCACGAAGCGGCGCAGGAAAAGCGCGGCGGTGATCGCGCCCGCGAACGCGCCCTCGGCGGCGTTCACCATGTCGGCGACGTCCGATTTGAGCATGTCGTCATAAGCATCCCACAGCGGCATCCGCCAGACCGGATCGCCCGCCGCCGCGCCCGCCGCGACCAGATCGTCGGCAAGGCGGTCGTCATTGGCGAACAGCGGCGGCAGGTCGGGGCCGAGCGCCACGCGCGCCGCGCCCGTCAGCGTCGCGAAATCGAGCAACAGGCCCGGCTTTTCCTCAACCGCGCGGGTCAGGGCATCGGCCAGGATCAGCCGCCCTTCGGCGTCGGTATTGGTGTTTTCGACCGTCAGCCCCTTGCGCGACCGCAGCACGTCGCCGGGGCGGAAGGCGTCGCTGCCCACCGCATTCTCGACCGCGGGGATCAACAGGTGCAGCCGCACCGGCAGGCGGGCGGCCATCACCATCTCGGCCAGCGCCAGCGCGTGCGCGGCCCCGCCCATGTCCTTCTTCATCAGCCGCATCGCGCCCGACGTCTTGATGTCCAGCCCGCCGGTATCGAAGCACACGCCCTTGCCGACGATTCCCACGCGCGGATGATCGTCGCGACCCCAGTCGAGTTCGATCAGGCGGGGCGCGCGCTGCGCGGTGGCGGCGCGCCCGACGGTGTGGATCATCGGATAGCCGCGCTCCAGATCGCGGCCCTGCGTCACGCTCATCCGCGCGCCATGCGCCTCGCCGACCGATGTGACGGCGGCTTCAAGCTCGGTGGGGCCAAGGTCGCCCGCGCCGGTATTGACCAGATCGCGAACGCGCGCCGTCGCCGATGCCTCGCGCAGCACCGCGTCGATGCGTTGCGGTTCCCCGGTCAGCAGGACGCGCGCGCCGCCCGCATCCTCCTTGCGATAGCGGTCGAAGCGATATTGGCCGAGCAGCCAGCCGAGCATCGCGGCACCTGGTTCCTGCCCTTCGATGCGATAGGCGCCGTCGGGCAGTGTCTCGGCAAGTCGCGCCAGACACCAGGGGCCGGGTGCGTGCGCGTCGGCGACGGCACAGACCACCGACCACGCCTCCGCCCCTTCGCCGGGCAGGATCGCGCTGGCGAACGCGGTCGGGCGAAAGCGCTGCGCCGCCAGCATCGCACGGTGGCGAGGCGGCTGTTGCTTCAGCCATTCGTCGTGGCTGGCGGCATCGACAAGATGAATGGTGCGCGCGGGCTGGCCGCGATCGGGGGCGAGGCAGGCCTTGAAATCAGTCATCACGCGCCAGAGCTAGGCTCTCCAACGTGCTTGCGCCAGCCGCTATCGCTTTTTGCGCTCGCATCGACTATCTGCCCCGTCAATCATGGCAACGCGAATCCCTGAATCCCCCAAGGTGGGGATGGTGTCGCTCGGCTGTCCCAAGAACCTGGTCGACAGCGAGCGTATCCTGACCAAATTGCGATCCGAGGGCTATCGGATGTCGCCCGACTATTCCGGCGCCGATGTGGTGCTGGTCAATACGTGCGGCTTTCTGGACAGCGCCAAGGAAGAATCGCTGGAAGCGATCGGTGAGGCGATGGCCGAAAACGGCCGCGTCATCGTGACCGGCTGCATGGGCAAGGAGGCGGAGGCGATCCGCGCGCGCTTTCCGCAAGTGCTGGCGATCACCGGCGCGCATGAATATGAGCAGGTTGTCGAAGCGGTCCATGCCGCCGCGCCGCCGATCCCGTCGCCTTTCGTCGATCTGGTGCCCGAAGCGGGCCTGAAGCTGACGCCGCGTCATTACAGCTATCTGAAGATTTCCGAGGGCTGCAACCACCGGTGCAGCTTCTGCATCATTCCGTCGCTGCGCGGCGATCTGGTCAGCCGGCGACCCGACGCGATCCTGCGCGAGGCGGAAAAGTTGGTCGCGGCGGGCACGCGCGAATTGCTGGTCATCAGTCAGGATACGTCGGCATACGGCATCGACATCCGCCGCGAGCCGCGCATGTGGAAGGGGCGCGAAGTTGTGCCGCACATGACCGATCTTGCGCGGGAACTGGGGCGGTTGGGGGCATGGGTGCGATTGCACTATGTCTATCCCTATCCGCATGTCGATCAGGTTATCCCGCTGATGGCCGAAGGGCTGGTGCTGCCGTATCTGGACATTCCGTTCCAGCACGCCGCGCCGTCGGTGCTCAAGCGGATGCGCCGTCCAGCCAACGAGGCCAAGGTGCTCGAGCGGCTGCGCGGCTGGCGCGAAATCTGTCCCGACATTACCATCCGCTCGACCTTCGTCGTCGGCTTCCCCGGCGAGAGCGAAGCCGATTTCGAATATCTGCTCGAATGGCTGGACGAAGCGCAACTCGACCGGGTCGGTGCGTTCCGGTTCGAGCCGGTCGAGGGCGCGGCGGCAAACGACCTGGACGGCGCGGTGCCGGAAGCGGTGAAGGAAGAACGCTACGCCCGTATCATGGCGCGAACCGCCGCCATCTCCGCCGCCAAGCTCCGGGCCAAGGTCGGGCGGGAGATCGACGTGATACTCGACGCCGTGGACGAGGATGGCGGCGCGACCGGCCGGTCACAGGCCGATGCGCCGGAGATCGACGGCGAGGTGTTCCTGCGCGATGTGGTCGGCGCCAGCGTCGGCGACATTATCCGGGTGCGGGTCGAGGATGCGGACGAGCATGACCTGTATGGCGCGCCGGTCGTTTGACACGGGAAACTGTGGATAAGTCGGTCGCGCGGGTTTCAACCCCGCGACTTGGGGCCTAGCCTCTGCCAGATGTCGCACGCCGGTTTCGTCCCCCTTCGCATATTCTCCTGCTACACCATGCTCGACGGCGCGATCGAGCCGAAGGCGATCGCCAAACATGCGCGCAAGCTGGGCTTTCCCGCCGTCGCGCTGACCGACCGCAACGGGCTGTATGCCGCGATGGCGTTTTCGGACGCGTGCAAGGATCAGGGCGTTCAGCCGATCGTCGGCACGATGCTGTGCGTCGCGCGGCCCGGCGGGGTCGAGGGCCGGGCGCCGGTCCTCGACTGGCTGGCGCTTTATGCCCAGGACGAGCGCGGATACGACAATCTGTGCGCGCTGGTGTCGGACGCGCATCTGGGCCGCCCGCTCGAACTTGACGCGCATGTGCCGCTGGACGCGCTGGCGGGGCGCAGCGATGGTCTGTTGTGCCTGACCGCCGGGGGCGAGGGCGCGCTGGCGCGGCTGCTGGCCGACGATCAGGTCCGCGATACGGCGGCTTATCTCGACCGACTGCAAGGCCTGTTCGGCGACCGGCTGTATATCGAACTCAGCCGTCGCGGCGACGCGGTGGAGGCGGCGGCGGAAGCGGCGCTGATCGACCTGGCCTATGACAACGACCTGCCGCTGGTCGCGACCAACCCTAGCTGCTTTGCCGAGGCCGATTTCCACGACGCGCATGACGCCATGCTGTGCATCGCGCATTCCAGCTATGTCATGTCGGAGGATCGCAAGCGATCCTCTCCCGAAGCATGGATCAAGCCCGCCGATGTAATGAAGGCTGATTTCGCCGACCTGCCCGAAGCGATCGCCAACACGCTGGTCGTGGCGCAACGTTGCGCGGTGGCCGCGCCAAGGCGCAAGCCGATCCTGCCCAGCCTGGCCGGCGACCGGGAGGGAGAGGCACGGATGCTGCGCGACACCGCGCGCGCCGGGTTGAAGGCGCGCCTGGAGCGGATCGCCGAGCTTGAGGGCAAGCCGCTGATCCCCGGCTGGGATCGGCCCGACCATGGCGACGTCGCTGCCGACGACACCAATCCGACCCCGGCCGAGCTGGAGGCCACCGACGACTGGACCGCAATCTATTGGGCGCGGCTGGAGTTCGAGCTGGATGTCATCATCAAGATGGGGTTTCCGGGATATTTCCTGATCGTTGCCGACTTCATCAAATGGGCCAAGGACAATGACATCCCGGTCGGGCCGGGCCGCGGTTCGGGCGCGGGTTCGGCGGTCGCCTGGGCGCTGACCATCACCGATCTGGACCCGATCAAGCTGGGCCTGCTGTTCGAGCGATTTCTGAACCCGGAACGCGTGTCGATGCCCGACTTCGACATCGACTTCTGCGAAACCCGCCGCGGCGAGGTCATCCGTTATGTGCAGGCCAAATACGGTCATGACACCGTGGCGCAGATCATCACCTTTGGTAAGCTGAAGGCGCGCGCGGTGTTGAAGGACACGGGCCGCGTTTTGCAGATGAGCTATGGACAGGTCGACCGGCTGGCCAAGCTGGTGCCCAATTTGCCCGCCGACCCATGGGATTTGAAGCGCGCGCTGAACGGCGTCGGCGAACTGGCGCAAGCCTATGAGCGGGAGGCGGATGTCCGCCGCCTGCTCGACCTGGCGATGAGCCTTGAGGGGTTGCCGCGTCACTCCTCCACGCACGCGGCGGGCGTGGTGATCGGCGACCGGCCATTGGCGCAACTGGTGCCGCTGTATCGCGATCCGCGATCGGACATGCCGGTGACGCAGTTCGACATGAAATATGTCGAGGGCGCGGGGCTGGTGAAGTTCGACTTTCTGGGCCTCAAGACGCTCAGCGTGCTTCGCAAGGCGGTCGACTTGCTGGGCAAGCGCGGGATTACGGTCGATCTCGACGGTCTCGCCTGGGACGACGTGGAAACTTATGCGCTGCTGCAACGCGGTGACACGGTGGGGGTGTTCCAGCTCGAATCCGAAGGGATGCGACGCACGCTGTCGGCGGTGCGACCGTCCAATTTCGGTGACATCATCGCGCTCGTCTCGCTCTACCGACCGGGTCCGATGGACAACATCCCCAGTTTCGGCGCGCGCAAGAACGGGCGTGAGAAGGTCGAATATCCGCACCCCCTGCTGGAAGGCATCCTGTCGGAGACCTATGGCATCTTCGTCTATCAGGAACAGGTGATGCAGGCCGCGCAGATCCTGGCGGGCTATTCGCTGGGCGGCGCCGACCTGCTGCGGCGCGCGATGGGCAAGAAGGTGAAGGCGGAAATGGATGCACAGCGCGCCATTTTCGTGACCGGTTGTGCCGAGCATAACCAGATCCCGGCGGCCAAGGCGAACGAGCTGTTCGACTTGATCGACAAGTTCGCCGGTTATGGTTTCAACAAGTCGCACGCCGCCGCCTATGCGCTGCTCGCCTATCAGACGGCGTGGCTGAAGGCGCATTACCCGCATGAGTTTTTTGCGGCGTCGATGTGCTTCGACCTGGCGCTGACCGACAAGCTGGCGATCTTTGTCGACGATATGAAGCGGCTGGGCATTGCGTGCCTCCCCGCCGACCTGAATGCCAGCGAGGCGGAGTTCGACGTGCAGCCGCACGAGGACGGCTTTGCCGTCCGCTATGCGCTGGGCGCGCTGAAAGGCGTGGGCGAGCGCGCGATGGAACAGGTCGTCGACGAACGCCGCGCCAAGGGGCCTTTCGCCACGCTCGATGATTTCGCACGGCGCGTCGACCCCCGCCTGCTGAACAAGCGGCAGGTGGAAACGCTGGCCGCGGCGGGCGCGTTCGACACGATGAACGACAACCGCGCCGGGGTGCACGCCGCCGCCGAGACGATCCTGGCGACCGCGCAGCGTATCCACGCCGGGCGCGCCAGTGGGCAGGGCGGCTTGTTCGGGGAAGGGGAAGCCAGCGAGCCGCCGATCCGGCTGCCCAACGTCAACTGGACCCTGGCGCAGCGCATCGGCGCGGAAAAGGACGCCTTCGGCTTTTACTTCTCCGCTCACCCGCTCGACCGTTATGCCCATCTGGCAAAGGTCCATGCCGCGCGCCCCATCGCAGCGCTCAGCGAAGTGCAGGTGGCAGAGGGTGCGCGGGCGGGCGCGACTGTCGCTGCGCTGGTCGAGGATGCGCGCTGGCGCACCTCCGCGCGAGGCAAGCGATACATGATGGCGACGCTGTCCGACGCCAGCGGCCAGGTGACAGCGACCTGTTTCGAGGACGCCGCCGCCGACGCGCTGGAGGAAGCCTCGAAGGCCGGGGGCTGCGGGCTGTTGCAGGTCGAACTCGATCGCCGTCCCGGCGAGGACACGGCACGCGTGACGGTCAAGTCGGTCCAGCCGTTTGAAACGCTGTCGAACAATGCGCGGCTGGTGCTGACCATCTGGGTTGAGGACGCTGGGGCGCCTGCCCCACTGGCAAGATTGCTGGGCGATCAGCGTGGCGGGCGTTGCCGCGCCCGTGTGTTCGCGCCGTTCGACGGGGGAGAAGCGGAAGTCTCGCTGGGCGAGGACTTCCTGCTCGATGGAGAGCTGCTCGACGCGGTGCGCGCCATTCCGGGTATTCGAGAGGCCGAATTGCTGGCGCCGCGCCTGCAACTGGCGGGATAGCAGCGCGCGGTAACAAACGCTTACTGGACTGTTCGCGCGGGGCAGTTATTCTCCATACCCAAAACAGGAAATGGAGAGGCGAACATGCTGGGATCGATGCAGGACTTCGAACTGCGCGTGCCGCGTCTGGTCGAACATGCCGAACGCGAATATTCCACGCGGGAGATCGTGACGCGCTGGGCCGATGGCACCGAGACGCGCACCGATTGGACCGGGATCGGCCGCGATTCGCGGCGGCTGGCGCAGGCGCTTGAGCGGCTGGGGCTGAAACCCGGAGACCGGGTGGCGACCATGGCAATGAACCACGCCCGGCATCTGGTGGCATGGTATGGCACGATGGGGATGGGCGGCATCCTGCACACCATCAACCCGCGCCTGTTCCCCGACCAGCTCGCCTATATCGGCAATCACGCGCAGGACCGCGTGCTGCTGTATGATCGCATCTTCCAGCCCGTGGTCGACAAGCTAAGGTCCGAGTGGACGACGATCGAGCATTATATCTGCTTCGATCCCGCACCGGGCGAAACCGGGTTCGAGGACTGGATCGGGCAGGAGGGCGGCGACTATGCCTGGGTCGAGGGCGGCGAGCGCGAGCCGTGCATGTTGTGTTACACCAGCGGCACGACCGGCAATCCCAAGGGCGTGCTGTATTCGCATCGATCCTCGCTGATCCACGCCATGTCCGAAGTGCAGCCATCGGTATTCGACCTGTCGACGCGCAGTGTCGCGATGCCGATCGTGCCGATGTTTCACGCGGTCGGGTGGGGCATCCCCTTTTCCGCGCCGATGGTTGGGCTGAAGTTCGTGTTTTCCTGCGTCAACGATCCTGCCGTGCTGTGCGAGCTGATGAATCGTGAGAAGGTGACGCATTCGGCCGGCGTGCCCACCGTCTGGTTCGCGATGTTCCAGCATATGGATGCGACCGGCGCCGCGCCCGAACATCTGCAACTGGTGACGATCGGCGGTTCGGCGGCGCCGCGTTCGATGATCGAGCGGCTGATGAAGATGGGCGTCCGCGTCAATCACGCCTGGGGCATGACCGAAACCTCGCCCATCGGCACCGTCGGCGCGCGTAGTCCCGATTGGGACGAGCTGAGCTTTGACGAACAGGTCGATCAGGTCAGCCGACAGGGACGCGCGCCGTTCGGGATCGACATGCGGGTGGTCGATGATGACGGCCGCGTGCTGCCGCGCGACGGCAAAAGCGCAGGCCGGCTGATGGTGAAGGGACCCTGGGTGGTCGGTCAGTATTTCGAGGAGGCTGCACCGTGCCTCGACGCCGACGGCTATTTCGATACCGGCGACGTGTCGGTCATCCATCCCGACGGCACCATGCAGATCACCGACCGGGCAAAGGACGTCATCAAATCGGGCGGGGAGTGGATCAGCTCGGTCGACCTGGAAAATGCGGCGGTCGGTTGTCCGGGCGTGGCCGAGGCCGCTGCGATCGGCGTGCATCACCCGCGCTGGGAGGAGCGGCCCATCCTGCTGGTCGTGCGAAAGCCGGACGCGGATGTCGGCGCGGACGACATTCTGAACCATCTGTCGCGCCATGTCGCCAAATGGTGGCTGCCCGATGAAGTGCATTTCGTCGACGAATTGCCGCATACGGCCACGGGCAAGCTGCTCAAATCGGCGCTGCGCGAACGCTTCAAGGATTACAGTCTCAAGGTCGCGTGACCGAAAATGCAAGGCGGGCGACGACCGGGAAATGGTCCGAGGGATAGCGTCTGTCGACGCGCTGGCTATCGGTGCAGACCGCCAGCGGCACGAAACCGCGCGCCAGCACCCAGTCAATGCGCCGGTCGGCCTTGCCGGTAAAGGCGTGATAGGTGGCGGCCACGCCTTGGGGCTTATCGGCGGCGATCCACAGGTCCCGCAGATTGCGGGTGAGCCGTTGATAGGCGGCGCTTTCGGGCGTGGTGTTGAAATCGCCGGTAACGATCAGCGGATGCCCCGCGGGCAGCGTGTCGGCGAACGCCGCGATGGCTTCAGCCGCCTTTTCGCGTGCAGCCTCATCCTCGGGGCGATAAGGGAAATGGGTGTTTATGAGCGTGAACTGCCGACCACTCGCGCGCTGTTCGAATCGGCCCCACGTCACCATTCGCGGATAGGGATGCTCCCAACTGATGCTACCGGGCACGTCGGGCGTATCGGACAGCCAGAAGTCGCCGCTGTCGAGCAGTTTCAGCCGGTCGTGACGATAGAAGATGCTCATATGCTCATCGGCATGGCCGCCGCGCCGGTCGCGGCCGAACCAGCGATACCGGGGGTCGGCGGCGACGATGGCGTCGCCCTGTGACTGGAGCAGCTCCTGCGTCCCGACAATATCGGCGCCGACCCGTCTCCAGACCGCGATCAGCCGGTCGCGGCGCTGGCTCCAGCGGTCGGGGCCGTCATCCTCATTGGCGTAGCGGACGTTGAAGCTCATGACGGTCAGCGGTGTATCGCGTGCCTGGAGCGGCGCGGCGATCAGCAGGGCGAGCAGGGCGAACAGGCGCATCATGGCCGCGCCATAGCGCAAATTAATCGACCGCGCCGGGCCGGTCAGAACAATTCACCCTGCGCGCCGGGCGGTTTGCGGAACAGGTCGGTGCGAAGCGTAATGCGTTCGCCCTCCAACCCATATCTGCGGCACGCCTTGTGAAACCGCGTTCGCAGCAGATCGGCCCAGGGTCCCTGACCCTGCATCCGGGTGAAGAAGCCGGGATCATTGTCGCGTCCGCCGCGCAGCGACTGAATGATCGACATGACCTTGCCTGCCCGGTCGGGAAAATGTGTGTCGAGCCATGCGCGGAACAGCGGGGCGACTTCATGCGGCAGGCGCACCGGAATGAAGAAGGCGGCATGTGCGCCCGCTTCGGCGGCGCGTTCGAGGATGTGCTCCATTTCATGGTCGGTGATCGCGGGGATGATCGGGGAGATCGAAACGTAGGTCGGCACGCCTGCCGTCGCCAATTCCTGCACTGCGCGCAGCCGCCGTTCGGGATGCGCGGCGCGCGGTTCAAGCGTCATCGTCAGCCTGGCATCGAGCGTCGTGACCGACAGCATCACGGCGGCCAGGCCCCGCTCTGCCATGGGCGCGATCAGGTCGATGTCGCGCAGGACGCGGTCCGACTTAGTCGTGATCGTCAGCGGATGGCCGGTTTCGGCCAGCACCTCGATACATTGGCGCGTGATCCGCCAGTCGCGCTCGATCGGCTGATAGGGGTCGGTGTTGGTGCCGAATGCGATCGGGCGCGGCGCATAGCCCGGCTTGGCCAGTTCGGCGCGAAGCAGTGCCGCCGCCAATGGCTTGGCGAACAGGCGGGTCTCGAAATCAATACCCGGCGACAGATCGTGAAACGCATGGCTGGGCCGCGCGAAGCAATAGATGCAACCATGTTCGCAACCGCGATAGGGGTTGATCGAGCGGTCGAACGGCACGTCGGGTGAGGCATTGCGGGCGATGATCGTGCGCGGCTGCTCGACGGTGACGCTGGTCCGCACCGGCGCGGTGGCGCCATCAACCATGGGCTGCATATCCTGCCAGTCGCCGTCCGCCTGATGCTGCGGCAGATTGAAGCGCTCGCTGAGCGGGTTGATGGTGGCACCGCGGACGGCACGGAGTCGATCCATGCGGTGGTTCTAGCGCCGATACAAAACAAGAACAACAGGTTCCGCTCGCGTGTCCCGTCATCGCATTTGACGCTGCCCGGCGGCTGACCTATGCAATTCTGCATACGTATGCGGCCACGACCGCAAAAAGACTGCAATCGGGAGAAAACACGTGAACGACCGGACGCCACGACATGATCTGGGCGCGCAGGGGATTGAAACCGGCGCGACGTTGCACTGGAATCTGGGCAGCGCGGCACTGGTCGAACATGCGGTGTCACGCGGTGAGGGGCGTCTGGCCAAAGACGGGCCGCTGGTGGTCGAAACCGGCCGTCATACCGGCCGTTCGGCACAGGACAAGTTCACCGTTCGCGACGCCCGGACCGCCGACACGATATGGTGGGGCAAGTCGAACAAGCCGATGGAGCCGCAGGCCTTTGCCGCGTTGAAGGCGGACTTTCTCGACCATCTGCGCGGGGCCGGCGACCTGTTCGTCCAGGACCTGTATGGCGGTTCGCAGGCGGAGCACCGGCTGAACGTGCGCGTCATCAATATGCTTGCCTGGCACAGCCTGTTCATCCGCACGATGCTGGTCCGGCCCGAGGCGGCCGATCTGCCCGGTTTCGAGCCGGCGTTCACGATCATCGACCTGCCCGATTTCCGCGCCGACCCCGCCCGTCATGGTTGTCGTTCGGAAACTGTCATCGCCGTCAGCTTTGCCGAGCGGCTGATCCTGATCGGCGGCACGCGTTATGCCGGGGAGATGAAGAAGTCGGTGTTCGGCGTGCTCAATTACCTGTTACCCGAAAAGGGGGTGATGCCGATGCACTGCTCCGCCAATATCGGCGCCGATGGGGGAACGGCGGTGTTCTTTGGCCTGTCGGGCACGGGCAAGACGACGCTGTCGGCCGACCCGAACCGCACGCTGATCGGCGACGACGAGCATGGCTGGGGCGAGAACGGCGTCTTCAATTTCGAAGGCGGCTGCTACGCCAAGATGATCCGGCTGTCGGCGGAGGCCGAGCCGGAGATTTTCGCGACGACAAAGCGGTTCGGAACCGTGCTCGAAAACGTGGTGATGGACCCGGTGACGCGCGCACTGGATTTCGATGATGCGAGCCTGGCGGAGAACAGCCGGGGTGCTTATCCCATCGAGTTCATTCCCAATGCCAG
>NZ_DATJLI010000093.1:0-4929 GCF_035490575.1 Sphingomonas sp. | reverse complement strand
GGCGCATCCACACCTCCGCCGCGACCGTCGCCGTGCTGCCGGAAGCGGAAGAGGTCGATATCGACATCGCCGACAGCGACCTCCGCATCGACGTGTTCCGGGCATCGGGCGCGGGCGGGCAGCATGTGAACACCACCGATTCGGCGGTTCGCATCACCCATGTGCCCAGCGGAATCGTCGTCAGCCAGCAGGACGAGAAGTCGCAGCACAAGAACAAGGCCAAGGCCATGAAGGTGCTGCGAACCCGCCTGTTCGAGGCGGAGCGCGAGCGCGCGGCGAACGAGCGGGCCGATGCGCGCAAGTCGATGGTCGGATCGGGCGACCGTTCGGAGCGGATCCGCACCTATAATTTCCCGCAGGGGCGCGTGACCGACCACCGCATCAACCTGACCCTGCATCGCCTGCCCGAGATTGTGGCGGGCGAGATGGACGAACTGATCGCCGCGCTGATCGCCGAGGATGAAGCGGCGCGGCTGGCGACGGTCGATGGCTGAGCCGGTGCGTGCCGCGCTTGCCGCGGCGGCGCGGGCACTGGCGTCGGTTTCGGACAGCGCGCGGCTGGACGGCGAATTGCTGATGGCGCACGCACTGGGGTGCACGCGCGACGAATTGCTGCTGCGGCGGCTGGACGATGCGACGCCCGGCGGTTTTGCCGGATTGCTCGACCGGCGGTTGGCGGGGGAGCCGTTGGCCTATATCACCGGCACGCGCGATTTCTGGACGATCACGCTGGCGGTCGGGCCGGGCGTGCTGATCCCGCGCGCCGACAGCGAGACGCTGATCGAGGCGGCGGTGGCGCATTTCGCAGGGCGCGCGCCGCCGCGCCACCTCCTCGACCTCGGCACCGGGCCGGGCACCTTGTTGCTGGCGGCGCTCAGCGAATGGCCGGGCGCGCGTGGCATCGGTATCGACGCGTCCCCCCGCGCGCTGGACTTTGCGCGGGCCAATGCCGAGGCGCTGGGCATGGCTGACCGGGCGGTGTTTCGCACCGGCGACTGGGCGGCGGGAATCGACGACCGGTTCGACCTGATCCTCGCCAACCCGCCCTATGTCGCGACCGACGAGGCGCTGGGTCCGGGGGTGCGTGAATATGAACCGGGCGAGGCGCTGTTCGCCGGGGCGGACGGGCTGGACGATTACCGCCGGATCATCCCCGCGCTGCCCGCCCTGATCGCGCCGGGCGGGGTCGCGATCCTTGAGATCGGCTGGCGTCAGGGCGCGCAGGTTTCGGCGCAGGTCACGGCGGCGGGACGGTGTCCGCGCATCGTTCATGATCTGGGCAGCCGCCCGCGCGCCGTCGTCGTGACTTGAACCAGCAATACAGGGACACAATATTGTGCTTGGAGATCGCCGCACCTGTCGCTAAGGAAGGCACATAGGGGCAGGCATTTTCAACCAAGTTGTTGAAAACGGGGCAATGGCCCGATCCAGGTCAGCTGCGTCGCCGATTTTGGCGGCCCTGTGGCGAAAGCGTCCTTTCCGGTCGTCCCCGGTCAGGCGTGCGGAGTGAAACGCATTCGACTGGCATGATGCCGGACCGAATAGGGTAAGGACAGGACACACAGACCTTGATGAACAATCGTCAGGCCGGCCGCCGTCGTGGTCGTGGCGGGCAGCGCCCGCAGGGTGGCAACCCAAATCGCACCGATAACGGCAATCGCATCGACAATCGTGCGCGCGGCAACGCCGCACAGTTGCTCGAGAAATACAAGAATCTCGCGCGTGACTCGCAGATGTCGGGCGACCGGGTGAACACCGAATATTATCTGCAGTTCGCGGATCATTATTTCCGGGTGCTCAACGAAAGCCGCGCGCGCGTCGAGGAAAATCGCCGCCAGCGCGACGATGACGACGATGACGATTTCGAGATGGAAGGCGAAGCGGGCACGCCCGATCAGCCCCAGTCGGATCGGCAGCCGGGTCGTCAGTCCGACCGCCAGCCGGATCGCCGCCCCGATCGCGACGCACCGCGCGGTGAGCGTGCCGACCGCGACGACCGTCGCCGCGATCGCGCCGCTGCACAGGGCAATGGCGACGCAGAAGCGGTCACCGCATCATCTGACGAAGCGGAAGGGCCCGCCGAGGCGGAAGCACCCCGTCGCCGTGGTCGCCCGCGTCGTCAGCCCGCTGCCGGAACGACGAGTGAGCAGGACGAAACCGCACCCTCGATCGACGCCGATCGCCTGCCGCCTGCGCTGGTGGCCAGCAGCGACGCCGATGATGAGGAAGCGCCCCGCCCGCGCCGCCGCCGCAAGCTGCGCGCTGATGGGGAGGAAGCGGCATCGACCGCGGCCTGACCGCCTCGACCAACCCGAACTGAAAAGGGGCCGGCGCGCAATCGCCGGCCCCTTTTCATGCGCGTCCGTCGTCGTGCCGCTGCCGCCCCGGATCATGGGCGCGGTTGACCCGGTCAACGCTGTCGTCATGGCCCGATCCCGACGACAGGAACACCAGGCCCATCAGCGCGCCGCCCATCATCACGGTGCCGAACATCCCCAGAAACGTCGCGATGCCCATATGGATCGGCATGTGCCCGACCCAGTGATACAGGATCACCAGCGCCCCGATCGCGCACGCCAGCGCCAGCACCGTCATCCAGCCCAGGATGCGGCGAAAGCGGGTCCAGGCGAAACGCGCATATTCGGGGTCGTCAAGGTCCGTCATGGCTTCCCACATGGGGCGTTTCGTGGGAGAGTCCAGTCTCAGTCACCTTTTGGGAGAGGGTGTGATGACGATCGCGAAGATCCTTGAGACAAAGGGCAGCGAAATCGTGTCGGCGCCGATCAGCGCCACGGCGGTCGCGGCGATGTCGCTGCTGGCCGAACGCGGGATCGGCGCCTTGCCCGTGATGGACGGCGCACGCGTGGCCGGCATATTCTCCGAACGCGACGTGCTGCACGCAATCGCCCGCGACGGGGCGGCGGCGCTCGACCGGCCGGTGTCGGAATTGATGACCGCGCCCGCCGTCACTGTCGGTCCGGGTCAGAACGTCATCGGTGCACTGGCGCTGATGACGCGGCGGCGAATCCGGCATCTGCCGGTGGTCGATGGCGACCGGTTGCTGGGCTTTGTGTCGATCGGCGATCTGGTCAAATACCGGATCGACCGTATCGAGCAGGAAGCCGAATCGATGCGCGCCTATATCCGGCAGGTCTGACGCGCGATCATCCCCGCCGCCGTGCAAAGGCAATGACTTCCCACAGGGTTTCGCGCGCGAACAGTATCAGCCATCCGCCATAAGCGAGCGCGCCGGTGGCGACGAGGATCGTCAGTCGCGGCAGTGCCGGCATCGCCGGCAGGAGCAGGTCGACGCCCAGCGTGATTGCCGCCATTGCCAGCCCGGCCAGCACCGGGGGCGCGATTGCGCGCAGCATCGCGGCGGCGCTGCTCCCCACCTGATCCAGCGAGCGCGAGGCCGTGAATGCCAGATATAGCGGCCACACCGCCACCCAGGCCCAGGCCAGCCCCATGACCCCGAACCGAATCCCGATCAGAAATGCCAGCGGCAGCATCACGCCCCCCGCCGCGCCGATCCGCGCCGCGATGGCGGGCAGCCCGCGCGCGTTGGTCGCGGGCGCGAACAGCGTCTGCAGCGTCATGAAAGGCATCGCCAGCGCCAGCACGCGCACCAGCGGCGCGGCCTCGATCCATTTGTCGCCCAGCACCACGACCACCAGCGGCCCGGCGGTCACGGCCAGCCCGGCATAGAATGGCATCGCCACCACCATGACGATCCGCGCGGACTTGGCGAATGCCGCGCCCATCGCAGCGCTGTCGTCCTGAATGCGTGAGTAGGCGGAGAAGGCGACGTCGTTCAGCGTGGGCAGGAACTTGGCGACGAACACCTGCGTCAGGAACAGCGCCGTGGTGTAGAGACCAAGGCGGTGCGGATCGAGCTGGCGGCCGGCAATGAAGATGTCGGCCTGGCTTTGCAGGAACCAGAACAATTGCGTCGCGGCCATCAATCCGCCGAAGCGGACGACATCCCCGGATCCGCGGAAATCGAAGCTTGGCCACATCAGCGACCGGGCGATCCAGGTCATGATGACCGCCCGGCTCCAGAACAGCGCCATTGGCGCGGCGATCAGCGTCCAGACGCCCCAGCCCGCCATCGCTCCGGCAATCGCCACCAATGCGCCAAGCACCGACGAGACCAGGTTGGCCTGTGCCTGTCCCTTGAACGCCATTGATCGCGCCAGCAGCGCATAGGGAAACGCGATGAACGGCGTCGCGACATACAACAGTGCCTGAACCCGCAGCAGATCGGTTACGATCGGCTGGCGGAAATAGGCCGCGGCCAGCGGCGCCAGCGCAAACTGCGCCGCGCCCAGGCCGAGGTTCAGGATCAGCAGCAGCCCGAACAACTGGCGCTTTACCCGGTCATCGGCATCGGGCCGCTGGATCACGGCGCTCGCCAGGCCATAGCCGTTGAGCATGTTGAGCAGCGCCAGCACCACCTGCGTCATGGCGAACAGCCCGTAATCGCCCGGCGACAGGATACGGATGACCAGAAAGGTCGATGCCCAGGTGACGATCTGACCGGCGATCTGGGTGCCGGAACGCCAGATGACGGCGCTCCGCACCTGCCCACGCAGCGATTCGAGGCGTTGATTCGATGCTGATTCGGGTGGCTCGGTCATGGAACCGTCATCGCAGTGCCGAGCTAACAGCACGTAAATCCGCCGATTTCCGCCAATTATTCACATAAGCGTCATTTTTTTGAAAAAGATGTTTGACGACCCGGAATGGTATCCGTAGAGACCCCTTCACCGACGGGGCGCACTGAATTGGAGCGTTTGGTTGGTTATCGAAAGCGAGGCGCATTGGTTGCCCTGGGAACGGGGTTGACGGTGCGTCGGTTTTTGTCGCTCTTTGACATTGTGATTTAGATGAAGGGACATGTGGGCGGCGGCTCGGTGTTTCGGCGGT
>NZ_DATJLI010000092.1:0-5532 GCF_035490575.1 Sphingomonas sp. | reverse complement strand
CGAACAGCGTCAGCTTGGCACCGATCTCCTTCGAAATGCTGGTTTCGGGGTCGAAGATCGCGCCGTTCACGTCGGTGCCGATATTGGCGCGAAACCCCTCACCATAAGCGGCATAGAGTGTGACCGGATCAGTCAGGCGATAGACGAGGCCCGCCTGCGGGCTGAACCGCCCGCTGCTGCGGCGGCTGTCGATTCCGGTCAGGCGGTTGTCGGTGCGAAGGCTCACATCGTCATATCGCCCGCCGAAGCGCACCTGCAGCCGGTCGGTCAGCGTTACCTGATCCTGCACGAACAGGCCGGTCGAGCGCTGCACGTCCAGCCGGTCGTTCTGAGGCCCCGGCGTCGGCAGCGGGAAGCGACCGTAAACGGGGTCGAGAATGTCGAGCACATAGCCTGCCTGATCCGTCGTCGCCGCGCCCAGCACCGGCGGACGGACGCGCCCGAATTGCTGGTCGTTCTCGAACGCATCATGGTCCGCGCCGATCAGGATGCGGTGGGTCAGCCCGCCGGTCTCGAACTCGCCGGACAGTTCGGCGCGCACGACCCACTGGCGCGAATCATATCGCCGCGACCGCCGCTGGCGCGACAGTGAGCGGCCATCGGCGAACAGCTTCTGGCGCGACGGCACCAGTTCGGCGTCGGAGGAAAAGCCCGTCAGCAATGTATCGCGCAGCGACGCGCCGACCAGCAGGCTCCAGCGGTCGCTGAAATCATGTTGCAGGCGCAACTGGTGCCCGGTCGCGCGTGCCACATGGTCGCCGTCCCCCGGCTCGCCCAGGTATCGCGTGCGCGACATCGTATCGAAATCCCCGTTCAGCACCGCAATGCCGCGATCGAACGGTACTTCGACCCGTGTCCATTCGAAGTCATAGGTCAGCCGCGTATTCGCGCCCAGCGCCACCCCGATCGAGGGCAGGAAGCCCCAGCGCTTCTGCTCGACGGTGTCGCGGAAACTGTCGCCGCTTTCGGCATAGCCGATCAGCCGCGCGGTCAGCGCGCCGGCCAGCGCGACATTGGCGTCGGCTTCGGCGCGCACGGTATCGAAGCTGCCATATTGCAGCGACGCCGTGCCGAACGTGCGGCCGAGTTCGGCCTGTTTGGTGACGAGGTTGACCGTGCCGCCCGGCTCACCGCGCCCCAGCAGCGCGGCGGCGGGGCCTTTCAGCACTTCGACCCGCTCGATCCCGGCGACGTCGCGCGGTCCGCCAAAACCGCGCCCGCCATTGAAGCCGTTGACCAGATAACCGGTCGGGATGTTCTCATCGCCCGCGAACCCGCGCACGGCGAAACTGTCGAACAATCCGCCGAGCGAGTTCTGTCGCGACACCGACGCGTTGAGGTCGAGCGCGTCGGTCAGCCGCAGGATGTTGTTCTCGGCCAGCACATCGGCGTCGATCACCGCGATCGACTGCGGAATCTCGGCCTGCTTGAAATCGCCGCGATAGGCCTGGCGAACGCCGGTGACGGTAATCTCCTGCTCGCCGGGCGCGGCATCGTCGCCCGGATCGGCGCGCGCGGGCGCGGCGATGGCAAGCAACGCGAGCGACAATGCGCTCGCCGGATAAAGCGCGCGCGAAGATGGGCGCAGCATGAATTCCCCCAATGAATGACGATGGCCCGGCGTCGTGGCGACACCGGCTCCAGCGCTCCATGGACGAGATGATGTAACATCGTCAATGATATCTTGTTACATTTGTCGCGTTGCGGCATAAGTCATGGCTCCCCCGCAGCATTGAGGTGCCCATGCTTACGCCAGAACCCGCCCCCATCCTGATCGAGCGGCTGACGCTCAGCTATGGCGCGCACCGGGTGCTGGACGAATTGTCGCTGGCGGTGCCGGCGGGCAGCATCACCGCGCTGCTGGGCGGCAATGGCGCGGGCAAGTCGACGACGCTGGCGGCGCTGCTGGGCTTTGCGCGGGCGCAGTCCGGCACGATTTCGGTATGCGGCATCGACCCGGCTGCCGATCCCGACGGTGCGCGGCGGCGCATCGCCTATCTGCCGGAAAATGTCGCGCTCTATGACCATCTGACCGCGGTCGAGAATGCCGATTATCTGCTCGCGCTGTCGGGTGAGCGGCACGACCGGCGCGCGATCGCCGATGCGCTGGCCGGGGCGGGGCTTCAGGAACACGCCTGGGACCAGCGGCTGGGCGGCTTTTCCAAGGGGATGCGGCAAAAGGTGGCGATTGCCGTCGCGCTCCTGCGCGCGGTGCCGGTGCTGCTGCTCGATGAGCCGACTTCCGGTCTTGATCCGCGCGCGACCGCCGATTTCAACACTCTGGTCGCGGCGGTGCGCGAACGCGGCACGGCAGTGCTGATGGTGACGCACGACCTGTTGTCCGCCGCCGACGTGGCCGACCGCATCGCCTTTCTCGAGGGCGGTCGCGTCAGCCATGAAGTGGCGGCACAGGGCGCGGATCGCTTCGACGTGCGCGCGCTGCACGCCCGCTTCCAGACCGGCGGCGAACGGGTGGCGGCATGAGCGCCGTCGCCCTGATCGCGCGCGACGAACTGCGCCTGATGCGCCGCAACCGGGTGGCGGTGATCGCGTTCGCGCTGCTGGTCCTGCTGACCCTGGCGGCGGTGGTCAGCAGTTGGTCGCACCAGCGCGCCGTCGCCGAGCTTCGCGCCCGGCACCAACACGCCGCCGAACAGGCGTTCGACGCCCAACCCGACCGCCACCCGCACCGCGTCGTGCATTACGGCAATTTCATCTTCCGCCCGCTCGGTCCGCTGGCCGCGTTCGATTCGGGGGTGGACGCATTTACCGGCAACAGCATGTTTCTGGAGGGGCACCGCCAGAACACCGCCAATTTCGGCGATGTGCGGCAAAGCTCGCTGCTGGTGCGCTTCGGCCAGTTGACGCCCGCCTTTGTGTTGCAGGTGGTGGCGCCGCTGCTGCTGATCTTCCTGGGCTTTGGCGCTTTGGCGCGGGAGCGTGAGCGTGGCACGTTGCGATTGCTGATGCTGCAAGGCGTCGGTCGCGGGCAGTTGGTTGCGGGCAAGCTGGCGGCGCTGGGGCTGGTCGCGCTGGCCGCTGCGGCGCCGGCGTTGCTCGGGCTGATCGGCATCGCGATGCAACCGGGAGCGCTGGCGCTGCCGATGCTGGTCATCGCGATTGGCTATGTCGGCTATCTGGCGCTTTGGGTGTTGGTGATCCTGCTGGTATCGGCGCTTGTCCGGCGCAGCCGCGACGCGTTGCTGGCGCTGGTCGCGATCTGGGCCGTGACGGCGATCCTGCTGCCGCGCGTCGCCCCCGATATCGCCAGCGCCGCCGTGCCGCTGCAAAATCGGCTGGCGACCGATGTCGCGATCGGCCGCGATCTGCGCCAACTGGGCGACAGCCACAATCCCGACGACCCGCATTTCGCTGCGTTCAAGCAAAGCGTGCTCGACCGATATGGCGTAACGCACGTCGAGGATCTGCCTGTCAATTACAAGGGCGTCATTGCGGTTGAGGGCGAACGGCTGACCTCCGCGCTGTTCGACCGTTATGCCGCGCAAAGCCATGCGGCACAGGCGCGCCAGAACGCGATCGTCGATGCCGCCGGTCTGTTCAGCCCGGCAATCGCGCTCAGGTCGCTGTCGATGGCGGCTGCGGGCACCGATTTCGCCGCCCACCGCCGCTTTCTGGAACAGGCGGAGGCCTATCGCTACGACCTGGTCCAGCGCCTCAACCGGATGCAGGCGCAAGGCGTAACCTATGCCGACGACACCGCGACCGACGCGGGCGCTGACCGGCGTAAACGGGTGGATGCCGATAACTGGCAGGAGATGCCCGACTTCACCTTTGTCGCTCCCGGTGGCGGCGTGCTGGCGGCGGCGGCGCTGCCGGGCCTTGCCGTCGTGCTGCTGTGGCTGGGGGTCGCAGCGGGACTGCTCGCCTTTGCCACGCGCCGGTTGGGAGCAAGCCGATGACCCTGATCATCCATGAACTGCGCCTGTTGCTGCGCCAGCGCCTGAGCGCGTTCGCGCTGCTGCTGCTGGCGCTGCTCAGCATCGCGGCGCTGGCGGCGGGCATGGCGGAGGTTGTGCGGCAACGCGCCGCCATCGCCGCGATTCCCGCGCAGCAGGCCGAGGATATCGGCGCCGTCGCCGATTATGTGTCGCGCACCCGCGATGCGGGCAGCGCCGCCTATTACAGCTTTCACCCGACCTGGGACGCGCCGTCGCCGCTGGCCTTTGCCGCGTTGGGGATGCGTGACGTGTCGCCCTATATCCTGCGGGTGCGCGCGCTGGGGCTGGAGGCGCAGATATATGACGGCGACACCTTCAATCCCGAACTGGCGTTGCCGGGGCGGTTCGATTTTGCGTTCGTGCTGGTGTTCGTCGCGCCGCTGTTCGTCATCGCGCTGTTCCACGACCTGAAGTCGGGGGAGCGGGAGGCGGGGCGCCAGCGGACGCTCGATGCCCTGCCACGGGGCGGCGGTGCGCTGTGGCGGCGACGGACGGCCGTGCGGCTGGCGTTGATCTGGGCGGCGCTGGCGATGCCCTTCGCCTTTGCCGCGCTGGTCGAGGGGGTGGCCGCGTTGGCGATCCTGATCGTGCTGGTGCTGATCGCGGCTTATCTGTTGTTCTGGATCGCGCTGGCGGCGCTGGTGGAGCGGCTGGGCTGGCGGTCGGCGACCAATGCCGCGACGCTGGCGGCGGCATGGCTGGTGCTGGTGCTGGTGCTGCCCACGCTCGCCCATGTCGCGATCAACCGGGCGGTGTCCGTCAATCAGGGCGCGGAGATCGCACTGGCACAGCGCGAGGTGGTGAACCGGGCATGGGACGTCCCGCGTCAGGACACGATGCGGCGTTTTTATGCCAGCCACCCCGAATGGGCGGATTCGCCGCCGCTGGGCACCGCGTTCCATTATAAATGGTATCTGGCCTTCCATCAGAATGGCGATGAAAGCGTCGCGCCGCAGGTTCGCGCCTATCGCGCCGGGCTGGAACGCCGCGATGCCGCCGCGCGTGCGCTCGGGTGGGTGTTGCCGTCGGTCGGCGTGCAGGCGCTGCTGACGCGGCTGGCCGATACCGACCTGACCGCGCAGCTCGCCTATCAGGACCGTATCCGCGCCTTTCACAAGCGATTGCGCCGCTTCTATTATGGCTATCTGTTCACCGACCGGCCGTTCGACCGCACCGATTTCGACCGCGCGCCGGAGTTCGGCGACCCCGAACCGGCGTGATCGGCGTCGACAATCCGCGCCATCGGAAAATGGTGGGTCCGCCGGGGCTCGAACCCGGGACCTCTCGATTAAAAGTCGCTTGCTCTACCGACTGAGCTACGGACCCGCACCATGGCCGGACAGGGCCGGCGTCGCGCTCACCTAGTTGCGCGGGTGGCCGGGGTCAACCGGGCGGTGTCGGCACAGGCGCGCGGACAGGTGCACCAGCGTCAGGCCCGTTACCGGGTCGCGCCAGCGCGGGGCGATGCGCGCGGCGGGGCCGAGCACGAAGGCGCGGTCGCGAAAGGCGATATGCGGGACGACCAGTCCCTTGCCCGCAAAGCATCCGCCGGACCACAGGATGATATCCAGGT
>NZ_DATJLI010000091.1:0-7048 GCF_035490575.1 Sphingomonas sp. | reverse complement strand
GCCTACGCCTACGCCTACGCCTACGCCTACGCCTACGCCTACGCCTACGCCTACGCCTACGCCTACGCCTACGCCTACGCCTGTCGCGTCGGCGACCGCGCGCGTGCCGGATGCCGTTTCGGTTCGATCCGCGCCCGTCGCAACGGCACAAGTTCCAACAACGGCCGCGCCGTCGCCCGCCAGCACGGCTGCGGCAAGTCCGCCGGTAAATCCCGTGCTGGCCGCAATCGTCGGCAACATCGCGATTCCCGCGGCCGAACTGGGCGTCGGTCCGCCACCGGCGCCGCCGCCCGAACCCCCGCCGCAGCCCGAGCCTGTCGCCGAGACGAAGGTCGAGGAAAAGCCGGTCGAGGTCACCCGGCCGAAGCCCAAAAAGGCCGAAGCCAAAAAGGCCCAACCCAAGAAGGTCGAGCCGAAGAAACCCGCCGAACCGGCGCGCTGGTGGGTTCAGGTTGCGGGTGGCGCGAATGTGAACGACCTGCCCAAGGCGTGGAACGCACTGGTCGCCAAGTCATCCGCGCTGAAAGGGCGACAGGCGTGGACCACGCCGCTGCGCTTCACCAACCGGCTGCTGACCGGGCCGTTCAAAACGGATGATGAGGCACAGGCATTCGTCAACAAGCTGGCGGCGGGCGGTTTGTCGGCCTTCACGTTCGAAAGCGAGGCGGGGCAGAAGGTCACGAGGCTGCCCGCCAGATGACCGTGCGCGCCCGCTGGGCTTCCGATCCGGCGAACAGCCGGGGCCGTCTGCATGTCGAGCCGCGCCCTGATGGGGGCGCCGAACGCGGCCCGCGCGACGCGTTCCAGCGCGACCGCGACCGCATTGTCCATTCGATCAGCTTCCGGCGGCTGCGCCACAAGACGCAGGTTTTCATGGCGCCCGACGGCGACCATTTCCGCGTCCGGCTGACCCACAGCCTGGAAGTCGCGCAGATCGGCCGCGTCATCGCGCGCACATTGGGTCTGAACGAGGATCTGACCGAGGCGCTGTGCCTGGCGCATGACATCGGCCACCCGCCGTTCGGCCATGCCGGGGAAGACGCGCTGAAGGCGGCGCTGGCCGACCATGGCGGCTTCGATCACAACGGCCATACGCTGCGCGCGCTGATGTGGCTGGAAAGCCCCTATCCGCGCTGGCGTGGGTTGAACCTTGGCTGGGAGACGCTGGAGGGGCTGGCCAAACACAATGGTCCCGTCGTCCATCCGCAATGGGCGTTGGCGGAGGCCGATGCCGCCTTTCCGCTCGACCTAGCGCGCTATTCCTCGCTTGAGGCGCAGGTGGCGGCGATTGCCGACGATATCGCCTATGACAATCACGATATCGACGACGGACTGCGCGCTGGGCTGTTGTCGCTGGACGCCATCCTGTCGGTGCCGGTGGTGGCGCAGGGGTGGGACGCGGTGCGTGCGCGGTTCGCCGATTGCCCGCCCGAACGGCTGATCGGCGAATTGATCCGGTCGCAGATCGGGGCCATGGTCAACGATCTGATCGCCAACACGCGCGCCCTGCTCACCGAGGGGCGGATCGAAACGGTGGAAGATGTGCGCGCGGCGGGGCAGTGCCTTGCCTGTTTTTCCGCGCCGATGCGCGATGCCGAACGGGCGCTGAAGCGTTTCATGTATGCCGAGCTTTACCATCATCCGCGCCAGTTGGAGGCGGCGGAAATGGCGCGCACCGTGGTCGCTGGGCTGTTCGCGGCCTATGCCGACGATCCGCGCCGCTTGCCCGGTGGGTGGCGTGAGACATTGCCGGGCGAAGAACCCGCGCGGGCGCGCCACATTGCCGATTTCATTGCCGGCATGACCGACCGCTATGCCGTCAGCCGGTATCGCGAGCATGTGGGACCGATCGTCCTGCCCGACGGGTTCTGAACGAAAAAGGGGCGACCGATGGCCGCCCCTTCCTCAAAACATTGGTGCGTCGGTTCAGTTGCCGGCGACTTCGGTGCCGCGGCTGGCAACCTTGACGGGCGTCAGCGGCTTGGCGATGCGGAAGCTGACCGGGCGGCCATCGACCCGGCCCGATGCGACGCGCCCACGGACGGTCAGTTCGAACGGGGTGTTCTGCGGCAGCGCGCGACCCTCGATGATGGTCGTGTCGCCCTTCACCTTGCTGGTGTAGGCATAGGTCTGACCATCACGGCTGAACACGGTTTCCTCGGCCATGGCAGGGGCAGCGAAAACGGCGGCGGCGGCAGCGGCGGCGGCGAAAAGCATCTTGGTCACGATCTGTCTCCTCTGGCGAAAGCCCTGAAAGAGCCTGATCGGCATCCCGGTCGTTTCTGTTTGTGCGATTATGTTGCGATGCAGCAATGGCGGCAATCGCAAAGCCCGTGATCGCGATTGCGCCTCACGCAATCGTCCAAGCGCCCGCTCTGCGCGCCAAGCGGTTGCGATGACAGACTTTTACGACATGCGTGCGCCATGGTGCATCCATGACAAAGGAATTGACATGGATTGCGTGGCATCGCTTCGGCCTTGGTCCGCGCGCTGAGGAGACCCCGCCCGCCAATCCGCGCGACTGGCTGATGGCGCAATTCGCCCGGTATCAACCGCGCCCGACGCCGATCGCCGCGCTACCGGGGTCGCAGGCGATCGCGACCGACATATTCGGCCTGTTGAACGAACGCCGGATGGTCCGCCGCGACCGTCGCGCGGCGCGCAAGGCGGGTCAGCCGGCGCCGCAGGCGGCGGGTAACGCCGTGGGCGCGGCATCGCGCCAGTATCTGATGCAGGCGGTCGGCGCGCGCGGAGCCGCTGCGCTTGTCAGCGAGGCGCCCTTTGTCGAGCGGCTGGTGCATTTCTGGGCCAATCATTTCGCGGTTTCGGCCGACAAGCAGCGCATGATCGCGCTGGCCGGCGCGTTCGAGTTCGAGGCGATCCGCCCGCATGTGCTGGGCCGGTTCGCCGACATGCTGCACGCGGTGGAGCGTCATCCCGCGATGCTGCTGTTCCTCGATCAGGCGCAATCGGTTGGACCGGGCAGCCCGGCGGCGCGGATGGCGGCCAGTCGCGGTCGCGCGCGCGGCCTGAACGAAAATCTGGCGCGCGAGATCATGGAGCTGCACACGCTGGGCGTTCGCAGCGGCTATTCGCAGGCCGATGTGACCGAGTTCGCGCGCGCGATCACCGGCTGGACGGTCGGCGGCCTGGGTCCCGCGGCCGCGCGCGGGGGAGCGCCTGGCGCATTCCATTTTACGCCGCGCCTGCACGAACCCGGCGAGCGGCGGGTGCTGGGCAAGAGATACCCGTCCGGCGGTGTGGAGCAGGGGCGCGCGATCCTCGATGACCTGGCGCGTCACCCCGCCGCGGCACGCCATGCCGCGACCAAGCTGACACGCCATTTCGCGGGCGATACGGTGCCTGCCGCGATGGTCGCGCGGGTCGAGCGCGCCTTCCTCGATTCGGATGGCGATCTGCCCACCGTCTACCGCGCGATCATCGCCTCGCCAGAGGCATGGGGCGCGGCGCCCGTCCGGTTTCGCAGCCCGTGGGACTGGACGATCGCCGCGTTGCGCGCGACCGGGGCGCGCGAGATGCCCGGACCGGCATTGACGGGTTTGCAGCAGCAACTGGGGCAGCCCGTCTGGCGACCCGGTTCGCCCGCCGGATATGATGACAGCGACGCCAGCTGGGCCGCGCCCGATGCATTGATGCGGCGCGTCGAGGCGGCAGGCCGACTGGCAGCGCGCGCGCAAGCCGCCAACATCGATGCTCGCGAACTCGCCGCGCGGATTTTCCCCGGCGGTCCCGAACCCGCCACGGCCCAGGCCATCGCAAGCGCCGAAAGCCCGCCGCAGGCGCTGGCCCTGTTGCTCTCATCCCCTGATTTCTTGCGGAGGTGATCCGATGATTGACCGTCGAACCTTTGTCGCTGCCGGTCTGGCGCTGGGTGCCGCGCCGCATATGGCCTTTGCCCGCGCCGCGACCGACCGGCGGCTGGTGTTCATCCTGCAGCGCGGCGCCGCCGACGGGCTGGGCACCGTCGCGCCGATTGGCGACCCCGATTTCGTGCGCCAGCGCGGCGTGCTGGCCGAACCCTTTGCCGATGCAGGGCGGCTCGATTCGACCTTTGCGCTGCATCCGGCGATGGCAGAGATGGCGGCGCGCTATGCCGCCAAGGAGGCGCTGTTCGTCCACGCGGTCGCCTCACCCTATCGCGAGCGTTCGCATTTCGACGGCCAGAACGCGCTGGAGACGGGCAGCGCGCAACCCTATGCCATCAAGGATGGCTGGCTGAACCGGCTGCTGGCGCTGCTGCCGCCGGACGAGGCACGCGCCATCGCGGTTGCGGCGACGGTGCCGATGGCACTGCGCGGGCGGGCGGACGTCGCCAGCTATGCGCCTTCGGCCCTGCCCGATGCCGATGACGACCTGATCGCGCGCGTGACCCGGCTTTACGCGGGAGATGAGCAACTCCATGCATTATGGGCACAGGCAACGGCGACGCGGGCGCTGACCGCCGATCTGACCGCCGACCAGGGACGCAATGCCGCCGCCACCGGCGCGCTGGCCGCGCGGTTGATTGCGCCCGCCAGTGGCGCACGGATCGCGATGATCGAAACCGGCGGCTGGGATACCCATGCCGGACAGACCGGACGGCTGGCCGCGCAATTGAAGGGGCTGGACGCGATGATCGCCACGCTTCGCACCGGGTTGGGCCGGGTGTGGCAGAACACACTGGTTATCGTCGCGACCGAATTCGGCCGGACGGTGCGCGTGAATGGCACTGGCGGCACCGATCATGGCACGGCATCGGCGGCGATGCTGGCGGGCGGCACGGTCGCGGGCGGGCGCGTCGTGGCTGACTGGCCGGGGCTGAGCGATGCGGCGCTGCATGACGGCCGCGACCTGAAGCCCACGGGCGATGTCAACGCGGTCGTCGCATCGGCAATCGCCGCCCATTTCGCGCTGGACGCAGAACGCGTGCTGCCGGCGCTGTTCCCCGCCAGCAGCAAGGCCGTTCTGCCACAGGGCCTGATCCGGGGGTGACCAGGAAAAAAGGGGCCGGGCGCGAAGCCCGACCCTTCATTCTCCGGCGCGGCAGTTCAGTAAGTGCCTGAATAGCGCCTGTTCGATTCGCGACCGCCCATATTGTCGTCGTCGCTGTCGGTGCGGCTGGCATAGCCGGTGCGCTGATTGTCGCCGAACATCGCCTGATTGCGTTCTTCATCGCGCCATTCATGCTTGGCTTGCTGCGCGGTTTTGCGGATACGCACCTTTTCCTCGACCGTTTCAATCCATCGCGAGGGGATCGAATGGTGCCGGCCACCGGCATCGACATCGTTTTTGGTCAGGATGATGCGGTCGCCGCGCACCTTGTCGACGGTGCCGACATGCTCGCCGTCCGAACCGATGACTTCCATATGCTCCTCGACCTTGGACAATGCGCTGCGCTGGCCCTGGCGTTCGGTGCGGAAGCTGTTGAACTCGTTCTCGAACTTCGTCGCGTTTTCGCGGCGATATTCGTCATAATCGCGGTCGAGTTCGTTGATACGCTGACGGCGCCAGCTTGAATAATGGGCGTCGCGGTCGTTTTCATACCGTTCGTCATAACGGCGATCCATTTCGCGGCGACGCTCGGCCTCGTCATCGCCGAACCATGATCGCACCTCATCACCCGCCCGGCTGAAAAAGTCGCGATCGTCATAGTCATAGCCCTGTGGCTGGCCCGTATAGCCGCGCCGCGCACGGTCGCCGCCGGGATAGCCACCCTGCCGCTGATAGGGCGAGGCATAACGGCTGCCCTGACCCTGAGCGCCGGGCCGGCCATAGCCGCCCTCGCGAACCGAATAGCCGCGCTCGCGATCGCCATAGCCGCGTGCAAACCGCTGGCCGCCATCATCGTCGTGATAGCCGCGCGCGCCATAGTTGCCGCGTTCATGGTGCTGCTCATAGCCGCGTTCATGCTCGCCATGGTGTCCGCGATCGCCATATTGGCCCGCGGCGGCGTAATCGCGCGCGCTGGAATAATCGTCGCGACCGGCGCCATAACCGAAATCGCGATCGTCGTCGTTGCGCCACCCGCCTCGTTGATTGCGTTCGTAGCCCATCTCGATCCTCCTGGGATTTTCGTTGCAGGGCAGTGACATCGCAGAAGCGCGATGACTGCTTCGGGTTCAAGGATCGGCGCGCGCTTATGTTCCGGCGGCTGTCGCGCAAATGCCGCGATCCAGCGTGCCGCGTTGGGCGTTGCATCGGCTGAAATGTGACGCTAGAGGGGCGGCCTTCCGGCGGCGAAAGCGGCCGGGCACGGCGGCGGGGCTGTAGCTCAGATGGGAGAGCGCTGCAATCGCACTGCAGAGGTCAGGGGTTCGATTCCCCTCAGCTCCACCAGCCGCCATAAGCCGTTGAAATCCGGCTAAATCGGCAGAAAACCTAGGCTTTTTACAGGCGACTGTTACATTTGTAATAGGAAGCCAAAGCCATGTGTACGTACCTCGCCAAGCGCGGATCGACCTACTATTTCCGCCGCGCTATCCCGGCTGAGTTGCGGCCCGCGTTCGGTGGCCGGGCAGAGTTCATGCTGTCCCTACGCACCAAGGACCGGGACGAGGCCAAGCGGCGCATCCCGGCGCACACCATCGAGACTGACCGTGCTTTGGCTGCGGCGCGCAGGATGCCCCCCAGCGCCCCGGAGAAGCCCGCACAGCCGCACAATGCGGCGGCGGCTGCTGCGGAGTGGGCGATGCAGGAACGCAGCCTGGAGGCCGACGAAATCGCCGCTAGCGAGCTTGCAGAGCAAGAGGCCCGGCAGGAAGCTCGCGAGGATGAGCGCCGGTATTGGCGCAGCCGTATGCGCTTTACCACCCGCGACCTGACCCCGCATGAAGCTGCGGTCAAAGACCTGCTGAGCGACAAGGAGTTTGACCTTGGGCTTGCCCGTGACCGGATTGCCTACCTCACAGCGGCCCTGAGGGATGCCAAAGCGGCGGGCGACCCGGATGCGCTGGCGCGCCCTGCCAAGACCCTGAGCGCCGCTCCCGCCGATGCGCCAGGGCAGGATACGGGCACGATGCTGGATACCGTGATTGTGCCCCGCTGGGCG
>NZ_DATJLI010000090.1:0-35087 GCF_035490575.1 Sphingomonas sp. | reverse complement strand
AGCCCGGCCTCACCCCGCTCGAAAAGTTCCAGCTCCTCACCGAGGACGAGCTGCTCGACGCGCAGGATGAGTTCGGCGAGGACGGCTTTTCCGCCTCGATCGGCGCCGAGGCCGTCCGCATCATGCTCGAGAGCCTCGACCTCGAGGGTGAGAAGGTCGCGCTGCTCGAGGAGCTGGCGACGACCAAGTCCGAGCTGAAGCCCAAAAAGATCATCAAGCGCCTGAAGGTCGTGGAAAGCTTCATCGATTCGGGCAACCGCCCCGAATGGATGATCCTCGACGTTGTGCCGGTCATCCCGCCCGAACTGCGCCCGCTGGTGCCGCTGGACGGCGGCCGGTTCGCGACGTCGGACCTGAACGACCTGTATCGCCGCGTCATCAACCGCAACAACCGCTTGAAGCGGCTGATGGAACTGCGCGCGCCGGACATCATCGTCCGCAACGAAAAGCGCATGTTGCAGGAAGCCGTCGACGCGCTGTTCGATAATGGCCGTCGTGGTCGCACAATCACGGGCGCCAACAAGCGTCCGCTGAAATCGCTGTCCGACATGCTGAAGGGCAAGCAGGGCCGCTTCCGCCAGAATCTGCTCGGCAAGCGCGTCGACTATTCGGGCCGTTCGGTCATCGTGACCGGGCCGGAGCTGAAACTGCACCAGTGCGGCCTGCCCAAGAAGATGGCGCTCGAGCTGTTCAAGCCGTTCATCTATGCGCGCCTCGACGCCAAGGGTCTGTCGATGACCCTCAAGCAGGCGAAGAAGTGGGTCGAAAAGGAGCGCAAAGAAGTCTGGGACATCCTGGATGAAGTCATCCGCGAGCACCCCGTCCTTCTGAACCGCGCGCCCACGCTCCACCGCCTGGGCATCCAGGCGTTCGAGCCGGTGCTGATCGAGGGCAAGGCGATTCAGCTTCACCCGCTGGTCTGCTCGGCGTTCAACGCCGACTTCGACGGCGACCAGATGGCCGTGCACGTGCCCCTGAGCCTTGAAGCCCAGCTGGAAGCGCGCGTCCTGATGATGTCGACCAACAACATCCTGTCGCCCGCCAACGGCAAGCCGATCATCGTGCCGTCGCAGGACATGGTGCTGGGCCTTTATTACCTGTCGCTGGAAAAGAGCGCCGAGCCGGGTGAAGGCATGGTGCTGGCCGATATGGACGAAGTGCACCAGGCGCTGTTCGCCGGAGCGGTGACGCTCCACACCAAGATTGTGAGCCGCGTTCCGCAGACCGACGAGGCCGGCAACCAGTATCTCAAGCGGTTCGAAACCACGCCGGGCCGCATGTTGCTGGGCGAATGCCTGCCCAAGAACCACAAGGTGCCGTTCGATATCGTCAATCGCCTGCTGACCAAGAAGGATGTCGGCGACGTGATCGACGAGGTGTATCGCCACACCGGTCAGAAGGAAACGGTGCTGTTCGCCGACGCAATCATGTCGCTGGGCTTCCGCCATGCATTCCGCGCCGGCATCTCGTTCGGCAAGGACGACATGATTATCCCCGACGCCAAGGTCGGACTGGTCGATGAGACCCGCACGCTGGTGAAGGATTACGAGCAGCAATATCAGGACGGCCTGATTACCCAGCAGGAAAAGTATAACAAGGTGATCGACGCCTGGAGCCGTTGCGGCGACCAGGTGGCAGCCGCGATGATGGACGAGATCAAGGCGGTGAAGCGTTACGAGGAAGGCCCGATGGCCGGCCGAGAGAAGCCGATCAACTCGATCTACATGATGGCGCATTCGGGTGCGCGTGGCTCGCAGGCGCAGATCAAGCAGCTTGCCGGTATGCGCGGCCTGATGGCCAAGCCGTCGGGCGAGATCATCGAGACGCCGATCATCTCGAACTTCAAGGAGGGCCTGACCGTCCTTGAATATTTCAACTCGACGCACGGCGCCCGTAAGGGTCTGGCCGACACCGCGCTCAAGACGGCAAACTCGGGTTACCTGACCCGCCGTCTGGTCGACGTGTCGCAGGACTGTGTCATCATGGAGGATGATTGCGGCACCGAACGCGCGCTGGAAATGCGGGCGATCGTGCAGGGCGGCTCGACCATCGCGTCGCTGGGTGAGCGTATCCTGGGCCGCACCACGGCCGAGGATGTCGTCGATCCCAAGACGAACAAGGTCGTCATTGGGACGGGCACCCTGCTCGACGAGCCGATGATCGCGCAGATCGAGGCACTGGGCATCCAGGGCATGAAGATCCGCTCGCCACTGGTCTGCGAGGCCAAGATCGGCGTCTGTGGCAAATGCTATGGTCGCGATCTGGCACGCGGCACGCCCGTCAACATCGGGGAAGCGGTCGGTGTCATCGCGGCGCAGTCGATCGGTGAACCGGGCACCCAGCTGACGATGCGGACCTTCCACATCGGTGGTGCGGCACAGCTGAACGAGCAGTCGAACCTTGAAGCGCCGGTCGACGGGAAGGTCGAATTCCGCGACCTTCGCTTGATCGAGGACCAGCGCGGCCGCCGCGTCACGCTGTCGCGCTCGGGCGAGATCGCAATTCTTGACATGGACGGGCGCGAGCTTTCGACCCACCGCATCCCGTACGGTGCCTATGTGATGTTCGATGACGGGCACGTCCTGTCGAAGGGCGATCGCATGGCCGAATGGGATCCGTTCACCATGCCGGTGATTACGGAGAACCCCGGTGTCGTGAAGTATCAGGACCTGATCGACGGCAAGACGCTGACCGAACAAGCCGACGACGCGACCGGCATCACGCAGCGCGTCGTCACCGAATATCGCGGCAAGGCCAAGGAGGATCTTCGTCCTCGCCTGACCCTGCTGGACGATGCGTCGGGTGAGACGGGCCGCTACATGCTGGCATCGGGCACGGTGCTGTCGGTGGAGGACGGTGCCGAGGTAAAGGCCGGTGACGTGCTGGCACGCGCCAGCCGTGAATCGGCCAAGACCCGCGACATCACCGGCGGTCTGCCGCGCGTCGCCGAGCTGTTCGAAGCGCGCAAGCCCAAGGAAAATGCGATCATTGCCAAGGTCTCGGGCCGCGTCGTGTTTGGCAAGGACTATAAGGCCAAGCGCAAGATCGGCATTCAGCCGGAGGATGGCGGCGACGTCGTCGAATATCTGGTGCCCAAGTCGAAGGTGATCGACGTTCAGGAAGGCGACTACGTCAAGCGTGGCGACAACCTGATCGGCGGCAGCCCTGACCCGCACGACATTCTGGAAGTGCTGGGTATCGAGCCGCTGGCCGAATATCTCGTATCGGAAATCCAGGAAGTTTATCGACTTCAGGGCGTGAAGATCAACGACAAGCACATCGAGGTGATCGTTCGCCAGATGCTGCAAAAGGTCGAGATCACCGATGGCGGCGACACCACGCTGCTGGCGGGCGAACAGGTCGACCGTGACGAGATGGACGAAGCCAACGCCAAGCTGGAGCCGAAGCAGGCCCCGGCGCAGGGCAAGCCCGTCCTGCTCGGCATCACCAAGGCGTCGCTGCAAACCCGCAGCTTCATCTCGGCGGCTTCGTTCCAGGAGACGACGCGCGTGCTGACCGAGGCATCGGTTCAGGGCAAGATCGACTCGCTGAACGGCCTGAAGGAGAATGTCATCGTCGGTCGCCTGATCCCAGCCGGAACGGGCGCGGGCATGAACCGTCTGCGTGTCGCCGCTTCGTCGCGTGATGCGGCTTTGCGGGTCGCACAGCGCAAGATGGCGCAGGCCAATCTCATCGCGCCTGCTTCAGCGGCCGAAGAGCATGAGGCCGAACTCGCCCGTTCGGCGCGCGACGCGCAGGGCACGGGCGACGATCCGCTGGGCGCTGTGGCCCCGTCGGGTCACGGCACCGATGCCGATGCCGGTGAGTATCTGAACGACTGACCGTTTGGATAACCGATGAAACAGGGTCGCCGTCCGGGACAACCGGGCGGCGGCCTTTTCATTGGCGCGGCATCACAGCCGGATGATCTGCGTTCCCAGCCGCTCGGCCTCTTCGGGATCGTGCGTCACCAGCAGGATCGGCAGCGCCAGCCGATCGCGAATATCCTCGACAGCGCGCATGACTTCTTCACGCCGAGCGCGATCGAGAAAGCTGGTCGGCTCATCGAGCAACAGGAAGCGTGGCGCGGCCAGCAACGCGCGGCCGATCGCCACCCGGCGCGCCTCCCCGCCCGACAGGGTTCGTGGCCGGCGGGCGAGCAGATGACCGATGTCGAGCATCGCCACCACATCGTCAAACCCGATCCACCGCGCATCGAGCGGCGCGCGCCGCTCTCCATAGCGCAGGTTCGCCGCAACGCTAAGATGCGGGAAAAGACGGCCGTCCTGAAAGACATAACCCGCACGTCGCGCCTCAGGCGGGCAGTCGATTCGCGCCGCGCCGTCGAACAGCGTATGGCCGCCCACGCGCACATGCCCTTCATCAGGACGCAACAGGCCCGCCACCATGTCGAGGATGCTGGTCTTGCCGACGCCGGACGGACCAAACAGCACCGTCACCCCTGCCCCGCCGCGGACATGTGCGGCGATCAGCCCCTCGCCGCGCCGCTTTACGACGGCAATGTCAAAGGACATGGCCACCCCGTCGCCGCGCCAGCACCTCGGACACGATCAGCGCGATCAGCGACAGCGCGACCGATATCGCCGCCAGCCGCCACACCTGTGCATCGCCGCCGGGTATCTGTAGCGCCGAATAGATCGCGATGGGCAATGTCCGCGTCTCGCCCGGTATGTTCGAGACGAAGGTGATGGTCGCGCCGAACTCACCAAGCGCGCGGGCAAAGCCCAGCACCGCCCCCGCCAGCACGCCCGGCAGCGCCAGCGGCAGCGTAATGCTGAAAAACAGATCGATCCGGCCCGCCCCTAATGTCCGCGCCGCGTTTTCCAGCCGGGTATCGACCGCCTCGATCGACAGCCGGATGGCGCGGACCATCAGCGGCAGCGCCATGACACCCGCGGCAATCGCCGCGCCCGTCCAGCGGAACAGCACGCTCACCCCGAACGCGCGCTCCAGCAATGCGCCCAGCGGCCCTTCAGGCGCGAATGCCATCAGCAAAAGCCATCCGCTGACTACGGGCGGCAGCACCAGAGGCAGATGGACGATCGCGTCCAACAGCACCCGGCCCGGAAAGCGTCCGCGCGCCAGCAGCCAGGCGAGCATGAACGCCAGCGGCAAGGTGGCGACAACCGCCACCCCACCGACCAGCAGCGACAGGCGGACGATTTCCCATTCCTCAGGGCTTGGCATCACGGCGAACACGGGGTTTGTCCTAGAGCGATTTCGCGGCGGGTGAAATCACCCGCCGCCCCGGAAATCGCCGCGATCGAACGACGAATGAGCGATGATCCGGTGCAATGGGACCGAACACCGCTTCAGCAGGGCGGCGCCGCGACCGGAAGCGGCACGAAAAAGGGGCCGCCGGTTTCCCGACGACCCCCGTTCGATTGCGATGCGGCGATCAGTTGGCCGCTGCGGCCGCGCCCGTTGCCGGGGTTGCCAGCCACTGCTTCCAGAAGGTCGCGATTTCGGCCTTTGGCATCGCCTTGACCGCGTCGAACGCCGTCGACGCTTCGGCGCGGTTGCCGACGCCGACCAGCGCGTTACCAAGGCGCAGATTGACCTCTTCGGTATTCACGCCGCCCTTTTGCAGGCCGAGCTTATAGAATTCGACCGCCTTGGCGTAGTTGCCGCTGCCGAGATAGGCGTCGCCGAGCTGAGCGGCCGCCTTGCCGTTCGCGGCCGACTTTGCCGGACCTTCCAGCGACGCCAGCGAGCCTTCGTTCTTGATCGCCGTCACGGCATCATTGTGCAGCTGCGCCAGCGCGGTCGCGGGCATCTTACCCTTCTTGCGGCCTTCCTCGATCACTGCCTTGGTCTCGAACGGCAGGCCGACACGATAAGCGATGTCGGCATATTCGAGATAGTCATTCTGGTCGGCCAGGCTGTCGGTCTGGCGCATCAGGCGGAACAGGTCGAGCTTGCCCTGATTGTCGAGCTGCGCGCTGTCACGATAGACGAGCAGCGAACGACGCCAGTTCTTGGCGTTGGGATAGTCGTTCAGCTGCATCTTCAACCACTTGCTGACGCCCGCCGAATCCTTTGCGGCATAAAGCTTTGCAACGGCCAGGTCATACCATGCGTCGGGCACGGGCTGATTGGCGGCCTTCTTTGCCTGAACCGCCTTCTCGAGTTCGGCGACCCCGGCCTGCGAATTGTTCATGTCGAAATGGGTCTGGGCGATCATCAACTGCAGGTTTTCGTCCTGATAACCGGCCTGCTGCGCCTGCTGCAGATATTGCAGCGCGCCGGCATAATCCTTTTCCTGGCGCGCAATATCGCCGCGCACGAACATCAGACGCGGCTTGTCCTGCGTGCGCGGGTCGGCGAGCAGCACGTCGAGCGCGCCCTTCATGCCCGGCACATTCTTCTTGCGCGCCTCCAGCGGCAGGCGGAGCTGGGCGGCAAAATATTTTTCGTCGTCGTTCTTGATGAGCGCTTCGGCGGCGGCCAGCTGCGTCTCGGCAGTCGCGGTGTCGCCGCCCTGCAACGCGGTCTGCGCGGCCATCGCGGCCTTGCGGAAATCCTCACCAACCTTCAGCGCGGGGGCTTCGCCTTCCTTGCCCTTCTTCTGGGCGGGGGCGGCAATGGCGGGGACTGCGACGGTGGCAACGCCGCCCAGCGCCAGCATCGCGGTGAGTGCGGCCTTGGACACGATCGACATGGGTATAATTCTCCTCTCGGGGGACTTTGCCCCTAAATGCCCGAGCTTCGTCATTCAAGCCGAAGGGCTTGCGACAAGCCGTGGCGTCATCCCGCTGAACGCATTTTGAACGGTTCGGCTCCACGCCGAAATTGACGCAGCAACGATGCGCCCATAGCGGTTGTCCGATGCAATCGGCAGTCATCATCGGCGCATCGGGCGGGATCGGCGGCGCACTGGCCGATGCCATCGGGGAAGAAGCGCGCTTCGACCGGGTGTGGCGCCTGTCGCGCCGTGACGGACTGGACCTGACCGACGAAGCGAGCATCGCCGATGCCGCCGCGCGCGTGGCTGCCGGCCCGCCGCCCACGCTGGTGATCGTCGCGACGGGCATCCTGCACGACGCCGATCACGGGCCGGAAAAGGCGCTGAAGGACTTGGACGCCGAATGGCTGGCGCGCGTCTATGCCATCAACGCGATCGGACCGGCGTTGGTCGCCAAGCATTTTCTGCCGCTGTTCCCGCGCACCGGCACGCCGACCTTTGCGGCGCTGTCGGCGCGGGTCGGTTCGATCGGCGACAACGCACTGGGTGGCTGGCACGGTTATCGCGCGTCCAAGGCAGCGCTGAACATGCTGTTGCGGAACATCGCGATCGAGGCGCGGCGAAAATATGACCGCACGATCGTCGTCGGCCTGCATCCGGGCACGGTCGACACCGGCCTGTCGAAACCGTTTCAGGGCAATGTCGCGCCCGGCAAGCTGTTCGCGCCCGACCGCGCCGCGCTGCAACTGCTGGACGTGCTCGACGGGCTGAAACCGCATGACAGCGGCAAGGTGTTTGGCTGGGACGGCGCCGAAATCCCCTTTTGATCCGGCGGCGGTTCGCACGCGGGCGCGCGCGAGACTTGTGAGGGCGGCGCGAGGGGTCTAGAGCCTTGTCACGAACCTTACACGAAAGCGAAAGCCTGCCTTGACCGACGAGACGTTGCTCGCCGACCCTTCGGACGTTTCCCCGATCTCGATCGTCGACGAGATGAAGTCGTCCTACCTCGATTACGCGATGAGCGTGATCGTGGCGCGCGCCCTTCCCGATGTGCGCGACGGCCTGAAACCCGTGCATCGCCGCATCCTGTTTTCGGCGAGCGAAAGCGGCTTCACCTATAACAAGCCCTATCGCAAATCGGCGCGCATCGTCGGTGACGTGATCGGTAAATATCACCCGCATGGTGACAGCGCGATTTACGATGCGCTGGCCCGGATGACCCAGGATTGGTCGATGCGCGTGCCTTTGATCGACGGTCAGGGCAATTTCGGCTCGATGGACCCCGATCCGCCCGCCGCGATGCGTTACACCGAAGCGCGCCTTGCCCGCGTGACGAACGAGTTGCTGGCCGATCTGGACAAGGACACGGTCGATTTCCAGCCGAACTATGACGGTTCGGAACATGAGCCGACGGTCCTGCCGGCGCGCTTTCCAAACCTGCTGGTCAACGGCGCGGGCGGTATCGCCGTCGGCATGGCCACGAACGTGCCGCCGCACAATCTGGGCGAGGTGGTCGATGCCTGTCTTGCCTATGTCGACAGCCAGGGCGGGGTCACGGTCGATGAGTTGATGGACATCGTGCCCGGTCCCGATTTCCCGACCGGCGCGATCATTCTCGGCCGGTCGGGCGTGCGTGCGGCGCATGGCACCGGGCGCGGCTCGATCATGCTGCGCTCGCGCCACGCCATCGAGCAGCGTGGCGAGCGCCGGTCGATCATCCTGACCGAAATCCCGTTCCAGCAGGGCAAGAACGCGCTGGTCGAGAAGATCGCCGAGGCCGCCAAGGACAAACGGATCGAGGGCGTCAGCGACATTCGCGACGAATCGAACCGCGAAGGCGTGCGGATCGTCATCGACCTCAAGCGCGATGCCACACCCGAAGTCGTGCTGAATCAGCTGTGGCGCCACACGCCCGCCCAGTCGAGCTTTCCCGCCAACATGCTGGCGATTCGCGGCGGGCGGCCCGAATTGCTGAACCTGCGCGACGTCATCGAAAGCTTCGTGAAGTTCCGCGAGGAAGTCATCACGCGCCGCTCGAAGTTCGAGCTGGCCAAGGCGCGCGACCGGGCGCACATCTTGCTGGGCCTGGTGATCGCCGTCACCAATCTGGACGAAGTGGTGCGGATCATCCGCGGGTCGGCAAGCCCGGCGGCGGCGCGCGCGGCCCTGTTGATGCGCGAATGGCCGATTGCCGAGATTGCGCCCTATATCCGCCTGGTCGAAGCGGTCGAGCAGGAGGTCGAGGGCGACACCTATCGCCTGTCCGACGTTCAGGTCCGCGCGATCCTCGACCTGCGCCTGCATCGCCTGACCGCGCTGGGCCGTGACGAGATCGGCGGGGAACTGGCCGAACTGGCCGATTCGATCGCCGAGCTGCTCGAAATCCTCGCCAACCGCGCCAAGCTGTATGCCGTGATGCGCGGCGAGCTGGTGGAGGTGCGCGACGCCTTCGCCACGCCGCGCCGCACCGAAATCGCCGCCGCCGCCGACGGGATCGAGGACGAGGACCTGATCGAGCGCGAGGACATGGTCGTGACCGTGACCATGCAGGGCTATATCAAGCGCACCCCGCTCGACGCCTTCCGCGCGCAGGCGCGCGGCGGCAAGGGTCGCGCCGGCATGGCGACCAAGGACGAGGATGCGGTCACCAACCTGTTCGTGACCAGCACCCACACGCCGGTGCTGTTCTTCTCCACGCTGGGCCGCGTCTATCGCATGAAGGTATGGCGCCTGCCCGAAGGCGGTCCCGCCACGCGCGGTCGCCCGATGGTCAACCTGCTGCCGCTGGCGGCGGGCGAGGCGATCTCGACCGTGCTTCCCCTGCCGGAGGACGAGGCGGAATGGGGCAAGCTGCACGTCATGTTCGCGACCGCAAGGGGTTCAGTGCGCCGCAATTCGATGGATGCGTTCACCAACGTGCCGACGGCGGGCAAGATCGCGATGAAGTTCGAGGGCGATGATGCCGATGACCGCCTGATCGGCGTGGCGTTGCTGGAGGAAGGCGACGACGTGCTGCTCGCCAGCCGCGCGGGCAAGGCGATCCGCTTCCCGGGCGAAGATGTGCGCGAGTTCCAGAGCCGCAATTCCACCGGCGTGCGCGGCATGACGCTGAAGGGCGACGATACCGTCATGTCGCTGTCGATCCTGCACCGCGCCGGCGCGACGCCGGAGGAGCGGGAGGAATATCTGCGCTTCGCCCCTTGGAAACCCGAACGCGATGGCGAACCGTCCAACCCCGAACGCCTGGCGGAACTGGCCGAGCGCGAGGAGTTCATCCTGACCGTCTGCGCCAATGGTTATGGCAAGCTGTCCTCCGCCTATGAATATCGCCGCACCGGACGCGGGGGTCAGGGGATCACCAATATCGACAATATCGCCCGCAACGGTCCCGTCGTCGCATCCTTCCCGGCCACCACATCGGACCAGCTGATGCTCGTCACCGATCAGGCCAAGATGATCCGGATGCCGCTGTCGTCGCTGCGCGTCATCGGGCGCGGGTCGGCGGGTGTGCGGCTGTTCAACGTCGCCGATGGCGAGCATGTCGTCGGTGTCGCGCGGATCGACGAGGAACAGGACCCTGAAAACCCCGCCGAAGTCGCCATTGCCGAGGAACGCGAGGAACTGGCCGAAGCTGAGGCCGACAAGGCGATCATGGTCGACGACGGCACCAGCGAGGCGACGCTGAGCGAGCGCGTCGAGGAAGAGGGCGAAGCGGAAACGGGCGACGGGGATGAATGACCGTCCCCAGATCGCCTATAAGGTGCTGACCGCACAGCAGATGGCAGCACTGGAGGCGGATGCCGGCTTCGCCGGGGCGCCGGTCGATCTGACCGATGGCTATATTCACCTGTCGACCGCGCGACAGTTGACCGAAACGGTCGACAAGCATTTCGCCGGGCAAGACGATCTGCATGTCGCCGCCATCGACCTGTCGACACTGGGTGATGCGGTGCGGTGGGAAGAAAGCCGTGGTGGGCAGTTGTTCCCGCACATCTACGCTGCGCTGCCGCTGTCGGCGGTTGTCGCCTATGGCCCGCTGGTGCGCGACGAAGACGGGACCGTGCGATTGCCTGTTACGGGCTGATCGAGTGGCGGCGCTCGTCCAACCGGACGGCACGTCGCCAACGACCATGGTTCAGGCCGCGACCGTTTCCCCGATCAGCGCGTCGGTGAAGCGCTTGCGCCACCACACCACATCCTCGGCCTCGACATTCTCCATCATCCCCTGCCAGCGCCGCTGCCGCTCGTCGCGCGGCATTTTCAGCGCGGCGATGATCGCGTCGCTGATTTCCTCGGCGCTATAGGGATTGATGAGCAGCGCGCCCTCCCCCAGTTGCGCGGCCGCACCGGCAAAGCGCGACAGGATCAGCACGCCGGGATCGTCGGGGTCCTGCGCGGCGACATATTCCTTTGCGACCAGATTCATGCCGTCGCGCAGCGGAGTGACCAGCCCGATCTTTGCAGCGCGATAGATGCCCGCCAGCTGGTCGCGCGGATAGCCTTGGTTGACGTAACGGATCGGCACCCAGTCGACATCGGCATAGGCACCGTTGATGCGGCCCGACAGCCCCTCCAATGTCTGGCGGATCTTCTGGTAGCTTCCCACCGATGCGCGGGAAGGCGGCGCGATCTGCAACAGGAATACTTCCTTGCGCTCCTCCGGGTGCTCCTGAAGAAAGCGTTCATAGCCCAGGAACCGCTCTTCCAGGCCCTTGGAATAATCGAGCCGATCGACGCCGACGATCAGGTCGCGCCCAACCGCCGAATCGCGCATCCGGCGATAGGTCAGCCGCGCGGTGGGCGAACGCGAAGCCTGGATAAACTCCTTGGCGTCGATGCCGATGGGATCGGCCATCACCTGGACGCTGCGTTCGCCCAGGCTCAGCCGGTCGCCGTCCAGCGTCGCGCCCATTTCATCGACGGCATAATCGACAAAGCTGTCCAGCCATTCCTGCGTGTGAAAGCCCAGCACGTCATAGGCGAACAGGTGGCGCACCAGTTCCGCCGCTTCGGGCAGCACCGCCAGCAATCGGCGCGGCGGCCATGGAATGTGAAGGAAGAACCCGATCCGGTTGTTGCAGCCGCGCTTGCGAAGCGCGCTGCCCAGCGGGAACATATGATAATCCTGAATCCAGATCGCGTCGTCGGTCTCGATCAGCGGGCGGACAGTATCGGCGAAGCGATCATTGACGCGGCTGTAGCCTCCCGCAAAGTCACGCTCATATTCCGCCAGGTCGATACGATAGTGAAACAGCGGCCACAGCGTGCGATTGGCATAGCCGTTGTAATATTCCTCGATATCCTGTTCTTCCAGGTCGACCGTCGCCGTCGTCACGCCTTGATTGCGCTGAAAGTTGATATGGCCGGTGAACTGCTCGACCGTTTCCCCCGACCAGCCGAACCAGATGCCCTTATATTCGCGCAGCGCCGCTGCCAGTGCGACCGCAAGTCCGCCCTGGGCACCCGACGTCGATTCCGTTGGCGCGGAAACCCGGTTCGAGATGATGATAAGGCGGCTCAACGTATTGCACTCCATGGCTTGCTCAACAGAACGGCACAATTAATCATGCCGACCAGTGAATAGGTCTGGGGATAATTGCCCCACAATTCCCCGGTTTGCGGGTCGATATCCTCCGACAATAGCCCGGCTGGCGTCCGGCGCGATAACATTTCTTCAAAAAGGGCACGTGCATCGGCATCGCGGCCGGTAAAATGCAGCGCTTCGATCAACCAGAAGGTGCAGACGTTGAACGCGGTTTCGGGCAGCCCGAAATCGTCTTCCGTATCGTAACGCAGCATGTGGCTGCCGCGCCGCAACCCCTGCTCGACCGCCGCCAGCGTGCCGCGAAAGCGCGGATCGTCGGGCGAGAGGAAGCGCAGGTCGAGCAACTGGATCAGGCTGGCGTCGAGATCATCGCCGGAGAAGGTCGCCGACATGCGCTGCGTATCCTCACGCCACGCCGCTTCCTCAATCCGCTGGCGCATCGTCCGCGCGCGATCGTTCCAGAACGCCGCGCGCTGGATCAGGCCGAGCCGCTCGGCCGCATTGCCCAGACGGTCGCACGCCGCCCAGCACATCGCCGCCGAATAGGTGTGGACGGACTGGCGGGTGCGAAGCTCCCACAGACCCGCATCGGGCTTGTCATACAATTCCCATGCGCGCTCGCCGACGCGCTCCAGCGCCTCGAAATCCTCGACACCCGCCATGCGGAACAGGCGTTCGTCGAAAAAGGCCTGGACGTTCGACAACACGATCTGGCCATAGGCATCGTGCTGAACCTGCTCGGCCGCCTGATTGCCGACGCGCACCGGTCCCATGCCGCGATAGCCGGCCAGGCGTGGTGCCTGAACCTCGGGCACCTTGGGTTCGCCCAGCACCCCGTAAAGCGGCTGGATCGCGCCGCCCTTGGCATCGTCGACGATGTTGCGAAGATAGCCGAGATATCCCTCCAGCACGTCGAGTGCGCCGACGCGGTTCAGCGCCTGAACCGTGTAATAGGCGTCACGTATCCAGCAGTAGCGATAGTCCCAATTGCGTTCCGACCCGGCATGTTCGGGGATCGAAGTGGTCAGCGCCGCGACGATCGCGCCGCTTTCCTCATGCTGGCACAGCTTGAGCGTGATCGCGGACCGGATCACCACATCCTGCCACTCAAACGGCGTCGCCAATCCGCGCGCCCATTGCTGCCAGTGATGCGTGGTATAGGCGAGCATCTCCTCGACGGCGGTCGACAGGTCGCCCGAAAAGCTCTCATCCGGCCCCAGGAAGAAATAGAGCGGCCGCTCAACCCGGAACGGACGTTCGTCCCATAACAGGCCCACGGGTGCGTTGGTGGTCAGGCGAAGCTGCAACCCTTCCAGCAGGAAACGCATGTGGTTGGAACCCGATGTCCGCTCGACATTGGCGTCGCCCCAGCCGCGCGTGGGCCGCAACCGCATCCGCACGCGCGGGCTGCCCGCGACGGGGCGGACGATGCGGACATAGCTGACCGGGCGATAGGTGCGCCCCAGCCGTTCGAAACGCGGACAGAAATCGATGATCTCGATCGCGCTGCCATTGGCGTCGGTCAGGCGGCTGACCAGAATGGGCGTGTTGCGGCGATATTCCTGCGTGACGCTGGCGCAGTCCTCAAGGTCGATCGCCCACAGGCCCACCGAATCGTCGCTATCGGGGTCGCGCCCATCGAGCAGCGAGGAAAAGATCGGATCGCCGTCGACGCGCGGCACGCATCCCCACACGAACCGCGCGCTGGTGTCGACCAGCGCCGACACCTGACAATTGCCGATCGGCCACAAGTCAAGGCTGGGGGTCATCGCAGCGCCTCCGTCGCACGGACCAGCCATTGGCGAACCGTCTGCACATCGTCCAGTCGATAGCCCGCACTGGTCGGGCGTTCCCTGCCGACAAGCACGCCGGCACCGCCCAGCGCCGCGACGGCGCGGAACCCGTCCTCATCGGTCACATCGTCGCCCAGGAATACGGGTCGCGTGCCGGCAAAGGGCGGCTCGGCCATCAGCCGCTTGATCGCGGCACCCTTGTCGCCGCTCGCGGCGCGCAGCTCGATCATCATCTTGCCGGGCTGCAGGTGCAGTCCGTGCGCGCGCGCCAGTTCGGCGGCGACGGCGTGCGCGTCATCCTCGACATGGGGGGCCATGCGGTAATGCAGGCCCGCGCCGAACGGCTTGGTCTCCACGATCACCCCGTCGCGCCCCTCGGCAAAGCGATGCAGTTCGGCGATCACATCGGGCAGGGTGGCGGGCAACTCCGGCGTGGCGGTGCGGCCATCGGGCCAGCGGAACTCGACACCGTGGCTGCCGCCGATCGCAAAGGCGACTTCACCGAACAGGTCGAGGATATGGCCGCTGGCGCGCCCCGTGACGATGGCGAGGCGACCGTCCAGCGCTTCCCCCAGTTGGCGCGTCAGCGCGATCAGCGCGGTGTCGGCACGGACGAGGTCGGGCCGGTCCTCCAGCTCGACCAATGTGCCGTCGAAATCGAGAAACAGACTTGCGCCGGCCAACAGCTCGGTCGGCGGCGCGGGCAGCATGGTGTTCATTGTGGTCAAAAGGGCCTCCCGCCAAGGGAATGTTTCGTTTCCGGCCCGGTTCCGCACTGCGGCAAAAACTTGTTCATTTCATCCGCCCGGATCGGGGTTCGAGAAGGCCATGGCATCGTCGACGCGCCCGAAGCGCAGCGCCAGCACATCCTTCAGGTAATGCTGGTGCAACCGCCACGGTGCGCGGCGGCCCTGTTTGGGAAAGCGCTCGACCGCGCGGCGGACATAACCCGATGTGAAGTCGATGAACGCGTCCGCCCCCGCATCGCCGTCGCGTGCCACCGGGGTTGCCTGTCGCATCCCGCGCTTCCGCATCACCCCCAGCAACCGCACGACATAGCCGGCGGTCAGGTCCGCCTTCAGCGTCCACGACGCGTTGGTATAGCCGAAGGTATAGGCCAGGTTGGGCACACCGCTGAACATCATGCCCCGGTAATTCAGCGTATCGGCGAACACGACCGGCTGCCCGTCGATCCGCACGGGCATGTCGTCCATCAGCTTCATCTCAAGGCCCGTTGCAGTCACGATGACGTCGGCGGGAACATGCTCGCCCGATGCCATGCGGATGCCGCCGACCTCGAACCGCTCGATCGTGCCGGTGACGACGCTTGCCCGGCCCGAACGGATCGCCGCGAACAGATCGCCATCGGGCACCAGGCACAGCCGCTGATCCCAGGGATCGTAACGCGGCGTGAAATGGGTGGCCACGTCATAACCGGGGCCGAGATGATCGCGCACCCAGCCGATCAGGCGCCGGGCGGCGGCCCTGGGGTGCCGGCGCATCTGTTGATAGAAAAACTGTCCCAGCAGCGCGTTGCGCCAGCGTATCACACGTCCCGCCGCGCGTGCGCCGATGACACGGCGCAGGCGGTCGGCGACGGGATCGCGCGCGGGACGGGCCACGACATAGGTGGGGGAGCGCTGCACCATCGTCACCGTTGCGCCAAGCTCGGCAAGCGCGGGCACCAGTGTCATCGCGGTCGCGCCGCTGCCGATCACCGCGATCCGCCGCCCCGCAACGTCGAGGTCGTCCGGCCAGAACTGCGGGTGCACGATACGCCCGGCAAAGGCCTCGGCGCCGTCGAATATCGGGGCATGGCCACGCTGATAATCATAATAGCCTGTGCACATCACCACGAAGCGGCAGGCGATGGTCCGCCGTTCGCCGCGATGGTCGACGCTCAGCCTCCAGCGGGCGTCGGCGGTGGACCAGTCAGCGGCGACAACGCGGTGCGCGGTGCGGATATGCGGGGCCACGCCCTCATCCCGCGCGGTATCGCGCAGGTAGGAAAGGATCGACGCGCCATCGGCGATCGCCCGCTCGCCCGTCCAGGGACGAAAGCGATAGCCAAGCGTGAACATGTCCGAATCCGAACGGATACCCGGATAGCGGAACAGGTCCCATGTCCCGCCCAGTCGCTCGCGCGCTTCGAGCACGGTAAAGCTCAGATCGGGGCAGCCGACCTTCAGGTGCCGGGCCATGCCGATGCCGGACAGCCCCGCGCCGACCACCACGACATCGAACCATTCATCGTCCATCGCCGCCCTCCCACCACCCAGTTAGGCGGTCGCGGGGAGCAGCGAAAGACGCCTCCTCAATAGTCGCGCGAGTAGCGCAGATTGACGCTCGACCCGCCGAAACTGCCCGTCTGCGACAAGAGTGACAGCGCGCGGCTTAGCGCGATCTCCAGCTGCGTGGCGGTGAAGCCACGCGCGTCGGTGATGATCTCGACATAGATGTCGTCGGTCAGATACTGGCCCGCCGCCAACGCCGTGCCGCGACCCGACGCCTCGTCAGCGCCCAAAATCCGCAAGCGATCGATGCCGCCCGCCTGCTGCAACTCGCCTAGCGGGTTCAGCCCGCCGCCCGACCCGCGCAGCGAATTGAGCGCCGATGCAAGCTGGATCGCCTGGATGGCCGACAAATTGGTGACGGATCGCCCGAACAGGATGCGCGCCAGCACCTCGTCCTGCGCCAGCGCGGGCGTGGACGTGAACGACAGGCGCGGGCGCTGCGCCGTGCCCGTGACGTTGATGGTCGCCGTCACCCCCTCGGTCGTGGTCGAGGCCGAAATGACGATGTTCGGGTTGGTCAGTTCATTGCCTTCATAGGTAATCAGGCCCCGGTCCAGCTCGAACCGCTTGCCGGCAAAGCTGTAGGTGCCGCGGATCGCCTCGATCTGACCGACGATGCGCGGGTTGGATGACGTGCCCGTGATCCGCAGATCGGCTTCCCATTCGCTCTCCAGCCCCATGCCCGAGACGTAAAGCTGGTTGTCGGCGCTGACCCGTATGTTCAGGCGGAACAGCCCCGCCGACGGTGGCGGCGTGCCTGGGGCTGCGTTGGCCGCCTCCAGCGCCGTGCCGCGACGGCGCACGCCCGACAGTTCTGCGACCTCGGCCGAACCCTGCCGGATGACCTGATAGCGCGCCTCCGGGATACGGATATCGCCTTCGATCAGACCGCCATCGCGGCCGTTGGTCACGCGCACATTGCCGGTCGCGGTCGCGCCGATCATGTCGCTGCGCGCCAACTGTGCATCCTGCAACGTCGCCCGGATATCGACCGGAAAGCCGCTGTTCGACGCCAGCCCGACAAAGCCCTGGGCGGTGACGCTGCCGTCGCCGGCGGTCGCGCGCAGATCCTCCAGCACGAAACGGTCGTTGGTGAACCGGCCGGTCAGGCGCATGTCGGACAGGCGCGTGCCATAGGTCTCATTCTCATAGACAAGATTGTTCGCGCGGACGAGGCCGTTGACGCGCGGCGCGCCCAGCGTCCCGCCGAAATCGGCGGCGATGCCCACGGGTCCGGACAATTGCTGGTCGGCGATTCCGCCGAGCGACCACAGCACTTCCGATGGGCCGTTGTAGCGGATGCCGCCGGTCAGCGGCGCCGACGCGCTGGTGCCGGTCTGTGCCACCACGCGCCCGATCGTCGCACCCCCGCGCTGGACAATGGCGCGCATATCGGCGCGCCCGCCCGTCAGACCGACGGTCGACTGGATATCCACCGGAGTGGAGACCGTTGAAAGACCAGAGCGCGTGAAATTGTTGACCAGAATGCGGGCACTGCCCGTAGGATAGGCTGCGCTGGCGCCCTGATTGACTTCGAAACTGCCGCTGGCGGTCCCGCCCAGCCCCAGGCCCGGCACCAGCGCATTCGCGATCTGGAGGTCGAGCCGGTCAAGCCGCCCCTGCGCCGAATAGCCATCGCCGTAACGCCCCGCGACGCGCAGCGCACCCTGGTCGAACACGATGCGCGTCGGCAGCAACCGGTATCCGTCGCCGCTGACATCGATCCGCGCGGGCTGAGCCGTGCGGAAATCGATGCCGTTGCCCTTCCCCTTGAGCGCGACGACCCACAGCGCCGGGCTGAGCCGGGCATTGGCCGCGATGTCGAAGGGAACGCCGGTGGTGCCGCGCGCTACCGCCTGAACATAGCCATTGCCGCCGCGATAATCGCCGCGTGCGCGTGCGCGTGTCACGACATATTCGCCCTGACGGAAATTGGCGACCTGTGCGTCGAATGTCACAGCCGGCGCATCGTCGTAAAGGACGACGCGCGCGTTGGCGATCGCCCGGCCGATGCTGATCCCCAGGTCACCGGGAATGGTGGCGTTATTCGCCCGCGCATCGACATTGGCGGTCTGATAGCGCCCCTGCGCGCCCAATTCGGCACGCCCGACCACGCCCGATCCGGCAAAGTCCAGCGCGCCGGCGAACGGCCCCGCATCGGTCGCCGCGACACGGCCATTGAAGGTCACGCCCGCGAACACCGTGTCGCGAATATCGGCAGTCAACCGCGGGCTGGTCCGCAACAGGACATTGGCGTTGAACGGCCCGTAATTGGTGCCGCCGGTTGCGACGATGGCATAGCCGTCACCCTGTCCACGCACGCGCGCTTCCAGATCGGCAAGGCCGATGCCCACGCCCGGCCGGGGCGCGCGCAGCAGCACCACGGGTTGCGCGACGCTGCCCGACACGCGGGCGGTCAACGGCCCATATTGCGTCGAATAGGCATCCGCCTCGACCCGCAGCGGCCCGGCAAAATCATAGCTGCCGCGCCCGCGCGTGATCCGGAATTGCGGCGAATTGAGGCGCAGGTCGTCAAACGTGACCAGCCCTTCCGGGGTCAGCGCGACATCGACCGCAGCCGTGGCATTGCCGCCTAGGAAGCTGCGGATGCCATCGTTGAACAGGCGCTTGGTCTGCGTGACCACACGGCCGCGAATGCCATAGCCGCCATTTGGTGCCGTATACAGGTCGGCGCTGGTCTGAAGGTCGATGATGCCGATCGACGCGACTTCGTAATCATTGACCCGCCCCTTGAGCGCGCCGGTGTAACGCCCGGTGCCCATGTCGGCGACCAGCACGGCGGTGGCATCGATCCGGTCCGAGCGGATCCGCATGTTGTCCGACAGGATCTGGTCGCCGTTGATCGCGATGTCGCCGTTCAACGCGACGTTCGTGACCAGCCCGCCGACCGCGGCGTTCAGGCCGGCGATGCGCGCAGCGCGTGCGTTGACGGGAATCAGGATGCGGTCGGCGTCGACGGTCGCCTGACCCTCGGCATAAAGCCGTTCGACACGGGTTTCGCCGAAACCGATCGCGGCCGCCTGAACCTTGTAGTCGACCGTCGGCGCCGCGAACGCGCCGTTCAGCGCGATTTCGGCGCGCACGGCGTTTCCGTTGAGATTTTCGGCAATCGCGCCGGGGGTCAGCAACTGCCCCTCGACCCGGAAATCACCGAACCGGCTCCGGCCCAGGTCGAGCAGACCCTGCGTCGCCACCGCCATCGCGTCCGACCGCAGGCGCAGATTGGTGTCCAGCCGACGCTGTTCGAGCAACCGTGCGTCAAGCGCGATCTGGAGCGCGGGCGCCGTCAATCGCTCGACCGGCCCTTCCAGATACAGACCCGGCCGCGCCGCGCCGCGCACCTGGAAGAAGCCGTTGCGCGCCTGAACGCCCAGATTGGCAAGCTGCGCGCCGCCCAGAGTCCCCGACAGCCGCCCCTGCCACCGCTGCCAACTGCCGTCGCCATCCACGGTCAGGCGCAGCGGCGACTTGAGGCCGGCCATCGACGCGACCAGCCCGGTCGCGGGCGCGTCGAGCTTGAGGTCGATGTCAAGCCGGTTATCGTCGGGCACGGCATCCAGCGCCAATGTTACGCGGTCGCCACCGGCGATCCCCGGTCCCGCCAGCGTCGCGCCATTGGCCAGCAATTGCGCGCGACGATCGGCGATATGCATCTCACCCGCGATCCGCGCCAGATACCGCTGCCCGGCGACCGGTGCGGCAAGGTCGATGCGGTCGATCGCCAGCCGGTTCACGTCGATATCGATATCGGGCAGCAGCGGCGCGTCAGGGTCGCTCGGCACCGCCTTGAGTTCGGGCAGGCGCGCGACACGGACCAGCGGGCTGGTCAGCGAGCGGACATCGACATGGCTGCGCGCAAAGGCAAAGGGGCGCCAGTCGACCGCGACCTGCGGCGACATGGCGAACACCCCGCGCGGATCGCTGACCCGGATATCGCGCAGGATCATCGCGCCATAGATCGACCCGTCGATCCGCCCGACCTTGACGTTCAGCCCCGACGCGGTGGTGAACCCGCCAATCCGGTCGGCCAGAAAGCGTCGGCCGGGCGAGGTGTTGAGGCCGAGGACGATCAGCACCAGCAGCAGCGCGATCGCCGCCAGCACGATCCCCACCCATCTCAGGATGCGTTGCCAAAGCGGCCGCCGCTCGACAATCACGGTTTCGCCGGTGTTTTCGACGGGGGGCAGCGTGTCCTCGACCATCAGAATGCCTGCCCGATGGAGATATAGAGCGCGATCAACGATTCCCCCTCGCGCCTGTTGATGGGCGTCGCCACATCGACGCGCATCGGACCGAAATTGGTATAGAAACGCCCGCCGATACCCGCACCGAAGCGCAGGTCGCTACCCTTGGGCAGGGTCGAGTCATAGACCTGACCCGCGTCGATGAACGGCACGATGCCGAAATTGCCGAAGCGATAGCGGGCCTCCAGCGCGAACTCGTTGATGCTGCGCCCGCCAATGGGGCGGAACACCGTCGGCTCGCTGTCCTCGTCCTCGGGATCGAAATCGGGGTTCGGTTCGATCGTGCGCGGACCCAGTTCCTGGAAGCCGAAGCCGCGCACCGACCCGCCGCCACCGGCATAATAGCGCCGCGACGGCGCCAGGTCGTCGCGCGAAATCCCCGCGATCGATCCCGCCCGCGCACGCCCGGCGATGACCAGGCTGTCGCTGATCGGATAATAGCCCGTCACTTCCAGCATCGAGCGGATATAGGGCCGCGCGCTGCCCTGCACCGACGCTTCGGGACTGAGGTTCAGCTTGACGCGGAAACCGCGTGTCGGATTGAGCAGGTCGTCCGACGTGTCATAGCCCAGGAACAGTGGCACCGCCGCGATGCCATAGGTCCGGCGCACGCGATCGTTCAGCTCGAAATCGAACACGTCCTCGTTCGTGCCGATCAGTTCGGCACCGTAATAATAAGTCCAGCGTTTCTGCCAGATCGGCGTCGAATCATAACTCCAGCGCGCCGAGAGCGTGCCGGTGAACGCCTCGAACGCGTCGTAATTTGAACGGTTGGCCGATGCGCCGACCTGAAACGTCCGGTCGCGCCGGCCCACATTCGACCGCCGGAACGTGACGCCCGCCCCCTGTTCCTGCGTGCCGGCAATCACATTGCCGATCAGCGCGCCTTCGGCCGGGAACAGATTGCGGTGCGTCCATGTCCCCTCGACCCGGACGCCCTGGCCGGTGCCATAGCCCGCTTCCGCCGCCAGCGTGCGCGCCGGTCCGGCATTCTGGCGGACCAGCATGTTGACCTGTTCGGTGCCGTCCGGTCCCGGCACGCCGGTCCGCTGCGGTTCGACCGAGACGGTCGAGAACAGGCCCGTTGCGATCAGCGCTTCCCGCATGTCGTCGACCAGCCGCGCGTCATAAAGCTGGCCGGGTTCAAAGCGCGGAAAAATCTGCACATGGTCAAGGTCGAAGGCCAGATCGCCCTCGGTCGAGATCGTCCCGAACGACGATCGCGGCCCGGTATCGACCGGCAGCGTATAGGCCCCGGTAAAATCGCGCTCGTCGAGCAGGATGTCGCGTTGCCCCACTTGGACAAAGGGATAGCCCTGTTGCGGCAGTTTCAGCGCAACATTCGCCTCCGCCCCCTGCACGCGCGCCGCCTCGATCGGATCGCCGACCTTCAGCGGCAGTTCGTTGCGGACCAGATCGGCGGGAACGGTCTGGTTCGCGCGCACGTCCACCGAACCCAGATTGTAACGCTCGCCCGGTGTCGCCGTCAGCGTGACTTTCAGATTGCCCGAATTGGCGGGGTTCTGTTCGACCGTCGAAACCGCGCTGGCATCATAATAGCCCAGCGACCGCATCAGCCGGACGGCAAGCTGTTCGTCCTCCCTGGCGCGGGCAGCGACCATCGTCGCATTCGCCGCCTTGCCGTCGCCTTCCTCCAGCGCCGACAATTCCTCGAACTGGCCGTTCAGCTCCAGCTCGTCCAGCCCCTCGACCTCGGTGATGTAGCGGATTTCCACGGTGCGTGGGTCGGACGCGTCCGCCACCTGCGCGGGCGGATTGACATCAAAGCTCGAAAGTGGCGGCAACGGTTCTGCCAGCACCGCTTCGCCGGGCAATGGCTGCGGCGGGATGGCGTCGGGATCGTTGGTCTGTGGCGCCGGGACAGCGGCGGCGGCAGGCACATCACCGCTCGCCTGCGCGGGATCGTTGCTGGCCGGGTCTGCCGGAACTTCGAACGCTTCCATCGGCTCCAGCGGCGCGTTGGGGTCGCTCGACAATTGCGGCAATTCGGATTCGAACTGATCGTCGGTTACGATCGGCGTGTCCGCCGATCCTTGCGGCGCGGGGGACGGCGCGGGTTCAGGCGCGGGCGTCGACTGGTTCGACCGGGTCGGATCGGGCGCGATCTGTGCGCCCGCCGGATACGCCGCGATGGCAACGCTCGCGACAAGACCGGCCCTGATTGCTCTGAAACCCCTGATCCCCACGCAGTCCCCGCTCATCACCTTGCGGGGTCGACAGCCCCGTTCCCGATCCCTCGCAACGTCCGGACGCGCGTTTCGCTCCGGCAACGATCGCATTTTTTCGGCCAAGATCAGTCTTAAAGCAATCGCGGCCGGCTGTGCATCCCATCATGGGTTCGGTCGTTACAGGGTCGTCCACCGCATCGATGACCGAAAGAACGAACAGGGAGCCTTGATGGCCGACACCGCCGCGAACCCCGCCGCTCGCCACGAAGAACTGCCGCCCGGCGGTAACTCGACCCGCCCCTGGCAGCACCCCTGGGCGGCGTGGCGATCGATCCTGGGGCGCGTGTGGACGATGACCGGCTATCACAATCTGTCGCTGATGGCGGCTGGGGTGGCGTTTTACGCGTTTCTCTCGTTCGTCCCGCTGCTCGGTGCGATTGTCATGAGCTATGGCCTGTTTGCCGATCCGCAAACGGTCGTCGTGCATATGGAAACGGTATTCGAACTGGTGCCTGCCGACGCCGCGCGCCTGATTTCGGAACAACTGATATCGATCGTCAGCACCGCGTCGGACAAGGCGGGCCTTGGCCTCGCCATTGCCCTGATCCTGTCGATTTACGGCGCGATGCGCGCGTCGAGCGCGATCATCCAGGCGCTCAATGTGATTTACGAGGAGGAAGAAAGCCGCAACTTCATCGTCACCACGCTGTTGTCGGCCATGCTGACCATTGGCGCGATCATCGCGGCGATCACCGGCCTGCTCTCGGCCATTGCGCTCGGCTATTTGCGGTTCCTGACCGACCTGCTGGGTCCGGCGGGGGTGCTGACGATGCAGATCCTGACCTGGGTCGTGGCGGGCGCGATCGCCAGTTCGGCCTTTGCCTTCATCTATCGCTATGGTCCCGATCGCGCGCCGGCGCGCTGGCGCTGGCTGAGCATCGGGTCGGTTACGGCGACCGTGCTGTGGCTGCTGGCAACGGTGGGCTTCGGTATCTATGCCGCCAATTTCGCCAATTACAACGCAACCTATGGCGCGCTGGGCGCGGTGGTCGTGCTGCTGATGTGGCTGTTCGTGTCGAGCTTTTCGGTGTTGATCGGCGCCGAACTGAACGCCGAATCCGAACGCCAGACCGCGTTCGACACCACCACCGGGCCAGCGCGCCCGATCGGTGAGCGCGGTGCACGCATGGCCGACACGCTACCGAGCAAGCGTCAGCAAAAGCCGCGGCGGGGCCATTACTGAGGGTTCCCCCGCTATTTTCCCAGCGCGGCCAGCCGCTGGCGCTCTTCGGGCGGGATGAGGCCCTCCAGCACGGCCCAGAAACCGCCGACCGCGCCCTGCCCCGCGCTTTGATACGCCGACGACAACCGTTCGCGCAGTCCTTCGAACAAGCGCGCCTCCAGCGCCGCGCCTTCGGGTGTCAGGCGCAGCAGCCGCTGGCGCCGGTCGCGGTCGCCCGGCCGCATCTCCACCAGCCCGCGCGCCGTCAGGTCGGTCAGCACCCTGCCCAGCGACTGCTTAGTAATCGCCAGCAACCCCAGCAACTGACTGACCGTCAGTCCCGGCTGACGCGCGATGAAATACAATGCGCGATGATGCGCGCGGCCCAGCCCCTGTTCGGCCAGCCCCTCGTCGATCGCGCGGGTCAGATGGCTATAGCCGAAATACAGCAACTCGACGCCCTTGCGAATCTCCGGCTCGCGCAGGAACAGCGGCGATGCCGGGCGATAGGGTTCGGGCGTTGTTGGGCCAGCCATGTTGACCTGTTCTGCCAGCGCACCTAGCGTCCCGCAAGCCGCCGGGCTAACCGCCTGCGCCACGACAGCCATGGACCGATGCGATGAACCCGACGATGCTTGCCGACACGCCGACCTTTCCGCTGGAGCGCCACGCAAGCCCCGTCGATGCGACGACCCGCGCGGGCATCCTCGAAAACCCCGGTTTCGGGCGCGTTTTCACCGATCACATGGCGATCGCCCGCTGGAACGCCGACAGGGGCTGGCACGACATGGCCGTCCAGCCACGCGCGCCGCTTCAGATGGACCCGGCCTGTGCCGTGCTTCATTACGCACAGGAGATTTTCGAGGGGCTGAAGGCCTATCGCACCGATGACGGCGGCGTGACCCTGTTCCGCGCCGACGCCAATGCCCGACGGTTCCGCGCGTCGGCTCAGCGCATGGCGATGGCCGAACTGCCCGATGAACTGTTCCTCGAATCAATCCGCCCACTGGTCGCCGCCGATCGCGACTGGATTCCGGGGATCGAGGGCGGTTCGCTGTATCTGCGCCCCTTCATGATCGCGAGCGAGGTGTTCCTGGGCGTCAAACCGTCGGCCGAATATCTCTACATGGTCATCGCTTCTCCGGCCGGCGCCTATTTCAAGGGCGGCGCGCCGTCGATCACGGTCTGGATTTCCGACGATTTCACGCGCGCCGCGCCCGGCGGCACCGGTGCGGCGAAATGCGGCGGCAACTATGCCGCCAGCCTTCAGGCACAGGCCGAGGCGATCCGCGAGGGCTGCGACCAGGTCGTGTTCCTCGACGCGGTCGAGCGCGTGCAGGTCGAGGAACTGGGCGGCATGAACACCTTTTTCGTGTTCGACGACGGATCGATCCAGACGCCACCGCTGACCGGCACGATCCTGCCCGGCATCACGCGCGATTCGATCCTGACGCTGGCGCGAGAAGCCGGCGCCACCGTGCGCGAGGCGCCCTATTCGATCGACCAGTGGGAAGCGGACGCCGCCAGCGGCCGCCTGCGCGAAAGTTTCGCGTGCGGCACCGCCGCCGTCGTGACGCCGATCGGTCGGGTGCGCGGGCGGACCCGCGACTTCCGCATCGGCAATGGCGGCCCCGGCGAAATGACCGGCCGCCTGCGCGAACATCTGGTCGCCATTCAGAAGGGCCAGGCGCCCGATCCGCACAATTGGGTCGAACGCATCCTTTGACCCCCTTTTCACGGCCAATTTCGCGGGTATAAGCGCCACCCTCACCCGCGGGTGATGTTGGGGCGTCGCCAAGTGGTAAGGCAGCGGCTTTTGGTGCCGCCATTCGCAGGTTCGAATCCTGCCGCCCCAGCCAGTCCGGCGCTTGCCGCCGGAAAAATCATCGACCAACGCTTTACCCCGCGTGCGAAAAGCCTTTAGGTCTGCTCGCTCCAGGGGACGTTCGACAGGGGCCGGGTGAAAAAAATCGTTCGCAGCGCGCGCGGCGCGACGATCATCGACGTCGCTGCACATGCGGGCGTATCGCCGATGACCGTGTCGCGGGTCATCAATGGTCGTTCAGGTGTCCGCCCCGAAACACGCGTGGCGGTGCAACGCTCGATCGAGGCGCTGGCCTATACCCCCAATGTCGCGGCACGCAGCCTGGTCACATCGGGCGAATTGCGGATCGGCGTCATCTATTCCAATCCCAGCGCGGCGTTCATGAGCGAGTTCCTGACCGGCGTGTTCGAGGAAGCATCGACGCGCGGCGCGCGGCTGATCCTGCTCAAGGGAGAGGCGGGCAAGCCCCCGTCGCTCGACGCGCTGCGCGAACTGATCGCATCGGGCGTGTCGGGCGTCATCCTGACCCCGCCGCTGGGCGAATCGCCGCAGGTGCTGAACGTGCTGCGCGAAGCGGGCTGCGCGATGGCGGCGGTCGGCGCCTATCAGGTGGCGGGCGCGATCTGCGTGCGGATCGACGACCGGCTGGCAGCTTATGAAGCGACGCGTCATCTGCTCGATCTGGGCCATCGCCGCCTGGGTTTCGTGCTCGGCAATCCCGATCAGGCGGCCAGTGCGGAACGCATGGCGGGTTTCTATGCCGCCGTGCGCGAGACGCCGGGCGTCGACGTGCGCGTGGCGCAGGGCGATTTCAGCTATGCATCGGGCCTGGCGGCGGGGGAGCAACTGCTCGAAGGACCGACGCCGCCGACCGCGATCTTCGCCAGCAACGACGACATGGCCGCCGCCGTCGTGTCGGTCGCGCATCGCCGCCATCTGGACGTGCCGGAGGAGTTGTCGGTCATGGGCTTTGACGACACCACCGCCGCCGTCACGCTGTGGCCGCCGCTGACGACGGTGCGCCAGCCCGTGCATCGGCTGGCCGCCGAAGCGCTGGCGGTGCTGGTCGCGAATGTCGCCGCCGGCGATCGCCGCCCGGCCAGCGACCGCGTGCTCGAACACGCGATCGTCACGCGCGAATCGGCAGCCCCCGTCGCCGGCAGCGCCGCCACCGCCGCTTAGTCGGCGTCGCGCCCTTCATATCGGAACCAGGCGAAATCGGCGGGCGTGCCCCGGCCCGATACGTCCTGACACGCGATACCGACGAACGTGCCGGTGAAATTGGGCAGGCCCGGCAGCGTGGCTTCGTCCGACAGGATCGTCGCATCGAGCACCGGCCCGGCGGCATTCCAGTCAGACGCACCGGCGGCGCGCCAGCCAAAGCGCAGTTCGGCTTCATCGACATCGACGCGAAGTTCGATCGGGCCATCGGGCAGCGTCGCCAGCGTGTTGAGCGTCGTTCCGCCCTCCCCTTCGGGTGTCGCGGTCATCAGCAACAACTGACGAATCGCGGCATCACGGCTGATGTGCAGATAATGGAACTTGGTGCTGTTGTAGTAGCAGACCAGTCCCGCCGACGCCTGAAAATCGCGCGGCTCGAACTCGACACAGGTCGTCGCGGCATAACTGAAATGCGTCTGGCGACGCGCGACCAGCGACTGTTCGAACAGGCTGCCGATCGTCTCGCGCCCGAACAGCCGCAACTGGCCGGGGCGTTCGGTCAGGCTGAACAGATGTTCCCAATGCGGCGTGCGAAGCCATTGCAGCGGCTGGGGCAGCGTATCGCCGGTGAATGAGCCGTCCCAGCTTTCGTCAGGCCAGGGCGCGGGCGGCAGATCGGGCGCAGGCGGCGCGGGATCGGGCCGGGCGTCGCCGTCCAGCGTCCGCAGCCAGCCGTCCTCGCACCAGCGAAGCGGCTGGATCGACGTTTCGCGGCCCAGCACGCAACGCTTATGCTGCCCAAGCGGACGCCCGCACAGATAGGCGATCCACGGCGTCCCATCGGCCAGCTCCATGATGTCGCCATGCGCGGTGCGCGTCAGTGAACCTTCGCGCCGCCCCGCCGCCGTCAGCACCGCGCCATCGGGATGCACTTCATAGGGGCCGAGCAGGTTGCGCGAACGCGCCATCACGGCGGCGTGGTTCCATCCCGTGCCGCCCTCCGCCACCAGCAGATGATACCAGCCGCCATGCTTCAGAATATGCGGGCCTTCGGTAAAGCCGCGCTCGGTTCCCTTAAAGATAAGGTGCGGATCGCCGGTCAGCATCATCGTTTCGCGGTCGAACGTCTGCGCCACGATCCCGGCAAAGCGGCTGTCGCCCGGCCGGTGATTCCACAGCATGTTCAGCAGCCAGCTCTGCCCGTCATCATCATGGAACAGCGCCGGATCAAACCCGCTGCTGTTCAGATAGGTTGCGTCGGACCACTCACCGTCGATCGTGTCACAGGTAACGACATAATTGTGGAAGTCGCGAAGCGACACACCCGTCGCGCCGTCGACGGTCGTGGTGCCATAGCGCTTCACATCGGTGAAGATCAGCCAGAAGCGGCCATCGGCATAGGTCAGGTCGGGCGCCCATACGCCGCACGAATCGGGATCGCCGCGCATGTCGAGTTGACTCGCACGGTTCAGCGGGCGCGAGACCAGCCGCCAGTTCACCAGGTCGCGGCTGTGGTGAATCTGGACGCCCGGATACCATTCAAAGGTCGAGGTCGCGATGTAGAAATCGTCACCGACGCGCAGGATCGACGGATCGGGATTGAAGCCCGGCAGCACGGGATTGGCGATGTGGGTCATGCGGGTTTACGCACCAATGTCCAGAGGATGGTCGCGCCGATCAGGTTGAGCACGCCAAGAAGGATGAAAAAGGGTTCATAGCCGACATCGTCGACCATCTGGCCAAGCACCAGCGAGAAGACGAGCACCCCCAGATTGCCCGCCAGCCCGGCCATGCCCGCCGCGGTCGCAACCTCGTTCCGGCGGAACAGGTCCGATGCCATGGTGATGACCGTGACCGACAATGTCTGGTGTGCGAACCCGCCCAGGCAAAGCAGCCCGATCGCGACATAGGGATTGGTGACGACGCCGACGAACGCCATGCCCGTCATCATCACCGCGCCCAGCGTGAAGGCCCAGCGGCGGGCGTCGATCAGGTCGATGTTGCGGCGTTGCAGGAACGCGACCACCGCCGGCCCGAACAGACAGCCAAGGTCGGCCGCCAGGAACGGTAGCCACGCGAACAATGCCAGCTGCGTCAGGTCGAACCCGCGTTCGCGCGCCAGATACAGCGGCATCCAGAACGACAACATGCCCCACACCGGATCGGCCAGCATCCGTGGCAGCGCGATGCCCCACAGGTCGCGGCGGCGGATCAGCGCCAGAATCGACGGCTTGGCATCCAGCGCGGCCAGCCGCGCTTCCTGTCCTGTCAGGATATAATCGCGCTCGACATCGCTGAGGGCCGGGTGCTGCTGGGGCGCGCGATACCAGATATACCAGATCAGCGCCCACACCACGCCAATGCCGCCCGCGACGATGAAGGCCAGCCGCCAGCTCTGTGTCATCACGGCCCACGCCACCAGCGGCGGGGCGAATACCGCACCAAAGGATGCGCCGATATTATAGATGCCGCCCGCGACGCCGCGTTCGCGCGCTGGAAACCATTCGGCGACCAGCTTCTGCCCCGCTGGCTGCGCCGACCCTTCCGCCAGACCCAGTATCCCGCGCAACGCCGCGAATCCCATCCAGCCGCTGGCAAAGGCGTGCGCCATGGTAATCAGCGACCAGGTCGCGACGAATACCCCGAACCCGATTCGCAGCCCAACGCCGTCCAGAATATAACCAGCCAGTGGCTGAAACATCACACCGATCTGAAAAGCGCCGGTGATCCAGCCATATTGTTCGCTGGTGATCGACTGCTCATCGAGGATGACCGGCGCCGCGACGCCCAGCACCGCTCGCGACAGATAATTGATGATCATCGCGCCCACGAACAGGCCGATTATCGTCCACCTAAGGCTGGGAATGCCGCGTATTTTCAAGGCACCTGCTCCGTTAACGTAACCAGCTTGTTTTTGGCGGCATTCCAGGCACCGAAAACCAGCCGGGATCACCGATTGCGACGGTTCGACCGACTAAGGCAAATGTATGAGTATTGACAACCCGCCGGGGTTGGGTAACTCATCGTTGGTAGCGTTACCGTGGCTGCGAAGCGGGGTTTTTGTCAAGCGCCACGACAAAACGTTCAAATGTTACACATATCTATTTGTTTATAGACGTATTTTTTCGCTGAACTTTAATTTTGCGGTCGCTGACCGCAGGAAAACGCCCCGGTTTCGTTAACATCGTATCTGATATTATCGTTGACGTGTCGTGGTATTGGTCGCAGTGAAGCAGAACCCGGTCGTGGGGATCAGGCCAATTGCCGCCCTCCCGACCGTTTGAATGGATCGTTTCGGCCATGGCCGAAACGCCCGTTCCAATGATCGTCACCGCAGATAACGCGGGCCGCAATTCAGGGAGAGTGGTATGTTTTCAGAACGTTACAGCCTGTTGAAAAACGTCCGGCTGCGCCATGGCGCGGCCAGCATCCTGGCATTGTCGATGTGCGCGCTGTCCGCCCCGGCACTGGCGCAGACCACGCCAGAAGCCGCGCCGCCGCCTGGCGCGCCCCAGGGCGCCCTGCCCCCCACCGCCGAAGCCGACGATGCCCCCAGCGCGCCGCAGGACATCATCGTCACCGGTTCGCGCATTACCGCCAGCGGCTTCAACGCGCCCACGCCGACGACGGTCATCGGCGACGAACAGATCGCCGCCAATGCCCAGCCTAATATCTTCAGCACCGTCGCCCAGCTCCCCTCGCTGCAGGGGTCGAGCGGCACGCAGGTCAATACCTTCAGCACCTCCAGCGGCGCGCAGGGGCTCAGCTCCTTCTCGCTGCGCGGCGTGGGCGCGATCCGCACGCTGACGCTGCTCGACGGCCAGCGCGTGGTCGGCGCGAACGTGTCGGGCGTGCCCGATGTCAGCCTGTTCCCGCAGCTTCTGATCCGGCGCGTCGATGTCGTGAATGGCGGCGCGTCCGCATCCTATGGCTCGGACGCGGTCGGCGGCGTCGTCAACTTCATCACCGACACCCGGTTCGAAGGCCTGAAGGGCAATGTCCAGGGCAGCATCACCGATTATGCCGATGATGAAGGCGTGCTGGTCCAGCTCGCCGGCGGCAAGAGCTTTCTCAACGACACGCTGCACCTGGTCGTCAGCACCGAATATGGCAACGAAGCGGGCGTCGGCCCCGGTCCCTATGGCATCGGGCTGGCCGGCGGCCGCGATTGGTTCACCCAGCGCACGCTGGTCGACCGCAACATCCGCGACGACGGTAACCCGCAACTGGTGCTGCGCGATTTCGCGCAGTCGATCGGCTTCACCAAATATGGTCTCATCACCGCCGGTCCGCTGCAGGGCATCGCGTTCGATCAGACGGGCAACCCGTTCCAGTTCCAATATGGTTCAAACGGCGTTCCCGCGCGCAATGACGCGGGCAATGTCATCGGTTGCGACTTCGGCTTCTGTCAGGGCGGCGATGTCTCGGGCAATGTCGATTCGGGCCGTTCGCTCAAATCGAGCATCGAGCGCCTGAACGCCTATACCCGTCTCGGCTACGACTTCGCGCCCGACAACGAGATCTACGGCACCGTCACCATCGGTCAGGTCAAGACGGCGAACCAGCCGATCAACGGCCAGAACCGCCCCAACCTGACTATCCAGTGCGAAAACCCGTTCCTGCCGCAATCGGTCCAGGCACAATGCGCTGCAGCGGGGATCACCAGCTTCCGTTACGGCACCAGCAACGCGTCACTCGGCAGTTCGCAGGTTGCGACCGATCGCCGTCTGTATCGCTTCGTCGGTGGTGCGAAGGGTAAGGTGCCGGTGTTCGGCGGCGACTGGAACTACGACATCTTCTATCAGCACGGCACGACCTATCAGAACGTGGACGTGACCAACATCCTGCTGAACAATCGCTTCAATCAGGCGATCGACGCGGTCGCCCTGAACGGATCGATCGTCTGCCGCGATCCGGTGGCGCGCGCCAATGGGTGTCAGCCGCTGAACATCATCGGCGGCGGCGCTTCGGAAGCAGCGCTTCGATACGTCATGCCCGAAAATGGCCCGTATCAGCGCACGCGCCAGACGCAGGATGTGGTCAGCCTGAACTTCTCGGGCCAGCCGGTCGACCTGTGGGCCGGGCCGCTGTCGATCGCGTTCGGTGCCGAGTTCCGCCACGAATATTATAATGTGGAAGCCGATCCTTATGGGGCGGGCAGTGCGAACACGCCGTTCAGCAATGCCTATCCCGCCGACCCCATCCTGCGTGACGACGGCGTGAACTGGTATGCCGGCAACTACCGCAACGGCACCGGCGCGTACAGCGTGGCGGAAGGCTTCATCGAAGCCGATCTTCCGATCATCAATTCGGATGCCGCCGGCCGGGCGAACATCAACGGGGCCGCGCGCGTGACCGATTATTCAACATCGGGCACCGTCTGGGCGTGGAAGATCGGCGGCACCTGGGAATTGCCGATCGACGGCCTTCGCATCCGCGGCGTGACCTCACGCGACGTGCGCGCCCCGAACCTGTCGGAACTGTTCGCGGCGCCCGTCACCACGACGCTGCCCAACTTCTTCGACCCGTTCAACAACCGCAACGTGCTTGCACTGCAATATACGGTCGGCAATCCCGATCTGACGCCTGAAATCGCGCGGAACACCACGGCGGGCATCGCGCTTTCGAACCCGTCCTGGTTTCCGGGCCTGAGCCTGTCGTTCGACTGGTATCAGATCAAGATCGACGACGTGATCTCCAGCCTGGGTGCCGGACAGATCGTCAACCTGTGTTTCGAGAACATCCTTCCCGAAACGTGCGACTCGTTCAATCTGAACGCTACCGAAGGCCCGAACTTCATCAACGTGCAGTCGTTCAACTTCGCGTCGATCGAAACCCAGGGCTTCGATATCGAGGCAAGCTATCAGTGGCGCAATCCGCTGAACCTGCCGGGCACGTTCGTCGTGCGCGCGCTGGCGACGCATATCGCCGAATATATCAGCGATTCGGGCCTGCCGGGCACCATCCCCAACGATTCGGCGGGTGCGAACCTGGGCAATACGCCTGACTGGAAATGGCTGGCGACGCAGAGCTATTCGACCGACGATTTCTCGATCCTGATCCAGGAACGCTGGTTCAGCGATGGCGTCATCAGCAACAATTATATCGAATGCGCCCCCGGCACCTGCCCGGTGTCGACCGGCAACAACCAGACGATCAGCCCGGAAGACAATTTCGTCCCCGGCGCCTTCTATATGGACATTGGCGGCACCTATAACCTGACCGAGGAAGTCACCGCCTATTTCAAGGTCGACAATCTGTTCGACCGTAATCCGGCGCTGTCGCCCTATTTCTCGAACCCGGCGCTCTACGACATGCTGGGCCGCACCTATCGCGCGGGCGTTCGCTTCCGCTTCTAACGTTCCTCCCCCGCCCATAGAGGTGGTTGGGGCGGTCGCATTCGCTGCGGCCGCCCCTTTTTTATGCGGGCGGCGCAGCAAACCGCTGGCAAGCGTCATTTGATCGCGGCGGGTCGAATGCTTATATCCGGGTGATGGCCACTGTTCTTTCGCCTGCCCCAAAGGGCCGCCCACGCGAGTTCTGCACCGATGCGGCGCTTGCCAAGGCGCTGCACATCTTCTGGACCAAGGGGTATGAAGGCGCGTCGATCACCGACCTGACCGAAGCGATGGGGATCACGCGCCCCAGCCTCTATGCCGCGTTCGGCAACAAGGAATCGCTGTTCCGCAAGGCGCTGGATTTATACGAGCGCGAAAAGCTCGACTATATGCGCTGCGCGCTCGACGCGCCCACGGCGCGCGGCGTGGTCGAACGGCTGATGCGGGGCGGAGTCGCAAACCAGACCAGCGAAGCCGATGCCAAGGGCTGCCTTGGTGTCATCAGCACCGTCACATGCGGCGATGACGCGCAGGGCATCCGGGACGAAGTGATTGCGCGTCGGGCATCGTCGCGAGCCGCGCTGATCGAACGGTTCGAGCGTGCCCGCGCTCAAGGCGATTTCGGGACCGAAATCGATGTCGAGGCACTGATTAATTATCTTTTTGCGTTTCTTCAGGGGCTTGCGGTGCAGGCCGGGTCCGGCGCGACACGCGGGGAACTGGACCGCACGGTCGATCTGGCGCTCAAGTTCTGGCCGACGCGATAGGGCTGCTTAGTTGCCCCGGCCACTGCATTAAAACTTTTCAGACCAATCGGTATAGATGTGATTGACGGCATGGCGCGGGACTTATATACCAACCGGTATTGAAGGCCCGCAACGGCGCTTCTTCATGCAAAGGGAGCGCGATGACCCCGACGAAAACCATTACCCGCCCGCGCTGATCCCGGCGCCGGACCCCACCTCTCCCTGAACCAGTTTCGTGGCTGCCCTTTCCTGCATGGCGCCACGAACGGGCGGTTCTGCACCACCCGGCGATCCGATCGCCGGCGGTGTCGTGCGCCCTCGACCAATGGATATCCGACATGGCTTATCGCAATTTTTCCGAACATGTGCCGGTGCTCGACCATGGTGGCGCCAATCCGCGTGCCGTTACGCAGCGCGCATCCTTCTCCCCGCTGGAATGGTCGGCGATTGCCTTGGCGCGCCGCGACACGCTGTCGTCATTGCGAGCGCCGGGGCCGATGTCGATCGCGATGGGAACGTTGTTCGGCGCGCGCCCCAACCCCGCGCTGGCCGACGCGCGGCTTGAGGCATTGCGGCGGATGGCCGTGCTGGTGCGCCGCGACGGCCGCCGCGTGCCGCTTGCCGAACTCGACCGCTTCCACGCCGCAGGGTTCGATCACGGACATTTCGCACTGCTGAGCCAAAGCGTCGCGCGCGATCGTGCGAAGGCCTGAGGTCAGGCGCGCAACCGCGCCGCCGCCATAACACAAAAGGGCGCCCGTCCGGCGCCCTTCTTGCCGGTCGAAACCGGGTGGATGGTGGAGCCGAGGGGGATCGAACCCCTGACCTTCGCAATGCCATTGCGACGCTCTCCCAGCTGAGCTACGGCCCCATCGTTCCGGGAAGGCGCCCCTTAAAGGGGCGTTTTTACTTTGGCAAGCGGGCATTCGAACAAAATGCCGCTTTGCCCCTTCTGGCGGTGCGGCCCGACGGAAACGCCGGGCCGCCCGAACATCAGTTCTCG
>NZ_DATJLI010000089.1:0-22880 GCF_035490575.1 Sphingomonas sp. | reverse complement strand
TCATAAGGCTTCCAGTACAGCAGGTCGGGCGAGGTGGCGAGTTGGATCGCCGGTCCCGCGCGCCATTCGCTGTCGGGGGGGTAGGCGAACCAAGTTTCGCCCAGCGGCCGGGTCTGTGCCCAGTATCGGCCGCCCGCCTGCCCTTCGAAAATCAGCATGTCCTTGTTCTGGTGGTCGAGCACGATGCCCTCCAGCCGCCAGTCCATTGCATCGGATGCGCGATAAAGCGTGGTGCATAGCCGCTCCGGGCTGACCGAACAGGCGGTCATCACCCATTGGTCGCCCACGCGGCTGATGCGCGGGTCCTCGACACCATAAGCCTGGTAACTGGCCGCCGGCACGACCGCACGGTCGTAATGCACCGCCACCACCTGCTCCCCATCGGGCGACAGTTCGACCGGCAACAGCCACGACAAGGAGGTCAGCGCAAGCGGTTGCCAGGGATCGGCCGTCAGTTTCAGAATGCGCGGGTCGGACGAATCCACCCGCTCGGCGGGCCATCGATCGACCCGATACATGCCGTCGTCCCAGCGAAGCGAGCGCGCGACCGGATCGCTCAGCGCTTCGGCCACACGGACCATCAGCAACAGATTGCCCGACGGCAGGCGCGTGAAGCCCGGATTGAACGCGCCGAGCACGAACGTCTCCGCATCGCACGCACCGCGCAGCGGGGATCGCGACAGGTCGACATCGCCGGGCGTGAAGATCAGGAAATCGTCGCGCATCGTTCATCCCTTCGCTCAGCTTGCGCGAAAGGACGCCTGCGGCGGCGTGGTTGTTCCCGCCCGCCGCTCAGCCGCGCAACCGTTCGTGGTGGCGGATCACCTCGTCGATGATGAAGCGCAGGAACTTCTCGGAAAACTCCGGGTCCAGATCGGCCTCCGCCGCCAACCGCCGCAGCCGCGCGATCTGCGCCTCCTCGCGCCCCGGATCGGCGGGGGGCAGACCGTGCTCCGCCTTGTGCTGCCCGACCGCCTGCGTCACCTTGAAACGTTCGGCGAGCAGGCAGACCAGCGCCATGTCGATATTGTCGATGCTCTGGCGATAGCGCTTGAGCGTGTCGTCGGTCACGAAGCGGCCCCTTCCCTTACGGTCGCCGCCTGATGGCCTTTGGTCCGCTCGCACGCAAGCGGCTTGCGTTTGCGGCGGCGAAAGGCCAAGTCGGCGCGCGATGACTGCTACCGTGCATCGCCTCGGCTCGCGCCCGCCCGCTTCGCTCGATCCGATGATCGCGATCACGGCGCATGACATGAATTGCGTCAACGCGGTCATCCTCGACCGGATGCAGTCCGACATTCCGCTGATCCCCAAGCTGGCCGGGCACCTGATCGCGGGGGGCGGCAAGCGGATGCGCCCGATGCTGACGCTCGCCAGCGCCGCGCTGATCGGCTATGCCGGCACGCGCCATCACCGGCTGGCGGCGGCTGTAGAGTTCATCCACACCGCCACCTTGCTGCACGACGATGTGGTCGACGGGTCCGACCTGCGCCGCGGCAAGCGCACCGCCAACATAATCTGGGGCAACCCCGCCAGCGTGCTGGTCGGCGACTTCCTGTTCAGCCGCAGTTTCGAGCTGATGGTCGAGGACGGCAGCCTGAAGGTGCTGAAGATCCTGTCCAATGCCAGCGCCGTCATCGCCGAGGGGGAGGTCAATCAACTGACCGCCATCCGCCGCCTCGACCTGTCCGAAGAACGCTATCTCGATATCATCGGCGCCAAAACCGCCGCGCTGTTCGCCGCCGCGTGCCGCATCGCCGCTGTCGTCGCCGAACGGTCGGAGGCGGAGGAACAGGCGCTCGATGCCTATGGCCGCAATCTGGGCATCGCGTTCCAGCTGGTCGACGACGCGATCGACTATGTCAGCGACGCGGATACCATGGGCAAGGATGCCGGCGACGATTTCCGAGAAGGCAAGATGACGTTGCCCGTGATCCTCGCCTATGCGCGCGGTGACGCGGAAGCCCGCGCCTTTTGGATGAGCGCCATCCGCGAGGGGAAGAGCGACGACGCAGCGCTCGCCGAGGCGATTCGGCGCATGAACGAGACCCGCGCGGTCGAGGATACGCTGGCGCGCGCGCGTCATTACGGCCAGCGGGCGATTGATTCGCTCGGCATGTTCTCCGCCGGTGCCGCGAAGGATGCGATGGTCGAGGCGGTCGAGTTCGCGGTCGCGCGCGCTTACTAAGCCACCCGACGCGCCGCTGGCACGCTCCGCCGCATGCCACTTCCCTAAGATGCTGAATTGCAAAGGTTTATTCTTACCCTTCACGACGATGAACGGCCCGTTGGAGCCTGTTCAGCCCTGTTCATGCATAACCCCGTCATCGGCCATCGGGGCCTGGATATTTTGTCGGGAGAGTATGATGCGTACACCGATCCTTTTGGCCGCGTTGGCGGCAATGGTCATGCCCGCCGCCGCGTCGGCCGCGCCACAGCGTTGGGGTTGGCAGGGACGGGAATCGCGTCAGGACTGGCGCGACCATCGTCGCGACCGGCGCCAGGACAATCGTTCGTTCCGACGCGATCGCCGACAGGATGATCGCAGCTTCCGTCGCGACCGTCGCCAGGATTGGCGCGATTATCGCCGGGGCAATGTAAGCTGGGGCGATTATCGCCGTGAACGCCGCGGCGATGTCCGCGATTACCGGCGCGAATTGCGCGGCGATGTGCGTGACTATCGCCGTGAACGCCGAGGTGACTGGCGTGATTACCGGCGCGATCGCCGCCGCTGACCGCCGGAATCGGGGGCGACCGTCATGGGCCGCCCCCGATGCCTCACTCCTCGTCCTCGTCAATGCCGAGCACGTCTTCCTCGTCGCTGTTGAGTTGCTGGTCGACCGCTTCCGCGATCAGATCGAGCTGCTCGAACGTCGCGGTCAGTTCGATCGTGTCGCCGTCCTCATCCTCCATCATCAGCATATAGCCATCGCCCGTCGGGCTGATCGCGAAACTTGCCAGTGCCTTTGCCATAAGGGTTCTCCATCACGCGAGTGGGGCTGCGCGATGGTGGCATACGCATGAATTGTGCCTTGGCTCCCTGAAGGGTAGCGCAAGATGCGATGAACGACCTGCCGATCCATGCCGTGCTGCCCGATCTGCTTGCCGCGATGGCAGGAGAAGCCTGCGCCGTGCTGGTCGCGCCGCCGGGCGCGGGCAAGACCACGGCGGTTGCGCCCGCGCTGCTTTCGACCCCGTGGTGCACGGGCGAAGTGCTGCTGCTGTCGCCGCGCCGTATCGCCGCGCGCGCGGCGGCCGAACGCATGGCGGCGCTGGCCGGGGAGCCGGTCGGGCGCCGCTTTGGCTATGCGACGCGACTGGATAGCAAGCGGTCTGCGGCAACACGCGTCACGGTAATGACCGAGGGGATTTTCGTCGCGCGGGTACAGGCCGATCCCGAGCTGGCGGGCGTGTCGGCGGTGCTGTTCGACGAAGTGCATGAACGCAGCCTCGACAGCGACTTCGGCCTTGCCCTCGCGCTCGACGCGCAGGCGGGATTGCGGCCCGACCTGCGCCTGCTGGCAATGTCGGCGACGCTGGACGGCACACGCTTCGCTGGCCTGATGGGCGGCGCACCGGCGATCGAAAGCGCAGGCCGCAGCCACCCGCTGGACCTGATCCATCTGGGCCGCGACGCCAATATGCGGGTCGAGGATGCGATGGCATCGGCGATCCGACAGGCCCTGCGCGAGCGTGAGGGCGGGTTGCTTGCCTTCCTGCCGGGCGTGGGCGAGATCGAGCGGGTAGCGGAGCGGTTGGGCGACCTGCCCGGCGTTCGCCTGCACCGGCTGCACGGCAATATCCCCCCCGCCGCGCAGCGCGCCGCCATCGCTGCCGAGCCGGACGGCGCGCGCAAGGTCGTGCTGGCAACCTCGATCGCGGAGACGTCGCTGACGCTCGATTCGATTCGCATCGTTGTCGATTCGGGGCTGGCGCGCCGCCCGCGCTATGACCGCGCGGCGGGGATGACGCGGCTGGTCACCGAGCGTGCGAGCCAGGCAGCGGCGACGCAGCGCGCGGGCCGGGCGGCCCGGCAGGGGCCGGGCACTGCCTATCGCTTGTGGGAAGCGGCAGCGACAGCGGGGATGCCGCGCTTTGATCCACCGGAAATTCTGGAGGCCGACCTGTCATCGCTGACGCTGGATTGCGCGATCTGGGGCGTTGCCGATCCGCGCGACCTGAACTGGCTGGACGCGCCGCCCAACGCCGCGATCGAAGAAGCACGGTATCGGCTGACCGCGCTGGAAGCGCTTGACGAAAGCGGCCGCCCGACGCCGCATGGCCGCGCCATTGCCCGAATGCCGCTGCCGCCCCGGTTGGCCCACATGCTGGTGCGCGCGGGCGAAATGGGCATGGCGGGCATCGCCGCCGATCTGGCGGTGCTGCTGGGCGAGCGCGGACTGGGCGGTAACGACCCCGATCTGGACCTTCGGCTGCGGCGCTGGCGGGGCGAGCGCGGGCAGCGCGCCGAGGCGGCACGGCGGATGGCAGCGCGCTGGGCAATGATGGTGCCCGCGGGAGCAACTGGCGATCTGGCCGATCCGGTCGCGGCGTGCATCGCCATCGCCTTTCCCGACCGGATCGCGCGGCGGCGCGACGCCGGTGGCGAGCGATGGGCGACGGCGGGCGGGCGGGGACTAGTGCTCGACCCCAATTCGAGCCTGGCGGGCAGCGAGTGGCTGGCGGTAGCGGAGACACAAGGGTCGGCGGCGGGCGCGCGCATCCTGTCGGCGGCTGCAATCACCCAAGAGACGGTGGAGGCGCTGTTCGCCGAGCGCATCGAGACGAAACGCGAAGTCCGTTTCGACCGAACGACCGGCGGGGTCGTGACCGAGCGAACACGGCGGCTGGGCGGCATTGCCCTGTCGCGCGGCCCTGATTCAGGCGCCACGCCCGACGCGATCGAGACGGCGCTGGTCGAGGCTGTGCGTCGCCATGGCCCCGCCCTGCTCCCGTGGAGCGAAGCCAGCGAAGCGTTGCGCGCGCGCGCCGCCTATGCCGCGCATCCGCTGGACGACGCCGTGCTGATCGCGCGGCTCGACGAATGGCTGCCCGCGCTGGTGGCGGACAAGCGGCGGCTGGACGCCATCGCACCGGGCGACCTGACCGATGCGCTGCGAACCCTGATCGGCTGGGATGCGATGCGTGAAGTCGACCGTATTGCGCCCGCCCGCTTCGACAGCCCGGCCGGGTCGAGCCACGCGATCGACTATGCCGCCGAAGGCGGACCGCGTGTCGAATTGCGCGTCCAGGCGCTGTTCGGTGTCGCCGAACATCCAGTGATCGGACGCGACCGCGTGCCGCTGGTCCTCAGCCTCACCTCCCCCGCCGGGCGACCGATCCAGACGACGCGCGACCTGCCCGGTTTCTGGGCTGGAAGCTGGGCCGATGTGGCACGCGAAATGCGCGGCCGCTATCCACGCCATCCCTGGCCCGACGACCCGACCGCCACCGATCCGACGCTCAGGACCAAAAAGGCAGATGCAAGGCGCCGCGAATCGCGTTAGGAGACCTGTCATGCCGACCGCACGCATTTATCAGCAGCCGAAAAATGCCATGTCTTCGGGCAAGGCGCTGACCCATCGCTGGGTGCTCGAGTTCGAAACGGGCGAAGCCAAGCGTCCCGATCCGCTGACCGGCTGGGCCGGGTCGGGCGACACGCGCGAGCAGGTCAAGCTGCGCTTCCCTTCGATGGAAGCGGCGCAAGCCTATGCCGAGCGTGAGGGAATCGACGCGCACGTCATTCCTGCCCCCGTCCGCAAGCTGAAACTTCAGGCATATGCCGACAATTTCCGTTGATGTGGGGGGAGCGGAACGCTCGCTGATCGGTTAACATGGTCTGGAACGGCGCGTGTGTCCTGGCGCCGGTTGTTCAAGCCATGAGGGCCGATGATGCCGACTTCCAACGCTTTCGACGTTTCCCGACGCGGCGTGCTCGCCGGCGGCGTGGCGACCGCCGCGACCGCAACCGTGCCGATCGCCGCTGAGGCCAAGCCGCAATCCGCGCCCGCCAGCAGCGACCCGCGCCTTCCCGTGACGCTGAAAGTCAATGGCAAGTCAGCCCAAGTCAGCCTCGATCCGCGCACCACCCTGCTCGACGCGCTGCGCGAACACTGGAAGCTGACCGGCACCAAGAAGGGCTGCGACCACGGCCAGTGCGGCGCGTGCACCGTGATTGTAGAGGGGCGGCGCATCAACAGCTGCCTGACGCTGGCCGTAATGCACGATGGCGACGAAGTGACCACCATCGAGGGTCTGGGCAGCCCCGGCGACCTGCACCCGATGCAGGCGGCGTTCGTGCGCCATGACGGCTATCAATGCGGTTACTGCACGCCGGGCCAGATCTGCTCCGCCGTCGCCGTGCTGGACGAGATCAAGAACGGTATTCCCAGCCATGTGACCGAGGATGTCGCCGCCGCGCCCGGCTTTTCGATCGAGGAAGTCAAGGAGCGGATGAGCGGCAATATCTGTCGCTGCGGCGCCTATGCCAATATCTTCGACGCCATCGCCGATGTGGCGGGCGAGGCAAAGGAGCGCCGCGCATGAAGGCCTTTACCTATGAACGCGCCACGACGCCTGCCGAAGCCGCGGCGGCAATCGCGCGAAAGCCAGGCGCCAAGTTCATTGCGGGCGGCACTAACCTGCTCGACCTGATGAAGCTGGAGATCGAAACACCGACGCATCTGGTCGACGTGAACCGCGTGGGTCTCGACCAGATCGAAGAAACGGCGCAGGGCGGCCTGCGTGTCGGGGCGCTGGTTCGCAACACCGACCTAGCCGCGCATCCGCGCGTTCGTCGCGATTACGGCGTGCTGACGCGCGCGCTGGTGGCCGGTGCCTCAGGACAGCTTCGCAACAAGGCGACGACGGGCGGCAACCTGTTGCAACGCACGCGGTGCCCTTATTTCTATGACACCGCGAAGCCGTGCAACAAGCGCAAGCCGGGCAGCGGTTGCGCCGCGATCGGCGGATTCAACCGCGGTCTGGCCGTGATCGGCACCAGCGATACCTGTATCGCACAGCACCCAAGCGACATGGCCGTCGCCATGCGCGTGTTGGATGCCGGGGTTGAAACGGTGAAGGGCGACGGCACCACGCGCACCATCCCCATCGCCGATTTCCACACGCTGCCGGGCAATACCCCGAATATCGAAAGCGCGCTGGAAGCCGGAGAGATGATTACCGCGGTCACGCTGCCGCCGCCGGTCGCGGGCGCTCATGTCTATCAGAAGGTCCGCGACCGTTCCTCCTATGCCTTCGCACTGGTTTCGGTGGCGGCGATCGTGCCCGCCAACGGCCCGGCGCGTGTTGCATTGGGCGGTGTCGCGCCCAAGCCATGGCGTGTCGAGGCACTGGAACAGGGCGACGACGCCGCGCTGACCAGGGGCCTGCTGGCCGACGCCCGGCCCACTACTCAGAACGCCTTCAAGGTGCCGCTTGCCGAGCGCACCCTTTCCCACATTCTTGCCGAGGCAAGGGGCTGATCCGATGCAATTCAACCAACCCGCCGAAACCAACCCGATCGACCGAATGCGTGTGGTCGGCAAGCCCATCGACCGCATCGACGGGCCGCTCAAGACCACGGGTCGCGCGCCCTATGCCTATGAGCGGCACGATGTGGTCCCCAACCAAACCTATGGCGCGATCGTGCCCGCGACCATCGCCACGGGGCGCATCACCCGCATCGACACGCGTGAGGCCGAAGCAGCCCCCGGCGTGATCGCGATCGTCCATCACGGAAACGCCGGCAAGCTGGGCAAGGCCAAGGCCATCACCGCCAGGCTGCTCGCCGGGCCGGAGGTCGAACACTATCATCAGGCCGTTGCCGTGGTCGTCGCCGAAACCTTTGAACAGGCGCGAACCGCAGCCAATCTGGTGCGCGTGGAATATGCGCGTGGCGCTGGCGCATTCGAACTTGAGAAGGAACGCGGCAACGCAAAGAAGCCCGGCAAATCGGCCGACACCGCCGTCGGCGATTTCGAGGGCGCGTTCGCCAGCGCACCGGTCAAGCTGGACCAGACCTATACCACGCCCGATCAGTCGCATTCCGCGATGGAGCCGATGGCGACCATCGCCGCCTGGGATGGCGACCAGCTCAATGTCTGGACATCGAACCAGATGATCGACTGGGCGTGCCGCGACCTGTCGGAAACGCTGTTGATTCCAAAGGAAAAGATCAGGGTGCAGTCGCCGTTCATCGGCGGCGGTTTCGGGTCGAAGCTGTGGGTGCGGTCCGACGCCGTGCTGGCGGCGCTGGGCGCGCGTGCGGCCGGACGCCCGGTCAAGATCGCGCTGCCACGTCCGGTGATGGTCAACAACACCACGCACCGTCCCGCAACGATCCAGCGCATCCGCATCGGCGCCGACCGCGACGGGCGGATCGGCGCCATCGCCCATGAGGTGTGGTCGGGCGACCTGCCCGGCGGCGGGCCGGAAACGGCGGCCAACCAGACAAGGCTGCTCTATGCGGGCGCGAACCGCATGACCGCGCATCGACTGGCGACGCTGCATCTTCCCGAAGGCAACGCGATGCGCGCGCCCGGCGAAGCGGTGGGACTGCTCGCGCTGGAAATCGCGATGGATGAACTTGCCGAAAAGCTGGAGATGGACCCGGTTGAGCTTCGCATCCTGAACGATACGCAAGTCGACCCTGAGAAGCCCGAACGCCCCTTCTCACAGCGACAACTGGTCGAAAGCCTGCGAATCGGTGCCGAGCGCTTCGGCTGGTCGGCGCGCAAGGCCAAGCCCGGACAGGTCCGCGATGGTCGCTGGCTGGTCGGATATGGCATGGCGTCGGCGTTCCGCGACAATCTGGCGATGGATTCAGGCGCACGCGTCGGGGTCGATCGTAAGGGCAAAATCACCGTCGCCACCGACATGACCGATATCGGCACCGGCAGCTACACGATCATTGCACAAACCGCGGCTGAGATGATGGGCGTCGAGGTCGAGGACGTGATCGTCCTGCTGGGCGATTCCGCCTTTCCCATCTCTGCCGGATCGGGCGGGCAATGGGGTGCCAACAGCTCGACCGCCGGCGTTTATGCCGCTTGCGTCAAGCTGCGCGAAGCAATCGCGCAAAAGGCCGGATTCGATCCCGCGACCGCCGAGTTCGCCGACGGTTTCGTCCAACACGGCAACAAGCGCGTCCGCCTGAGCGAAGTTGCGGGCGATGCCGGGCTTTCGGCGGAAGACACGATCAAATTTGGCGATCTGACCCAACGTTACGCGCAGGCGACATTCGGCGGCCATTTCGTCGAGGTCGGTGTCGATTCGGTAACGGGCGAAGCCCGTATCCGGCGAATGAGCGGCGCATTTGCGGCGGGCCGCATCCTCAATCCGAAATCGGCGCGCAGCCAGGTCATCGGCGCGATGGTGATGGGTGCGGGTGCCGCGTTGATGGAGGAACTGGTGGTCGATTCGCGCTTCGGCTATTTCGTCAATCACGATCTGGCCGAATATCACGTTCCGGTGCACGCCGACATCCCGGCGCAGGATGTGTTCTTCCTCAACGAAACCGACGACAAATCATCGCCGATGAAGGCAAAGGGTGTCGGCGAGCTGGGCATTTGCGGCGTCGGCGCGGCGGTCGCGAATGCGATCTACAATGCGTGTGGCGTCCGGGTGCGCGAATATCCGATCACGCTCGACAAGCTGCTGGGCAAATTGCCACCGATTCACACAGCATGATCGACCGGCTGTCGGGCGAGATCAGATGATCTCGCCCGACAGCCGCTGGCAAACCATGTCGAGCTGGTCGAGCGTCGAATAGGTCAGTGTCAACGTGCCGCCATTGTCGCTGTGCGCGATACGGATATTCAGGCCGAGCACGTCGCCCAATTGCCGTTCCAGCGCAGCGATATCGGCATTGGACGATGCTGCGGGTGGCATGGTCCGTTCACCACGCGCACTGCCGCCCCCCTTCACGCGCGCCAGCTTCTCGGTTTCGCGCACCGACAGGCCTTTGGCGACGATACGCTCGGCAAGTGCTTCCGGATCGGGGGCGTTGATGAGCGCGCGCGCGTGTCCCATGCTCAACGCGCCGGCAATCACATTCGCTTGCACCGACACCGGAAGATCGAGTAATCGCAACAGGTTAGCAACATGACTACGCGATTTGCCAACCAGCTTGGCCAGCGCTTCCTGGGTATGGCCGAACTCCTGGATCAGCTTTGAATAGGTATCGGCCTCTTCGATCGCGTTCAGATCCTGGCGCTGAATGTTTTCGACCAGCGCGATTTCCAGCGTTTCGGCATCGTCCAGATCGCGGACGATGACCGGAACTTCATGCAGCCGCGCCCGCTGCGCTGCGCGCCAGCGGCGTTCCCCTGCGACGATCTGATAATCCTTGCCATGTGGCCGCACCACGATCGGCTGGATGATGCCGCGCTGCGCGATCGACGCGGCCAGCTCATCAAGCGCGGCTTCGTCGAAATGCCGCCGGGGCTGGCCGGGATGCGGCGCCAGCGAGCTGATCGGCAGTTGCCGCACGCTCGACACCGAAGCGTCCTGCACCCCGCCGGTGTTGGTCTCAGCACGCGGGGCCGCATCACCCAGCAACGCACTCAATCCGCGCCCCAGTCCCGATGGCCGCGGCCGTTTCGCTCCCGCCTCGCTCATGCTGCTTTCGCCAGACGCGGCAGGCGGTCGATCACTTCTCGCGCCAGCGCGATATAGGCTTGCGATCCGGCGCAGCGATGATCGTAGATCAAGGCCGGCACCCCGTGACTGGGCGCTTCCGACAAGCGGACATTGCGCGGAATGACCGTATCAAAAACCACTCGCCCCAGCACAGCGCGCACGTCGTCGGATACCTGGTCAGTCAGCCGGTTGCGGCGATCATACATTGTCAGGACAACCCCCAGGATCGACAGCCCGGGATTGAAGCGCTCCCGAATACGCTCGACCGTGGTCAGCAACTGGCTCAGGCCCTCCAGCGCAAAAAACTCGCACTGCAACGGAACGAGCAAGGCGTGACTGGCGACCATGGCGTTGATCGTCAGCAGGCCGAGTGATGGCGGACAATCGATCAACACCACATCCCATCGCGACGAACCGCGTTCGATCGCCTGATCCAGCCGATGCGTGCGCGCTTCGAACTCGATCAATTCGATCTCCGCGCCCGACAGGTCGACGGTTGCAGGCACGATATCGAGGTTGGGGACACGAGTCGCGATCGCCGCCTGATCGACGGTCAAATCGCCAAGCAGCAGATCATAGCTCGATTGGTCGCGCTGGTTACGCCCGATGCCGAGGCCAGTGGAGGCGTTCCCCTGTGGGTCGAGATCGATCAGCAACACACGCTGACCCGTCGCGGCCAGCGCCGTGCCAACGTTGATTGCGCTGGTGGTTTTACCCACCCCGCCCTTCTGATTTGCGACGGTGATGACGATCATCGGCGCTGCACCTTTTTCGCAATGATGATTCGGGAGTCAGTAGCCGTCAGGCTTTGTTCCACGTGGAACACACCTTGCCATGTCCCACGCACCTCGGCCAGTTCGAAATCAGCAGATCGCCCCTTTGGTAGCAGCCAAAGCGATTCCCTGTCGGAAAAACCTGCTCCTGCCGAAAACAATCCGTTCAGATTGGCGACGGCGCGTGCTGATATGACCGAGGCCGGCTGCTCCAGGCTCACCGACTCTGCCTTAACGGGTTGGGTCGTGGCATTCAGTTTCAGCACTTCAATAACATGATCGAGGAACGCAACGCGCTTGCGCCTCGGCTCGATCAACAGGACGGGGCGAGCTTGCAGAATGGCAGCAACGATGCCGGGTAACCCTGCTCCACTGCCGATATCAATCCATCTGCCTTGGTTGGCAACCGCATCCGCCAGCGGCACCAGCTGTGCCGAATCGAGGATATGGCGTTCCCAAACGGCATCGAGTGTCGAACGCGATACCAGATTCTGTCGCCCCGCCTCCTCGATGAGCAGGCGGACAAATATTGTGAGTTTATCGATGCAAGCCGATCCCCAACGGGCCTGCAGCCATTGCTGCGCTTGCGCCTCGATCATGCTGCGGCTCGCCGCTTGAGGTGCAACAATATGGCGGTCAATGCCGCCGGGGTGACGCCGCGGATACGGCCCGCATCGCCCAGTGTGTCGGGCCGTGCGGCGCTCAATCGCTCAACCATTTCCGCCGAAAGGCCGGGTATCATGGCATAATCGAGGTCAACTGAAAGGGGTACTGCAATCTCGCCGCGCATCAATGCAACCTCGGCATCCTGTCGCTCCAGATAGGGCGCATATTGGGCATCTTCGACGGCCTCGGCGACGATGTCAGGGTCATACCCAGAGGTGTCAGTCAGGGAGGCAGCGTCGACGCCCGGAAAGCGGAGCCATTCACGGATCGATCGGCGAACACCGTCCATCGCTACTTCAATGCCGGCATCGCGAAGCTGGTGCGGTGTCATCCGCACGTCGAACGCAGACTCGACGCGCATACGTTCGACGCTTCGTTGCTCGAATTGCCGACGACGGAACTCGTTAACACAACCGAGTTCAATCGCCCAGGGAGTCAAGCGGCTCTCCGCATTATTGGCGCGGAGCCGCAAGCGATACTCTGCCCGTGCGGTCAGCATCCGATAAGGCTCGGTGACGCCTTGCAGCACCAGATCATCGACCATGACGCCGATATAGGATGTCGATCGGTCAAACAGCGCGGGCGCGCCGCCCAATGAACGTCGTGCGGCATTCACACCCGCCACCAGTCCCTGTGCCGCTGCTTCCTCATAGCCGGTGGTGCCATTGATCTGGCCCGCACAGTAGAGACCCGGCAACGCGCGGACCTGAAGCGAATGGTCGAGCGCCCGCGGATCGATATGGTCATATTCAACCGCATAGCCCGGCGTGACGATCCGGGCGCGCTCCAGCCCCTCGATCGATTCAATCATCGCCACTTGGACATCCGTCGGCAGTGATGTCGAAATGCCATTGGGATAGACCAGCGGGTCATCCAGCCCCTCAGGCTCCAGAAAAATCTGATGACTGTCACGGTCCTTGAAGCGATGAATCTTGTCTTCGATCGACGGGCAATAGCGCGGCCCCTGCGCGCCGATCGCACCGGTGAACAGCGGCGATCGATGAAGCGAGTCGGCGATGATCGCATGGGTTCGGCCGTTGGTGCGCGTCACCCCGCAGAACAGCTGTGGCAACGGCCGATGGCGCGTCATTGGCGACATCAACCATGGCTCGGCATCGCTCGGCTGTTCGGCAAGGCGGCCCCAATTGATTGTCCGGCCGTCGAGTCGGGGCGGCGTGCCTGTCTTGAGCCGGAACATCGGCAGGCTCAGGTCGCGCAACTGCGCGCCCAGGCGCGTTGCGGCACGCTCATCGATTCGGCCACCTTCGTGCCGCTCTTCGCCACGATAGATTCGGCCCGCCAAGAAGGTGCCGCTGGCCAGAACGACGCTGGCAGCGGTTAGCTGTCGGCCATCAGCCAACATGATGCCTGCGATTGCGCCGTTCGCAACCACAAGCTCGTGCGCTTCACCTTCGATAAGGTCCAGACCAGCCGTAGCAGCCAACATGCGTTGAATGGCCGCCGCATATCGCCGGCGGTCTGCCTGAACGCGCGGCCCCTGAACGGCACTCCCCTTGCTGCGATTGAGCATTCGGTAATGGATGGCGGCCGTATCGGCAGCCCGCGCAATCAGACCGTCAAAGGCATCAACCTCGCGAACAAGATGGCCTTTTCCCAGTCCACCAATTGCCGGGTTGCACGACATGGCGCCCAGTTTCGAGCGGTCGAAACTGACAAGCGTGGTTCTCGCACCCATGCGCGCAGCCACCGCAGCGGCTTCGGTGCCCGCATGGCCACCGCCGATCACGATCACGTCATATCGCATAAGCGTGCATTAAGGCCGTGCACCGCAGCCGTCAAAATGTTCCACGTGAAACACTATTTCCCGATACAGAACCCGCTAAAAAGTGCGTCCAGCATCGATTCCGTATCGGCTTGCCCAGTCAGTTGATGCAAATGCGCCCGCGCGGCGTGCAGCTCATGTGCAATCAATAGCGGGTCAACGGTGGTCGCTGCGGCTTTCAAAGCGTTGTCGACCCGTTCCATGCAGTTGCGCTGGCGCCGGTTCAACGCGCGCCCGTCCTCCGGTGGCAAGCGTCCAGAAATGGCGGCATGGATGGCTTGCCATAACGCATCGATTCCTTCCCCCGTGGCTGCTGATACGGGGAGCCGATTGGGAGACATGGTTCCGGCACGCAAATCCATGCGTGGATATAACCAGAGCATGTCGGCGCGAGGCGGCGGCGTATCGCCCAGCCAGAGAACGAGGTCGGCCTGATCCATCGCTACCTTGGCAAGGTCAATCCCGATCGCCTCGATCGCATCATCGGTGCGATCAGCCAGTCCGGCGGTATCGGTAAGGAGGAAAGCGATGCCGCCATGAACCACCGGCGCGTCGATCCGGTCGCGCGTCGTGCCCGCAATGTCGGATACGATCGCAACGTCACGCCCGACCAGTCGATTGAGCAAGGTCGACTTGCCCGCATTTGGCGGCCCGGCCAGCACGATGCGAAAACCGCGATGCAGCGCGTCGACCGTCGGCTTGGCAAGCCAACCTCGAACCTCCATCGCCAGCGCATCGATACCTTGGCGAACCGCAAGCGCGGCATTTTCGTCCTGATCGGCATCTTCCTCGTCAGCGAAATCGAGCGTCAGTTCGACCTTCGCGCTGAGTGAAAGCAAGCGCGCTTCAATCGCCTCTATGCTGCGCCGCAATACGCCATCGGCGGTCAACATTGCCGCGCGGCGTTGCGATTCGGACTGTGCCGCCAACAACGCGCCCAATGCCTCCGCCTGCGTCAGGTCAATCCTTCCGTTTGTCAGCCCGCGTCGGGTAAACTCCCCCGGATCAGCGATTCGCACGCCTGGAAAGGACAGGATGGCGGCAATGACGGCATCGATTGTGGCGACACCGCCATGGGCATGGAACTCGACCAGATCCTCTCCGGTGGCGGTATCGGGTGCCGGAAATGACAGGACCAGCGCCTGGTCGAGCAACGTCCCGTCGTGCCTCAACCGACGCACAGCGGCGTGTCGTGGCGGCGGCAGCGCGCCGGCAAGGGCCGTTGCAACGGCGAACGCCTGAGGCCCGCTCAACCGGATAACGCCGATCGCCGATGGCGGCGCCCCGCTCGAAAGCGCGACGATCGTGTCGGTCACTATTCGCGCTTGCCCTTGCCCGACATGTCGAACAATTGCCGCCAGAAGGTCACCCCGGCTTCACCCATCGGCGCCCAGCTCTTCATCAGCGTTTCGATCAGTTCGGGACTCGCGCCCTTCTCCATCGATTCCTGGAGCATGGCGACATAGCTTTGGTGGATTGGCGTGAAGTCGGGCAAGCCCATCGCGCGACGCGCTTCTTCAGGCGTGCAGTCGACCTCGACATTGATTTTCATTCGACACTCCACCTGACGAACCCACGCAACGATAGGCGCGTTGGGGTCTGACACGCAACCGGAAGGGGAAATCGCATGAGCCGGATCAACATCGACACGCTCGACGGCACCGAACAATTACCCGCCTATATGGCCGAACCGGCGAACGAGCCGCGCGCGGCCGTGATCGTCATTCAGGAAATCTTCGGCGTAAACACCGGCATCCGGGCGAAATGCGACAAGCTGGCGGCCGATGGGTATCTGGCGCTGGCACCCGATCTGTTCTGGCGGATCGAACCCGAAATCGAACTGGACCCCGATATTCCAGAACAGATGCAGCGCGGCCTCGACCTGATGGGCCGCTTCGATCAGGACATGGCCATCCGGGATATCGAAGCGGCCATTCGCGCCGCACGATCGCGAATTAGCGAGGGCGGCAAGGTCGGCGTGGTCGGATACTGCCTGGGCGGGCGGCTGGCCTATATGACGGCAGCGCGAACCGACAGCGACGCCAGCGTCGGCTATTATGCGGTCGGGATCGACGGCCTGCTGGACGAAGCGAGAGCGATCGCCAATCCGCTGATGTTGCATATTGCCGGCGATGACGGCTTTGTCGACCCGACCACGCAAGCGAAGATGCATGAAGGACTGGACGACCATCCCAAGGTCGTGTTGCACGACTATCCCGGCGAGGATCACGGCTTTGCCACCGAAAGCGGGCAACGCCGCTCACCCATGGCCGCCGACCGTGCCGATGAACGCACCCGCGCCTTTTTCGCCGAACATCTCGGCTGACGCAAAAGGGGGAAGCATTTGCTCGCTTCCCCCTCGTCTTACTCGATCGATCCCGGTCAGGCGAAAAAGCTGACCACACCCAGCGTGCTCTCGGTCCCGACCCAGCCTTCATAGATCATGCGAAATGCGACGAACACGATGACGGCAAGGCCGATATAAGCAATCCAGCGATAGCGATCGATCAAACGCGCGATGAAGTTCGCCGCCAGACCCATGAGCGCGACCGACAGCAGCAGCCCGACGACGAGGATGCCGGGATGCTCGCGTGCCGCCCCTGCGACTGCCAGGACGTTGTCGAGGCTCATCGACACATCGGCAACGGCAACGGCCCAGGCAGCGCCGGCAAAGCTCTTGGCCGAGCGCAGGCCCGAATCCTCGTCGCCGGCGATCTCCGGCGAACCCTCGCTATGGCCCCCGGCCCGAATCTCGCGCCAGAACTTCCAGCTGACCCACAACAGCAACAGGCCACCGGCAAAGATCAGCCCGACGACACCCATCAGCCAGCTGACGATCAATGCAAAGGCGATCCGCAGCACCAGCGCGGCGCCGATGCCGATCAGGATGACCTTGCGGCGTTGATCCGCAGGCAGTCCGGCCGCCAGCGCCCCGACGACGATCGCATTATCGCCTGCCAGCACCAGATCGATCATTAGCACCGATCCGAACGCGGCAAGCGCGGCGGGTTCGGTGATGTTCGAAAAATCGGCGAGGATATGCTGCCAGATTTCGGCCGGCGATCCGATGCCGCCCGAAGCCGCGGCGGCGCTGTAGATGAGGTCGAGCATGGGTCTTTCCTAGACAGCGAAACGGCGCGAGCATAGCCCGCGCCGCTGGTTTCCGTCGGTCGGCGTTCGGCCGTCGCCGAAACGCGTCGCCGGCTTACTGGTTCATCGAATCGAAGAAATCCTCGTTGGTCTTCGAATCCTTCATCTTGTCGAGCAGGAACTCCATCGAATCGATGGTCCCCATTTGCATCAGGATGCGGCGCAGCACCCACATTTTCGACAGGATCGGCTTTTCGACCAGCAATTCTTCCTTGCGCGTGCCCGACTTGCCCACATCCATCGCCGGGAAGATGCGCTTGTCGGCAACCTTGCGGTCGAGGACGATTTCGGAGTTGCCGGTGCCCTTGAACTCTTCGAAGATCACTTCGTCCATGCGGCTGCCGGTATCGATCAGCGCGGTGGCGATGATCGACAGCGAACCGCCCTCCTCGATATTGCGGGCCGCGCCGAAGAAGCGCTTGGGGCGCTGGAGCGCATTGGCGTCGACACCGCCGGTCAGCACCTTGCCAGATGACGGCACCACGGTGTTGTAGGCGCGGCCGAGACGCGTGATCGAATCGAGCAGGATGACGACATCCTTCTTGTGCTCGACCAGACGCTTGGCCTTCTCGATCACCATCTCGGCGACCTGGACGTGGCGCTGCGCGGGTTCGTCGAAGGTGGAGCTGACGACTTCGCCCTTCACCGACCGCTGCATGTCGGTAACTTCCTCGGGCCGCTCGTCGATCAGCAGCACGATCAGGAAGACTTCGGGGTGGTTGTCGGTGATCGCCTTGGCGATGTTCTGCAGCATCACCGTCTTGCCGACACGCGGCGGCGCAACGATCAGCGTGCGCTGGCCCTTGCCCTGCGGCGACACAATATCGATGACGCGTGCCGACTTGTCCTTCTGCGTCGGGTCGAAGGGATCGAGCTTGAGCTTCGATTCCGGATAGAGCGGCGTCAGATTGTCGAAATTGACGCGGTGACGCACGGCATCGGGATCGTCGAAATTGACGCTGACAAGGCGCGTCAGCGCAAAGTAACGCTCACCGTCCTTGGGGCCGCGCACTTCACCCTCAACCGTGTCGCCGGTTCGCAGGCCGAATTTCCGCACCTGATTGGGGCTGACGTAAATATCGTCGGGTCCAGCCAGGTAATTGGCTTCTGGCGAGCGAAGAAAACCAAAGCCGTCGGGCAAGACTTCGATCGTGCCCAGCCCCATGATCTGTTCGCCATTTTCGGCCTGGACCTTGAGGATCGCGAACATCAGATCCTGCTTACGCATCGTCGATGCGCCTTCGACCCCCAGTTCCTCGGCCATTTCGACCAGTTCTGCGGGGGTTTTCTTCTTGAGGTCCTTGAGATGCATGGAGTGCGTCCGGTTGGGAGAGGTGAGCGTCGGTCGGCTCGGCAGGACGCCGGCTTCGATGCTGAGGGAGGACGTTGCGGCGCCACCGTTATCCAGCGGGGCAGCACGTTCCGAACAACTAGGCAGCGGCGCGTATCAAGTCAACGCCTCAGAACGGTTTGACCACCGCCAGCACGACGATCAGCACGGCGGCGATCGCGGGCGCTTCGTTGACCATCCGCAACCTGCGCGGCGTCAATGTCGGACGGCCCGCCGCCAGCTTGCGCGCATAGCCCACAGCCCAGCCATGATAACCGCTGAGCGCCAGCACCAGCGCCAGCTTGGCATGAAGCCAGCCCAGCCCCTCGCCCCCCTCGAACAGCCCCAGATTGGCCGCCAGCGCCAGACCCAGCACCCACACGACGATCATCGACGGTGTCAGGATCATGCGCCGTAACGTGCCTTCCCGCGCGATCCAGCGTTCCGGCTCGCCCGGAATGGCCAGGCCTTCCTGATGATGGATCAGATAGCGCGGCAGCATGAACAGGCCCGCCATCCAGAAAATGACGAAGATCAGATGCGCTGCCTTGACCCAGGGATAGGCGCTTCCGAGCATACCGGTCATCGCACGCCCCTCACCCGCTCGATCAAGGCCTCGACATGCGCGATCGGCGTGTCGGGCAGGATACCGTGCCCCAGGTTGAACACATGCGGCCGGTCGGCGAAAGCGCTCAGGATGCGGTCGATCGCACGAGCAAGCGTATCGCCACCCGCGATCAGCGCCAGGGGATCGAGATTGCCCTGAACGGGCATCCCCGCCGGCAGCACCCGCGCCGCCCATTCGGGCGCGACGCTTTCGTCGACGCCAACGGCATCGACGCCGGTCTGCCCCGCATAATCGGCCAGCTTGGCGCCCGCCCCCTTCGGAAAGCCGATGATGACCAGTTCGGGGCAGCGCGCGCGCAGTCCCGCGACGATCGCGGCATTGGGGGCGATGACCCAACGTTCGAACTGTTCGGGGCTGAGGCTCCCGGCCCAGCTGTCAAACAACTGCACTGCCTCGACCCCGGCGTCATGCTGGCGCGCGAGATACTCGATCGTCACCGCAACGATGCGATCGACCAGCCGCTGCATCGCCGCCGGATCGCCATAAGCCAGTCGCCGCGCCGCTTCCTGCGTCCGGCTGCCCTGCCCGGCGATCATATAGGTGGCGACCGTCCAGGGCGACCCTGCAAAGCCCAGGAACGTCACCTCGGACGGCAGCACCGCAACCACCGCCTCGACCGCGGCATAGACGGGGTCCAGCGTATCGGGCGCGCCAGCCGCCAGCGCATCGATCGCGGCCGCGTCGGCCAACGGCGGGGCCAGGCGCGGCCCTTCCCCGGTTTCGAACCACAGTTCCTGTCCCAACGCCATCGGCACGGTCAGAATGTCGGAAAACAGGATCGCGCCGTCGAACCCGAACCGGCGAATGGGCTGCAGCGTGATCTCACACGCCGATGGCGGGTCCATCGCCATCGCCAGGAATCCACCCTTCTCCGCCCGCAACTCACGATATTCGGGCAGGTATCGCCCGGCTTGCCGCATGAGCCAGATCGGGGGCACTGGCTGGCGCCGGCCTTTCAGCGTGGCGAGCAAGGGCCGGTGGGCATGGGGACGGCGCAAACGGACTTCCTTCTAACAATAAAGAAGAATCTAGAATGGATGTGGAAAGAGGATGGCGCGTGGATAACGTGGCTTAGTTTGCACTGCCCGAAATGCCAACAGCTTGACCCCTGCCGCGCCGTGGCCACCCGATGATTCGATTGCGTCATCCCCGTTATCCACAGGGTGGGGACGGATACCGACCCCGGCTGAGGGAATGTGCGCGGACTGGGGACGAATCGGCCGGTCATCCACGCCTTGGCGCGGGGACCGAGTTGCGCTAGCGCCTCTGCCCATGTTGTCCACAGATCGGTCCAGCCGTTGAACCGCCTGCACCTCCACCTCCTGTCGGACTCCACCGGCGAGACGCTGGAGAACATCGCCAAGGCGGCGCTGGCGCAATATGACGATGTCGAAACGCTGCGCCATTTCTGGCCGATGGTCCGGTCCGAAGCGCATCTGGAACGCATCCTTCAGGAAATCGCCCAGAACCCCGGCCTGGTATTGTTCACACTGGTCAATCCGGTGATCCGCCGCACGCTGGAGGCGCGGTGCCGGGCGATGGGCCTGCCCGCCGTCGCGCCGCTCGACGGGGTCAACGCTGCGCTGTCGGGCCTGTTGGGACAGGCGGCCAATGCCCGGCCGGGGCGTCAGCACATCCTCGATGCCGCCTATTTCGCGCGGGTCGATGCGATCCAGTTCACCATCGCCCATGACGACGGGCTGAACTGGGAAAACTGGGAGGAGGCGGAGATCCTGCTGGCGGGCGTCAGCCGGTCGTCCAAGACGCCGACGTCGATCTATCTCGCCAATCGCGGATTCAAGGTTGCGAACATTCCGATCGTTATCGAAAGCCCACCGCCCGCCAAGCTGTTCGATCTGAAACACCCGCTGGTCGTGGGTCTGACCACCAGCGCCGACCGGCTGATCCAGGTGCGGCGCAATCGCCTGCTCAGCCTCAATCAGGCGCCGGAGACCGATTATGTCGATCAGGACGCCGTCGGCCGGGAAGTCGCTTATGCGCGGCGGATGTTCGCCGATAATGGCTGGCCAGTGATCGACGTCACACGCCGTTCGATCGAGGAAACCGCCGCGGCGGTCATCACACTGTATCAAGCGCGCCAGCCGGAGCCACGCCCGTGACGCATCTGACCCTTGCCTCGCAAAGCGCCAGCCGCCGCGCGATGTTGGCTGCCGCGGGCGTGCCGCACGAAGCCGTCGGCGCGCTGGTCGATGAGGATGCGGCCAAGGCGAGCTTTGCCGCACGCGGCCTGTCCCCGCGCGACACCGCCGATGCGCTGGCCGAACTGAAAGCCGCCAAGGTCGCGTCGCTGGGTGTGCCGGGCCTGGTGCTGGGGTGCGATTCGATCGTCGCGCTGCCCGATGGCCGGTTGCTCGACAAACCGGTCGACCGTGCCGATGCCGCCGAACATCTCCGCGCCATGTCGGGCACGACGCATGAGCTTTACAGTGCGGCGGTAATGTTCGACGGCGGCCGCGCGGTGTGGCGCCATGTCGACCGCGCCCGGTTGAGCGTTCGCACATTGTCCGACGCCTTTATCGAGCATTATCTCGATGCCGAATGGCCCGCCATTGCCGGGTGCGTCGGCTGTTACCGGGTCGAGGGACCAGGCGTGCAATTGTTCGCGCGCATCGATGGCAGTCATTTCACCATATTGGGTATGCCGCTGATGCCCATCCTCGATTATTTGCGGACGCGCGGAGTGATCGCTCAATGACCAGGCCCTATGCCGAAGTGATCGGCGACCCGATTGCCCATTCGAAATCGCCGGTCATCCACGGTTTCTGGCTCGACGCGCTGGGGATCGACGCAGAATATCGCGCCACCCATGTCGCGTCCGATGCGCTGGCCGGCCATTTCGCGCGGCGGGCGGACGATCCCGACTGGCGCGGCTGCAACATCACTCTGCCGCATAAGGAAGCGGTGCTGGCGCATGTCGGCGATCCGGGCGATGTGCGCGGGTCGATCGGGGCGATCAACACTGTGTTCCGCCAGGACGATGGCACCGTGGCCGGCACCAATACCGATGCGGCGGGCTTTTATGCGCCGCTCGCCGATACCGATCTGGCGGGCGCCCAGGCGCTGGTCATCGGGTCGGGCGGCGCGGCGCGCGCGATCCTGTTCGCGCTGTCGCGGATTGGGATCGGCGCGGTCACGCTGATGGCCCGCAACTCGTTGAAGGGCGCGGGTCTGCTCGCCAGCTTCGGGTTGAAGGGGGATGTCGTCGATTTCGCCGCGCCGCTGCCGCCCGCCGACCTCGTCGTCAATGCCAGCCCGCTGGGCATGAAGGGACAGGCGCCGCTGGCAGTCGACCTGTCGCCGCTGCCCGACGACGCGATCGTCTATGACATCGTATATGCGCCGCTGGAGACCGATCTGTTGCGGGCGGCGCGTGCGCGCGATCTGTCGACGATCGACGGGCTGGAAATGCTGATCGGTCAGGCGGCTGCCGCGTTCGAACTGTTTTTCGACGCTGCCCCGCCGCGCGATCGCGATTCCGAACTGCGCGCACGGCTGATCGCGTGAGCGGCCCGATCCGGCTGGGCCTGACCGGCTCGATCGGGATGGGCAAGTCGACCGTGGCGGCGATGTTCGCCGCTCGCGGCGTGCCGGTGTTTGATGCCGATGCCGAAGTGCACCGGCTGCAAGCTGCCGGTGGCGCGCTGGTCCCCGCCATTGAGGCTGCGTTTCCCGGCGCGACCGGCGCAAATGGCGTCGACCGCGCCAGACTGGGCCATGCGGTGTTCGGCGACGATGCCGCGCTCACCCGGCTTGAGGCGATCGTTCACCCGGCGGTGGCGACGGCACGGGCGGATTTTCTGCGGTCCCATGCCAATGCGCGCGTCGTCCTGCTCGACATTCCGTTGCTGTTCGAAAAAGCCGGGTGGCAGGCCGTCGATCGGATCGCCGTCG
>NZ_DATJLI010000088.1:0-17336 GCF_035490575.1 Sphingomonas sp. | reverse complement strand
CGACACTAGACCCCGTGACGCTGGGCTATGGCATCACCGTTTTTGCGCTGGTCAGCCTGAAAAGCCAGGCCGAAAGCGACCTTGCCGCATTCGAGCAGCATGTCGCCGACATTCCCGAAGTCCGCGAATGTCACATGCTGAACGGTGAAATCGACTTCATCCTGAAAATCGTCGCCGCCGACCTCAAGAGCTTTCAGGAAATGCTGACGACCAAGCTGACGACGGCGGGTAACGTCGCCAGCGTCAAGACATCGCTGACGATCCGCACATCCAAATCGCTGCCGGGCATTCCTGTGCCCGACGCCTGAGGCATCAGTCCTTCAATTCGGCCAGCGGGTCGTTCAGGACGGACATGATCGAGGCATAATCGTCGGTCCAGGGCGACACCTCGCGGCGGTAACGAAGCGGCGTCCAGGCACCCCCGCCAGCGATCAGCGTGGCGAAAACCTCAGGATCGCGGGTCATGGCGATCCAGTCGGATTGCGTCGCCTCCGAATTGTCGCCGAGTCCCGGCTCGTAACGCAGCGACGCGGCATACCAACCCCCGCCGCGCGCGGTGGCGCTGACGACGGGTTCCAGATCAAGGAACCGGTTCGAGACGTGCACCATCAACAATCCGCGCTGGCCCAGCACACGCCCGTAATGGGCCAGCGCTTCCCGCGTCATCAGGTGCATCGGCACCGCGTCAGATGAAAAGGCGTCGAGCGCCAGCAGGTCGAGACTGCCGGCTTCCTGCGCCGCGATCGACAGGCGCGCATCACCGATGACGATATTGGCATCCGGCAGGCACCGGCCAAGAAAGCCGAACTTGCCGCTGTCGCGCGCGATCTGAACCACGACCGGATCGATTTCGTAGAACCGCCAGTCCTGTCCCGGCCGCGCATAACAGGCCAGCGTCCCCGTCCCCAACCCCACCGCGCCCACACGCGCGCCCGGCCCGTAAAGCTCGGGCAGCGCCTGCAATGCCTGACCGATGCCCGAACCGGGGACATAATAGGTGGTCGGCTCGCGCGCCTTGGCCGGATCGTCGACGAACTGCACGCCGTGCAACGTCGTCCCATGCGCCAGCGTGCGCGTGCCGTCCTGCGGATAGTCGCGAATGGTATAGACGCCGAAATAGCTTCGCGTGCGGCTGTCGCCATCCAGCGTAATCAGGATCGCGCGCCAGCCGCCGAACAGCATCAGCGACGCCACCAGCACCGCCAGATAGGCGGGACGCGCACCGATGGTGAAAATGCCCAGCACCGCCAGCCCGATAAAGGCAAGCCGCTCGTGCCGCGCGCCCAGCCAGCCGCCGGGATCGAACATGCCGACCAGCATGATCGCCACCGACGCCGCGACCACGGTGGCCAGCGTGACCATGCGTTGACGCTCCCATGCGCGGGTCAGCACCGGCAGCAGCCAAGGCTGCGGCGCCAGCAGGCCGGCCGCGACGATCAGGATCGGATATTCATACGTCCAGTCGAACAGCACGGGTGCCAGCAGCCCGGCGAACACGCCGCCCAGTGCGCCACCCACCGACAACGCCAGATAAAATCCCGTCAGCCGGTCGGGTCCGGGGCGCATCCGGTAGAGCTGCGTGTGCAGCGCGACCGACACCATGAACAACAGGCTTAGCGAGATGGTGGCGTTCAGATAGGGGTAATCATGCGTGCCCCCGATCATGATGCCGCCGAACACCAGGATCGTGACCGGCGCGAACGTCGTCAGAAAGTCCGCGACGCCGCGCCGATTGGCGAAGGCGATGCTGAAGCTCAGCAGATACAGGCCAAGCGGCAGCACCCACAACAGCGGCACGGCGACGATGTCGGTCGTCAGGAACGTCGACGTCGCCAGCATCAGGCCCGACGGCACCAGCGCCAGCGCGATCCAGTGGCCTACCGTGCGCGCCGTCGGCTTTGCGCTGACAGGCAAAGCGGCCTCAACCGCCGCGCGCGCCGGCAGCCGCAACGCACATGCCGCGATCAACACTGCCACCGCGACATAGCCCGCGCTCCACAGCCAGCTTTGCGAGGACAGCGCCATGTTCGGCTCGACCAGCGCGGGATAGGCGATCAGCCCGGCGAAACTGCCGATGTTCGACGCGGCATAGAGCGCATAGGGGTTGGCGCCGGGCGCTGACGCAGCGAACCAGCGTTGCAACAACGGGGCCTGCGCCGAAATCGCTAGGAACAACGGCCCGATCGACGCGAACAACAGCCACGGCACCCACAAGGCCGGTTCGTCACCCGGCGCGGGCGCGTCGGCGATCAGGCCGATCGGCAACCACAAGGCCGCGACTGCCAGCAGCGCACCGTGGATGGCCGCCTGTCGCCGAACGCCGAACCGGCCGAGCCAATGGGCATAGCCATACCCCCCCAGCAGCAGCGCCTGATACACCAGCATGGCCGAGTTCCATACCGCCGGCGCCCCGCCCAGCCGGGGCAGCGCCATGCGCGCGATCATCGGCTGCACCAGAAACAGCAGGAACGAGCCCGACAGGATCGCCGCGACGAACAGCGGGCGGATGGGCATCGCGGTGCGTCCGGCCACCGCACTCGACGCATCGGCGCCTGTCAAATCGTTACGCATGTCGGGGACCTTAGCGGCCGTCGGGTGGATTGGAAGGCCGGCTCTGCACGCAACGCCAACGGGCAAAGCCAATTGTCAGGCCGACGCCCAGCGCGACTGCGGCGTAATAGCCCAAATGCCCGGTCCCGCTGCGAAGCCAGGCCGTGCCCAGCCAATAGGTCATCAGAACGCCGACGGCGAAGCAATCCAGACTGTGACGGCCCACCCACGCCACCGCGAGCAGCGGTTGCCGCGCGGTCCATGAACCGGCCAGCGTAAGCGCCGATGCATAGAGCAGCAGCACCGCCACCGCATGTCCGACGCGCAGCGGGGTCAGGCCGTAACGACCGGTCAACCAATCTGGCCGCTGAAACATGCCCGCCGCTTCCATCTCGTGCGAGACTGCACCTGTCACGAAGATCGCGACGAGCATCAGCAGCACGCCCCACCGCCCCGCCAGCCATGCGAACAGGTCACGGTGGATCTGGCGCGCACCCAGCGCCATCGGCACGAAGAACAGCATCTGCCAGCATAGCCGGTCGAGCAGTCCGTCCTTGGTCGCGCCGGGCACCGTCGCCAATCGCCAGGCGATCAGAACTTGGGCCACGGCATAAAGCACGACAGACGCGCAGATCAGCGCGCGGTTCGAGCGCCTCTCGATCAGGATGGCGAGCGGTGCGGCCAGCATCAGCACGATATAGAGTTGCAGCACGTCAAGCAGACGAGGCGCCGCGCCCAGTGTTACGAAGTGCAGCAGCGCGCCCGCCGCATCGGCGACGAACGGACCCAGCCCCCAGAAATCCGCTTCCGCCGCGTGCATCACGAATGCCAGCGGCAAGATCAGCGCCAACAGCCCGAGGTTGTAAATCCACAATTGCCCTGCGCGCCGCCAGATCGCGCGCACCGGCGCCGCCCGCCGCAAATAGACCAGGCCGACCATATAGCCCGACAGGATGACGAACAACTCAGCCGCGGTCGAATAGCCATAGCGGGTCGGCGTCGGCACCAGCCATTCCCGCAGGCCACCGAACTCAGCGACTTGCGTCAGGTGGTTGGCAAGAATGACCAGGATCGCAAACCCGCGAACAATGTCGACCCGTCCCTCGCGTGGCGTCCGCGCGGAGGGTTCAGCCGGGACGGTCGGTGGCATAAACGATCATCGCGCCGACGGGATCGTCCGCCGCATAATCTGGGTGTTGGAAATCCAGGTCGGCGCGGCGCTTCATGCCAAGCCGAGTCATCAACCCCCAACTGCGCGTGTTCGAAGCGGTGGTCCAAGCGGCGATCCGGTTGCGCGTGGTGTTCGCCCAACCCCACGCAAGGCTGGCTTCCGCCGCCTCCCGTGCGATCCCCTGTCCCCACCACGCCTCGCCGATGCGCCAGCCGATTTCCAGTTCCTCGGGCACCGGCGTGCCGGCATGCCCGCCGATCCGCAGCCCACATACACCCATCAGACCGGCATCTTCCCGCCCCTCTACGGCCCACATGCAATGGCCATGTTCAGCCTGTTGCGCGATCTGGCGGTCGATGATCGCGTCATGGCGCGCGCGCGTGGTCGGGCCGCCGAAATGCGCCATCATCGCGGGCGTGTTGACAAGCGCGTGGAACACGGGCTTGTCAGCCTCCCGCCAGGGACGCAGGCGCAGGCGCGCGGTCTGGATCACGCGCCCAGCAACCGCGCGGCGTGCACCGCGTGATAGGTCAGCACGCCCGAACATCCCGCGCGCTTGAACGCCATCAACGTCTCCGTCACCAGCGCGTCGCGGTCCCCCGCGCCCGCGGCGGCGGCGTGTTCGATCATCGCATATTCGCCTGAGACTTGATAAGCAAAGACAGGCACTTCGAACCGTTCCTTCACGCGGCGAACGATGTCCAGATAGGGCAAACCCGGCTTCACCATTACACTGTCGGCCCCCTCGTCCAGATCGGCGGCGACCTCGCGCAGCGCCTCCTCGGCATTGGCGGGATCCATCTGATAGGTTTTCTTGTCGCCCTTCAGCCGCCCGCGCGACCCCACCGCGTCGCGGAACGGGCCATAGAATGCGCTCGCATATTTGGCGGCATAGGCCATGATCTGGACATTGTGATATCCGCCTGCCTCAAGCGCCGAGCGGATCAGGCCGACGCGCCCGTCCATCATGTCGCTGGGCGCGACGATATCGGCCCCCGCCGCTGCCTGAACCAGCGCCTGTTCGACCAGCATTTCGGCGGTCGCGTCGTTCAGCACATAGCCGCCCGCATCGACCAGCCCGTCATGGCCATGGGCCGTATAGGGATCGAGCGCCACGTCGGTCAGCACGCCGATGCCGGGCACTGCATCCTTAATCGCGCGGATCGCGCGGCACATCAGATTGTCGGGGTTGACCGCTTCGCGCCCGTCGTCGGTCCGCAGGTTTTCAGGGGTGTTGGGAAACAAAGCCAGCGCCGGGATGCCCAGCACCGCCGCTTCGCGTGCGCGTTCGACCAGCAGCGGGACCGGCCAGCGCGACACGCCGGGCAGGCTGGCGATCGGCTCTTCGTCCGCCCCCTCGGTCACGAACAGCGGCCAGATCAGGTCGGCGGGCGTCAGCACGGTTTCAGCATGAAGCGCGCGGCTCCACGGCGAAACGCGCGTGCGGCGCAGGCGAAGCGCGGGATAGGTCGACATGGCGTCTTCTATCGCCTGCCGGTCGGCCCGCCGCAACCGCTTGCGATCGCCCCGGCAACGTGATTAGGCCGATGATGGGGGGAGCGATGTCGCAATGACGACGACCGAAATATTCCTGATCGCAATGATGCTGATCTTCACCGTCCCATGGGCGGCGTGGCGGCTGGCGCGGACCGATTACTGGGCACCGCTGGTGGTGGTGCAGATCATCGGCGGCATCCTGCTGGGACCGGGCGTCCTTGGTGCGGCATTTCCGGGCTATTATGATTTCGTATTCAACCCGCAGGTCGTCGGCGCGCTGAACGGCATTGCGTGGTGGGCAGTGATGATCTTTGTCTTCATCGCCGGGCTGGAACTCGATCTCAGCCAGGCCTGGGCTAAGCGGGGTGAGACCGGGATCACCGCCGGGCTTGCGCTGGCGGCACCGCTGCTGCTGGGAGCGGCGGCGGCGTTGATCCTTCTCCAGACGCCCGGCTGGGCGGGACCGGCGGGTCAGCCATGGCAGGTGGTGCTGGGCATCGGCATGGCGTGCGCGGTGACGGCCCTGCCCATTCTGGTCCTGTTGATGGACAAGCTGGCCATCCTGCGCGAACCGCTGGGGCAGCGTATCCTGCGCTATGCCAGCCTGGACGACATTGCCATCTGGGCCGTGCTGGCGATCATCCTGATGGACTGGAACCGCGTCGGGCGGCAGGCAGCGTTTCTGGTGGCGTTTGCAATCGCGTCATGGGCGATGCGGCGGCTGATGCAGCGGTTGGCGGAAGGGGATCGCTGGCCGCTGATGCTGGTCTGGCTGGCGGCGTGCGGGTTCGCCGCCGACTGGGCGGGCGTGCATTACATGGTCGGCGCGTTTCTGGCGGGCGCGGTGCTCGACCATCGCTGGTTCGATCAGGCGCGCATGGACCTGTTTCGCGACCATGTGCTGCTGGCGTTCATGCCGGTCTTTTTCCTGTCGACGGGGCTTCGCACGCAATGGGATGTCGGCGGCGTGGCGGTGTTCGGGGCCGCTGCGCTGCTGCTGTTCGCATCGGTCGCGGGCAAGCTGGCGGGGGTTGCCGTGGCGGGCCGGATATTGGGATGGGCCAGGGGCGACGCGATGACGATCGGCTGGCTGCTTCAGACCAAGGCGCTCATCATGATAATCTTCGCCAACATCCTGCTCGATCGCCAGATCATCACCAACGAGACGTTCACCGCGTTGCTGTTGATGGCGGTCGGCTCGACCATGCTGACGGTGCCGATGGTCGCACGCCGGCTGACGCGCCGGTCAGTCGAGATTGGGACGTAGCCAGCGCTCCGCCTGCGCCAGGTCGACGCCGCGGCGGGTGGCATAGTCCTCCAGCTGATCGCGCCCCACGCGCGCCACCCCGAAATAGGACGCATCGGGGTGGCCGAAGTAAAAGCCCGACACCGCCGCCGTCGGCAGCATCGCGAAACTTTCGGTCAGCACTAGCCCGGCATGGTCGCCCGCATCCAGCAGGTCGAAGAGCACCGGCTTGGCGCTGTGGTCGGGACATGCCGGATAGCCGGGTGCGGGGCGGATGCCGCGATATTGTTCGCGGATCATCGCGTCATTGTCGAGTTGCTCGCCCTCGGCATAGCCCCACAACGTCGTGCGGACATGCAGGTGCAGCCGCTCGGCAAAGGCCTCCGCAAAACGGTCGGCCAGCGCCTTGAGCAGGATGTCGTGATAATCGTCATGATCGGCGCGGAACCGTTCAAGATGCGGCTCGATCCCGTGGATGCCGACCGCAAAGCCGCCGATCCAGTCACCCGCCGGATCGACGAAATCGGCCAGGCACATATTCGGCCGCCCTTCGCGTTTGGCGATCTGTTGCCGCAGGAACGGGAATCGCACGTCGGCACCGTTCGCGGTCACGACCACATCGTCGCCCTCACGCCGACACGGCCACAGCGCCGCCACGCCGCGTGCGGTCAGCCACTTTTCGGCCACGACCGTGTCGAGCATCGCCTGTGCGTCCGCGAACAGCGACCGGGCGCTCTCTCCAACGATCTCGTCATCGAGTATCGCCGGGTAATTGCCCGCCAATTCCCATGAACGGAAAAAGGGCGTCCAGTCGATATAGCCGCGCAGGTCCGACAGATCCCAGTCATCGAACACATGCACGCCGGGCTGCTTCGGCGCTTCGGGCTTGAGCGCGAAATCGGCCTTGAAACCATTTGCGCGCGCCTGTTCGATGGGGATCAGCTCCGACTGCCCCTTGCCTTCGCGCGCGCGGCGGACGGCGTCATATTCGTCGGCGATCCTGACCACATAATCGTCGCGCTGCGTGTCGGAGACCAGCGTGGTCGCCACGCCCACCGCACGGCTGGCGTCGAGGACATGGACCACCGGGCCTTCATAGGCAGGGGCAATGCGAAGCGCGGTGTGCACTTTCGACGTGGTCGCCCCACCGATCAGCAGCGGCATCGCCATGCCGGCCCGCTGCATCTCCTCCGCCACCGTCACCATTTCGTCCAGGCTGGGAGTAATCAGGCCCGACAGGCCGATCATGTCGGCGTCGTTCTCGTTCGCGGCTTCGATGATGCGCGGCCATGGCACCATGACGCCAAGGTCGATCACTTCGAACCCGTTGCATTGCAGGACGACGCCGACGATGTTCTTGCCGATGTCGTGCACATCGCCCTTCACCGTCGCCATCACGACCCTGCCCTTGCCCTTCGCGCCCGGCTCCTTCGCGGCTTCGATATAGGGCAGCAGATGGGCGACGGCCTTTTTCATGACGCGCGCCGATTTGACGACCTGCGGCAGGAACATCTTGCCCGACCCGAACAGGTCGCCGACCACGTTCATCCCGTCCATCAACGGCCCCTCGATCACCTCGATCGGGCGGGCGAATTGCAGGCGCGCTTCTTCGGTATCGTCCACGACATGCGCGTCGATGCCCTTGACCAGCGCATGTTCCAGCCGCTTGGCCACGTCCCAGCCGCGCCATTCCTGCGCCGCCTTCTCGGCGACCGCATCGGTGCCGCGAAACCGTTCGGCCAGCGCCACCAGCCGGTCGCCCGCTTCCGGGTCACGGTTCAGCACGACATCTTCGCACGCGATACGAAGTTCGGGGTCTATGGCATCATAGACGTCAAGCTGCCCGGCATTGACGATCGCCATGTCCATGCCCGCCGGAATGGCGTGATACAGGAACACGCTGTGCATCGCGCGGCGCACCGGCTCGTTCCCGCGAAAGCTGAACGACAGGTTCGACAGGCCGCCGGAGATATGGACGTGCGGGCAGCGCGCCTTGATCTCACGCACCGCCTCGATAAAGTCGACGCCGTAGTTGTTATGTTCCTCGATCCCGGTCGCGACGGCGAACACATTGGGATCGAAGATGATGTCTTCGGGCGGAAATCCGATCCCGGTCAGCAGCTTGTAGGCGCGCTCGCAAATCTCGACCTTGCGCGCCCGGGTATCGGCCTGCCCCACTTCGTCGAACGCCATGACGACGACGGCGGCACCATATGCCATGCACTTGCGCGCCTGATCGAGGAACGGAGCCTCACCCTCCTTCATGCTGATCGAATTGACGATCGGCTTGCCCGACACGCATTTCAGGCCTGCTTCGATGACGTGCCATTTGGACGAATCGATCATCACCGGCACGCGCGCGATATCGGGTTCGGCCTGGATCAGCTTGAGGAAGGTCGTCATCGCCTCGACCGCGTCGAGCAACCCCTCGTCCATGTTGACGTCGATGACCTGCGCGCCGTTTTCGACCTGCTGGCGCGCCACCTCCACCGCGGCGGGATAATCACCCGCCATCACCAGCTTCTTGAAGCGGGCCGAGCCGGTGACGTTGGTGCGCTCGCCGATATTGACGAAGTTGGTGGAAGATTGCGTCATCTGAATCCCAGGATCGTCGTGCCCGAAACATCACGGGCGTCAGCAGCTATCATGATCGAACGGCGGACGGCGGCGTCACGCCGCCATCGTGAACGGCTCCAGCCCCGCCAATCGCGTTTGCACTGGCGACACGGGCAGCGCGCGCGGCGGCAGGCTTGCGACTGCATCGGCAATGGCGCGGATATGCGCCGGGGTCGAGCCACAGCATCCGCCCAGCACATTCACCTGCCCCTGGGCGGCCCATTCGCGCACCAGCCCGGCGGTGGTCGCGGGCGCTTCGTCATACGCGCCCAGTTCGTTGGGCAGACCCGCATTGGGATAAACCATGATGAGCGTGTCGCACAGCTTGGACAGGGTCGCGACATGCGGACGCAGTTGTTCCGCCCCGAACGAACAGTTCAGCCCGATCGTCACGGGCCGCGCATGGCGAACGGCGTGCCAGAACGCCTCGACCGTATGGCCCGACAGGTTGCGGCCCGACAGGTCGGTCAGCGTCATCGACAGCATCAGCGGCACTTCGCGACCCAGCGCGTCGCCCGCCTCGATCGTGGCCATGATACCCGCCTTGGCGTTCAGCGTATCGAACACGGTTTCGATCAGGATGAAGTCCGCGCCCCCTTCGACCAAGGCGTCGACCTGTTCGCGATACACGTCCTTCAGATAATCGAAGTCGATCTCCCGGTATCCGGGGTCGTTGACGTCGGGCGACAGTGACAGCGTCTTGTTGGTCGGCCCGATCGCGCCCGCAACAAAGCGGGGGCGGCCATCGCGCGCCTGAAATTCGTCGGCGATGCGGCGCGCCAGACCGGCGCTTTCCAGGTTGATCTCGCGCACCAGATGCTCGGCGCCGTAATCGGCCTGGCTGATCCGGTTGGCGGAGAAGGTGTTGGTCTCGGCAATATCCGCTCCCGCCTCGAAATAGGCGCGGTGGATGCTTTCGGGCACATGCGGCGCGGTCAGGGCGAGGATATCGTTATTCCCCTTCTGATCGTGCGTCAGGCCAAGATTGCCCGCATAGGCGGCCTCGTCCAGCTTCCAGTTCTGGATCTCGGTGCCGAACGCCCCGTCGGTGACGAGAATGCGCTTGGCGGCTTCGGCGAACAGTCGGTCGCGGGCGGTCATCATCGTTCCTTCAGGCCGCCACGCGCGCCGCATCGGCAGGCGGCCGCATCCCCAGCAGGTGACAGATCGCATAGCTGAGTTCGGCGCGGTTGAGCGTGTAGAAATGGAAGTGGCGCACGCCACCGGCATAGAGCTTGCGGCACAATTCCGCCGCGATGGTCGCCGCGACCAGTTGGCGCGCGGCGGGGTGATCGTCCAGACCCTCGAACAAACGGCCCATCCAGTCGGGGATGGCGGCACCGCACATGCCGGCAAACTTCTGCGTCTGGGCGAAGTTGGAGACGGGCAGGATGCCGGGAACGATCTCGGCCGTGATGCCCGCGGCGGCCGCGCGGTCCCGGAAGCGGAAGAAGGTTTCCGGCTCGAAGAAGAACTGCGTCAGCGCCCGGGTCGCGCCCGCATCGAGCTTGCGCTTCAGATTGTCGATGTCGCTGTTGCCGCACACCGCTTCCGGGTGCGTTTCCGGGTAAGCCGCGACCGATACCTCGAACGGGTGCAGCCGCTTCAGCCCGGCGACCAGATCGGCGGCGCTGGCATAGCCGTCGGGATGCGGCACGAAACGATCGCCCAGCGTCGGCGGATCGCCACGCAGCGCGACGATGTGGCGCACGCCCGCCGCCCAATATTCGCGCGCCACCGCGTCAACCTCATCCCGGCTGGCCTCGACACAGGTCAGGTGCGCGGCGGCGGGCGTCGCGGTTTCGCGAGCGATGCGCGCGACGGTGCCATGGGTGCGGTCGCGCGTCGTGCCGCCCGCGCCGTAAGTCACGCTGAAAAAACTGGGGCGAAGCGGCGCCAGCGTCTGCAGCGCGTCCCACATCGCCGTTTCCATCCGCTCGGTCTTGGGCGGAAAGAACTCGAACGACACATCGACATCGCCCGCCACGTCGGCGAACAGGGGTCCGTCCAGCGCACGGCGCGCTTCTTCTAGCTGTCCCACCGAAAGCGTCATGCCGCCTTCACCTCCAAATCACGGGGATGCCGATCCGCCCGGTCGCCTTCGGCAACCTTGCGCGCCAGCCACAATTTCACGGTCAGTTCGCCGCCCTCCAACATCGCGGTCTGGACTGGCGCCAGGCCCACGGTGTCGAACCAGCCGAGCATCTGCTCGTCGGAAAAGCCCAATCGCGCGTGATTGTCGCGCGTGCGAAGCTCCTCACGCTCATGCGGCGCAAAATCGGCGATCAGCAACCGGCCGCCATTGCCCAACGCGCGCGCGGCTTCCGCGATGGCAGCGCCGGGTTGCTGCGCGAAATGCAGCACATGGTGCAGGATCGCCACATCCGCAGCACCGTCGCCCAGCGGCAGCGCATAAAGATCGGCCTGTCGCAACTCGGCATTGCCCAGCCCGCGCTCGGCCAGCTTGACGCGCGCCAGCCGCAGCATTTCGGACGATCGATCGATGCCCAGCGCCCGTTCGGATTGTGGCGCGAACAGCTCCAGCATCCGCCCGGTGCCGGTGCCGATGTCGATCAACTGGCCGATCGGTTGTCCGCCCAGCACGCGCGCCATCGCCGCCTCGACCTCGCTGTCGGCGACATGCAGGCTGCGGATCGCGTCCCATTGCCCGGCATTCGCCTCGAACCATTCGGCGGCGGCGGCGGCGCGATCGGCGCGCACCGCGGCCAGTCGCGCGCTGTCGGCGACGGCCCAGTGATCGCCGCCACTGGCTTCGCTCAGCGCGTCGAGCGCGTTGAGGATCGCGGGCACCGCGTCGTTGCGGCCCATCGCGACGAACACCCAGCTCCCCTCCTTGCGCCGTTCGGCCAGGCCGCTGTCGCACAGGATCTTGACGTGGCGGCTGACGCGGGGCTGGCTCTGCCCCAGCACCTGTGCCAGTTCGCCCACCGACAATTCCATCGCCCGCAACAACGCGATGATCCGCAACCGCGTGGAATCGGCTAAAGCCTGAAATATGTCGGCAGCGTTCGGCATCGGATGAACATATAAAGATATCTTTATATCGCGTCAATCGGCTTTGGCGATGCGAAGATTACTTGCACAGGCGGAACGAAATCGGCCTTCCATGCGTCGAGAGCCAATCCGCGTTCAACAATCGAGGCACATCCATGAAGAAGACCGCTTTCATCGTCCCCGCCCTTGCCGCCATCGCACTTGCCGCCTGCAGCGAAAATGCCCAGCAGGAAACGGGTGAAGCGGCCGGCGCCGTTGCTGCCGATGTGGATTCGACGGTGGGCGAAGCGGCGCGCGATGTCGAACAGGCGAGTGACGAGGCATTCGGCGCCGCCGAGCGTTCGCTGGACGAGGCAGGCCAGTCGATCGAGAACGGCGCCGCGCGCGTCGACGCGGCGTCCGACCGCGCCCAGCGCGAAGCCGGTCAGGAACTGGAAGAAGCCGGTCGCGACATGCAGACCGACAACGACTGATCGCCAACGAGAAGTCGTTGAGAAGGGCCGCACCCGCGCTTAAGCTGGTGTGGCCCTTTTTCATGCCGCTGCAAGGAAACCGCCGATGCGCCCGTTGCCAATGCGTCAGTTGATCGCCACCCTGCCGATACTGCTCGCCGCTTGCGGAGCGGCCGACAGTGATCCCGGTCCCGGCGGCGTTAGCCACAGCGAAGCGCAGGAACTGAACGAAGCCGCCGAAATGCTCGATATCAACGCAGTCGCGCTCGACGAGGATGCAGCGACGGAGAATGACCGATGACCGAACTTCGGACGATCGGCGCAACCGATCTCACGACGCCGTCGCTGGTGCTGGGCGGCAACGTGTTTGGCTGGACCGTCGATCAACAGGCGGGCGAAGCGGTGCTCGATCGTTTTGCCGACGCCGGCGGCACGATGATCGACACCGCCGATGTCTATTCGGCATGGGTCGATGGCCATCAGGGCGGTGAGAGCGAAACGGCGATCGGCCGCTGGCTGGCCAGGTCCGGGCAACGGGGCCGGATGCAGATCGCCACCAAGGTCGGGATGCTGCCAGGCGAAGGCGGCGCGAAACTGGCGCCCGCGCGGATCGCGGCGGCGTGCGATGCCTCGCTGGGCCGGCTGGGCGTCGAGACGATCGACCTTTATTACGCGCATCAGGATGACGAGGATGTGCCGCAGGAAGACGTGCTGGGCGCGTTCCAGCGACTGATCGACGCGGGCAAGGTTCGCCATATCGCGGCCTCCAACTTCTCCGCGATGCGCCTTAAATCCGCGCTCGACATCGCGACGCGCGATGGCCTTCCGCATTACCGGGCGCTCCAGCCGCAATATAATCTGGTCAGCCGCCGCAAGTTCGAGGGTGAGTTGCAGGATCTGTGCGTCACCCACAATCTGGGCGTGCTGCCCTATTCGTCGCTCGCCTCCGGGTTCCTGACGGGCAAATATCGATCGTCCGACGATCTGTCGAAAAGCGTTCGCGGCGCCGGCATGGCAAAGCTGCTGGACGGCAAGGGGGCGGTGGTGCTCGCTGCGCTCGACACCGTTGTCGCCGAAACCGGGGCCACTCATGCACAAGTGGCGCTCGCCTGGCTCGCCGCGCAACCCGGTGTGACGGCACCGATCGCCAGCGCGACTTCGGTAGCGCAACTGGACGAATTGATCGGCGCATGGCGGCTACAGCTTGATGCAGGTCAATTACACACACTTAATGACGCGGGAACCTAGGAATAGCGGAACCGACAGGCCCTGACATGCTTTGTGGCGGCGTGACTGATACCGATACGATTTCATCCCGCCTCGCCACGCCGTTCAAGGAAATGATCGCCGACAAGGCATTTCCGTGCGTCGGCGCGAAGTCCGCGCTCAGCCGCGGTCAGCTCGACATTCTGGGCGCACGCGACATCACCAGCGCCTGGGACGACGTGGCGATTCATGAGGCGTTGATGCGCTTCGCCTGGGCCTATCGCAAGGCGCCGACGCTGTTCCGCAGCCTGGTGGTGCTGTTCGACGAACCCGATACGCTTGATGAAGCGGCGTTCGAACAGGCGCTATGGGCACGGCTCCAGTCACTGTCGGACAAGGACGAGTGGCGCGGTCAGGCACCCGACCCGCGCGTCAGTTCCGATCCGGCCGATCCGCATTTCTCGCTCAGCTTCGGCGGGGAAGCGTTTTTCGTCGTCGGGCTTCACCCCAATGCCAGCCGCCCCGCGCGGCGGTTTCGGGCGCCCGCCATGGTGTTCAACCTGCACGACCAGTTCGAGGCGCTGCGCGAGCAGAATCGCTACGAAAAGCTGCGCGAATCGATCCTGTCGCGTGACGTGGCGCTGGCGGGCACGATCAACCCGATGCTGTCGCGCCACGGCGAACAGTCGGAGGCGCGGCAATATAGCGGACGGGCGGTGGGCGCGGACTGGGCCTGCCCCTTTAACCGCCAAGCGCGCCGGGACGATGACGGACTGGAGCTGCCCGCATGAACATCGTGCACCGGATCGAGCCGCGCAGCGGCGTCGCCTTCACGCTCGATGCCGGGCAGGAACTGGTCGTCATCGACCCGATGGGCGGTCAGGTCGCGGACCTGCTGGCGGTTGCCCGCGCCGATGTGCGTGAAATGCTGTCGTCGGGCCGCACGCTGGACTATGCCGAACGAATCTATCTGACGACGGGCAACCGGCTTTATTCGAACCGGTCGAACGTGATGCTCGAAATTGTCGAGGATATGGTGGGACGTCATGATTTCCTGCTGACCCCGTGCAGCGAGGCGACGTTTCGCATGTGCTATGACGACGAACCCCCGCATCAGGGCTGTCACGGCAATCTTGCCGGCGCGCTCGCGGAATATGGTGTAACCGACGATGCCATTCCCGTCGCCTTCAACTGCTTCATGAACGTGCCTGTCGATGGCGAAACCGGCCGGTTCAAGGTGCTGCCGCCGATCAGCAAGGCGGGCGACCACATCCGTTTCCGCGCGCAGATGGACCTCATCATCGGCCTGACCGCCTGTTCGGCGCCAGCCAGCAATGGCGGCAGTTTCAAGCCGATCGACTATCGGATCGAATGAGCCGGACGGGACGGCGTGTCGCCGAAGACGCGTTGACCGCCGCCCATCGATTGTGCCAGTGGGTCTGGCGCGATCCGCGCGGGTGTAGCTCAATGGTAGAGCAGCAGCTTCCCAAGCTGACGACGGGGGTTCGATTCCCCTCACCCGCTCCAGCACGATCCGCGCGTTGCGCTGCTGCCCCGAACACTGCATGGCCGACGATGGGCCGCTATCCGATCCCGCGCGGCGTTGGGGTGCCATGACCGAGATACCCACGATCTTCCCGATTGCCCGCCACGCGTTGCGCTGGCGTTTCGGACATGATGCATGACCACGCCGCAGATGCTGTCGATCGGACTGCTGATCGGCATGATGGCGTTGTTCCTGTGGGGCCGGTTTCGTTACGATGTGACGGCGATACTGGCGCTGCTGGCGGGACTTGCGCTCGGCATCGTCAAGCCGGACGCGGCCTTTACCGGCTTTTCGGACGATATCGTCATCATCGTGGGGTCGGCGCTCGTCATCTCGACCGCGATGCAGCGATCGGGGATGATCGAAGTGGCGCTGAACGCGATCGGACGCCGCGCCACGCGCGTGCGATCGCAACTGATGATCCTGACCGCGACCGTCGGTGTCGCCTCCAGCCTGGTCAAGAATGTCGGCGCGCTCGCCATGCTGATGCCCGCGGCGGTTCAGACCGCCAAGAAAACCGGCGCCAGCCCGTCGGTGTTCCTGATGCCGATGTCGTTCGCGTCGCTGCTGGGCGGATTGATGACGCTGGTGGGCACGTCGCCCAACATCATCGTCAGCCGCGTGCGCGAACAGATGACGGGACAGCCCTTTGGCATGTTCGATTATCTGCCGACGGGCGCGGGGCTGCTGGTCGTCGGGCTGATCTTTTTGCGGTTCGGATACCGGCTGCTGCCACGCGAACGCCGCGCCGCGCCGACGATGGGCGATGCGCTCAACATCAAGGATTATGTCACCGAAGCGACGATCGAACCCGGCTCCTCCGCGATTGACGAGAGCGTCCACGATTTTGTCGAGCGCCACGAGCATGGCGTGACGATCACCGGCATCGTTCGCGGCGACATCCGCACCGCGGTCACGCCCGACCTGATCCTGTGCGCGGGCGACACGCTGATCCTGGGCGGCGATCCCGATACGCTGGAACAGGTGATCGCGGGCGACCATCTGGCGCTGGCGGGGCAGGAACGCGACGTGCCCGAAGGCAGCGAGAAGGACGAGATCGGCGTGATCGAAGCGGTGGTCAACACCGGCTCGATCCTGATCCAGCAATCGGCCGGTCGCCTGCAACTCCAGCAGCGTTACGGCGTCAATCTGATCGCGGTGTCGCGCGCGGGCCAGCGGCTGACCCGGAAACTCGGCGACATCGTGCTGCGCGCGGGCGACGTGATCGTGCTGCAGGGACCGCTGGGTCTGTTGCCCGAACGGATGCGCGACCTGGGCACATTGCCGCTGGCCGAACGCACGCTGCGGCTGGGCAGTTCGAAGCGGCGCTGGTTGCCGCTTATGATCCTGGCAACCGCGATGATCGTGACCGCGACCGGACATGTGCCCGTGGCGGTCGCCTTTTTCGCCGCGGCGGGGCTGATGATGGCGAGCGGGGCACTGCCGCTGCGCGACGCATATGACGGTGTCGAATGGCCGATCCTCATCATGCTGGGCGCACTGATCCCTGTCAGCGACACATTGCGGACGACGGGCGCGTCGCAGATACTGGCGACCCAGCTTGCCGACCTGGCGACATCATTGCCGCCATGGGGCGCGGTCGCGCTCATCATGATCGCGGCGATGGCGGTGACGCCGTTCCTGAACAACGCCGCAACCGTGCTGGTGATGGCGCCGATCGCGGCGGTGTTCGCCAACGACCTAGGCTATCGCCCCGAAGCGTTCCTGATCGCGACTGCGATCGGTGCGGGGAGCGATTTCCTCACGCCGATCGGGCATCAGTGCAACACGCTGGTGTTCGGTCCGGGCGGTTACCGCTTCAGCGATTATGCCCGGCTGGGCGCGCCGCTGTCGCTATTGGTGGTGCTGGTCGGCACACCGCTGGTGATATGGGCCTGGCCGCTGACCTGAGCCGCCAGGCCCGACCTTTAATCGTCGATGCTGCGGCGGAACGTTTCGGGCAGGAACAACAGCCCAATGACGACTGTCGCCGACGCAACCACGACCGGATACCACAGTCCGTAATAGATGTTGCCC
>NZ_DATJLI010000087.1:0-12881 GCF_035490575.1 Sphingomonas sp. | reverse complement strand
GGTCAACGTGACCGTGGTCGAACAGCCGCCGAACCCCGGCGCGCCGCGCCCCTGATCTTCGCAACCTGATCCTGCCCGTCAGTTCCGCCCGCGACCTAGACGGGCGTTTATGGCGGAACATACCATAAACATGGGCGATTTCGTCAAATCGTGGCGAAAAGTGGGGCAAAGTGGGGGCAAATGGATTGAACGGGCAGGTGGCCTCTGTTACTAGAAGTGCAGGGGGCACACTCCTTTTCGTCATCCGTGATCGACCGGGGCCAGGTGGTTGGTTCTCGGAACGGGAGGGTGCGTGCGCTGCCCTTGGGGATGTGCGTGTCGAACAGGGATCTCTTCCACGGTTTTTCGCTGCAGTCGGTCGACGACAAGGGTCGCGTCGCGATTCCCGCCGACCTGCGCGAAACGCTGGACACCAATTCCCCCGCCAAGCAGGTGCTGATCGGCCGTCATCCGACGCTGCCGTGCCTGGTGTGCTACGACGCCGAATGGGCGCGTGAACTGAACGACCGGCTGAACGAGCTGGCGCGGCTAGCCAAGCTGGAAGGCAAGCCCTTTGACGAAGCGGCGGAGCGCCGCCTGCGGCGCGCCGAGAAGGCGGGTTACGACAATAACGGCCGCTTCGTGATCCCCAGTTTCGAGCGGGATCGCGCCGGCATCGGCAAATGGGCGTTTTTCGTCGGCGACAACGACACGTTCCAGATCTGGTCGCCCGAGCAACTGATCGCTGCCGACATTGACGACGACGACCTGAAGGACCGCTGCCGTCATTATGCGGCGGCGAAGAAGGTGGTGTTGTGAGCGCGGCGGCGCCTCATATTCCGGTCCTGCTGGACGAAGTGATCGACGCGCTGGCGATCGGCGATGGCGAAGTGCATGTCGACGCGACCTTCGGCGCTGGCGGATACACCCGCGCCATGCTGGCGGCGGGCGCGCGGGTCGTCGCCTTTGACCGCGATCCCGATGCCATCCGCGATGGAGCCGCGCTGGTCGAATCGAGTGGCGGCGCGCTGGTGCTGGTCGAATCGCCCTTTTCCGCGCTGGATACGGCGCTGGGTGATGCGGCTCCGGTCGACGGCGTTGTGATGGACATCGGCGTGTCGTCGATGCAGCTCGACCAGGCCGAGCGCGGCTTTTCGTTCCAGTCCGACGGCCCGCTCGACATGCGGATGAGCCAGTCGGGCGAAAGCGCCGCCGATTTCGTGAACGAAGCCGACGAGTCGCTGATTGCCGACATATTGTTCCGTTATGGGGAGGAGCCGCGTTCGCGCCGCGTGGCGAAGGCGATCGTCGCTGCCCGCCCGATCACGCGCACGGCCGAGCTGGCCGGGGTGGTGCGCCGCGCGCTCGGCTATCGCCCGCACGACAAGAAGGACCCGGCGACGCGCACCTTTCAGGCGATTCGCATCCACCTGAACCGCGAGCTGGACGAGCTGGCCGAAGGGCTGGCGGCGGCCGAGCGGGTGCTGAAGCCCGGCGGGCGGCTGGCGGTCGTGACGTTTCACAGCCTGGAGGACCGGATGGTCAAGCGCTTCCTGCGCGAACGATCGGGCAGCGAGCCTGCCGGGTCGCGGCATCGCCCGGCGGCACGGGCCGCGCGGGCGCCCAGTTTCGAACCGCCCGCGCGCCCCGTGCGTCCGGGCGATGCCGAATTGCAGCGCAATCCGCGGGCGCGTTCGGCGACATTGCGCGTGGCACGGCGAACAGCGGCAGCGGCGTGGTCCGCCGAGGGAGAGGTTTGATGGCGACCAAGCGATTAAAGGGGTTCGGCTGGTTCGTCTGCGGCGTGCTGGTCGCGCCCCCCTGTTACCTGGTGTCGAGCTGGGTCGCGGCCGAGCGGGCGCGTGTCGAGAGCCTGGAGCGCGCGATCCTGTCGGCCAAGCGCGACATTCGCGACCTGGAAACCGAGTTCCAGACGCGCGCCAATCTGGCGCAGCTTGAGAAGTGGAACGGCGAAGTGCTGGCGCTGGCCGCGCCGCGCCCCGACCAGTATGTCGCGGGCGAGGAAGCGCTGGCGCAGCTGCATTTCGCGCCGGTCGGCGAAGGCGCGATCAGTCCGGCCAGCTATATCGTCCCCGCGGGCATCGCCGACAACCGGATGCAGGCGGCTGCGCCCGAACCCGCAGCCGCCGATCCGGCAACGCCCGCACCCAGGCCGCGTGGCGAAGCCGCCCCGGTCGCGCTGGCCGCCGTCGCCGCGCCGTCGCCCGCGCGCGCCATCCCGGCACCCAAGCCTGTTCGCAAGGCCCAGGCGGTGGCGATGCTGGATGACGTGCTGCTCAGCGACCGGACGCTGGGTGATCTGGTGCGCGGTGCGCGCGCCGAAACGGTTCGCAAACGTTGATCGTCCTCGTCGCCCCCGGCACCGGCGACAAGCGCAAGGCTGGCGGGCAGGTCGCGCTCGTCCAGACCGCACAGGCGCGCCTGATGGTGCTGATGCTGCTGTTCGCGGCGGGCATCGCGCTGGTGCTGGCGCGGCTTGCCATGCTGGCGGTGATGGCCGAACCGGCGTCGGGACGCGACGCGGCGGCGGCGCTGACGCCGATTCGCGGTGACATCGTGGATCGCAACGGCGTGGCGCTGGCGCGGACCATCGACGCCTGGTCGATCGGCGTTCATCCCGACAGGGTGATCGGCGACAAGATGAAGCTGGCCGAGGAACTGGCCGTGCTGATGCCCGAGCAGGATGCGGGATTTTATTACAAGGCGCTGACATCGCCCGTGTCGTTCACCTATCTCAGCCGTCGTGCGCTGCCCGAACTGGTCAATGCGGTGAACGCGCTGGGTGAACCGGGCATCGCCTTTGCCCGTGAGCCGGAGCGGCTTTATCCCCAGACCACGCTGGCCGCCCATGCGCTGGGTCGGTTGAACTTTGACGGGCACGGCGTGACGGGCATGGAAAAGGTGCTCGATGCCGAACTGACCAACCCCGCGATGCGCGGGCGCCCCGTCGCGCTGTCGATCGACCTGCGCGTGCAGGGCGCGCTGGAAAGCGAGCTTGGCCGATCGATGGCGGCGTTCCAGGCGGCGGGTGCGGCGGGCGTCATCCTTGACGTGGCGACCGGTGAGGTCCGCGCGATTGCATCGCTGCCCAGCTTCAACCCCAACAAGCTGGTGCGCGGTGAAAGCGGGCTGCTGAACAACGTCACGCAATCGGTCTATGAACTCGGTTCGACCTTCAAGCCGCTGGTGATGGCGGAGGCGCTCGACACCGGCGTGGTGCCCGACATGGGCAAGCGGTATGACGCGACCGCGCCGATCCGCATCGGGCGTTTCCAGATCCGCGACGATCACGCGCAGAAACGCTGGCTGAACGTGCCCGAAACGCTGGTCCATTCGTCGAACATCGCCACCGCGCGCATCGCCGACGAAATGGGGCAGGCGCGCATGGAGCATCTGTTCCGCAAGCTGGGTTTCGACACCGCGCCCGATATCGAGATCGAAAAGGCGCGTCCGCTGTGGCCGCATAACTGGGGCCGTTCGACCACGCTGACCACCGCTTATGGCCATGGCATCGCGGTGACGCCGCTGCATCTGGCCAGCGCCTATGCCGCGATGGTCAATGGCGGCGTCTGGCGTCCGGCGACGCTTCGCAAGGTGGAAGCGGGTCAGGCGCCGAAGGGCCGGCGCGTGTTCAGCGAGCAGACCAGCGCACGGATGCGCCAGCTGATGCGGCTGGTCGTGCTGGAGGGCACCGGCCGCAAGGGTGAGGCGCCCGGATACCGTGTCGGCGGCAAGACCGGCACCGCCGAAAAGCCCGGCGCGGGCGGTTATAACCGGCGCGTCAACGTATCGACCTTTGCCGCCGCTTTCCCGATGGATGCGCCGCGTTATGTGGTGATCGTGATGCTGGATGCGCCAAAGGGCAATGCCGAGAGCTTTGGCCTGACGACCGCTGCCTGGACCGCCGCACCGGTGGTCAGCCGCGTGATCTCGCGCACCGGTCCGATCCTGGGCGTGGTGCCGGAGTTGACGCGCGACGTCGATGTGTCCGACCTGATGCCGCTGTTGTGGCGCGCGCCGGGCAAGGGGCATTGATATGTGGGAGGCGGTGAAATGCGACTGGGCACGCTGACGGGCGGGGACGAATCCGCGACCGTCACCGGATTCGCGATCGACCATCGCAAGGTCGCGCCCGGCACGATCTTTGGCGCGTTCGAAGGGATGCGCGTCAATGGCGAGGATTTCATCGACGAGGCCGTGGCGGCAGGCGCGGTCGCTGTCGTCGCGCGGCGCAAGGCCCGCGTCGATGGCGCGCTGCACATCGCCGACGACAATCCGCGTGCACGCTTTGCCGGTCTGGCGGCGCGGTTCTTCGCACCCTTTCCGGGGGTGACGGCGGCCGTCACCGGCACCAACGGCAAGACCTCCACCGTCGAGATGACGCGCCAGTTGTGGCGCATGGCGGGGCATCACGCCGCCTCGATCGGGACGCTGGGCGTGACCACCGCGGATGAACGCGTGTCGACCGGGCTGACCACGCCCGACATCGTCACCTTCCTGTCGAACGTCGCGGGGCTGGCGCGCGAAGGCGTCACGCATCTGGCGTTCGAGGCGTCGAGCCACGGCCTGTCGCAATATCGCACCGAAGGGCTGCCGGTGCGCGCCGCCGCCTTTACCAATCTCAGCCGCGACCACCTCGATTACCATAAGGACATGGCGGAATATTTCACCGCCAAGCTGCGGTTGTTCGCCGATGTGCTGGCCGATGACGGCACGGCGGTGGTCTGGGCCGACGATCCGCATTCGGAACGCGTCATCGACCTGGCGCGGACGCGCGGCAACCGGCTGATTACCGTGGGTGAACATGGCGACACGCTGCGCCTGACCGGGCGCGCGCCGACATTGCTGGGCCAGACGCTTACGATCGAGGCGGCGGGCGGCGTCCATACGGTGAAGCTGCCGCTGATCGGCGCGTATCAGGCGGCGAACGCGCTGCTGGCGGCGGGGCTGGTGATCGCCACCGGGGGCGATGTCGCGGCGACGCTGGCGGGACTTGCCCGGTTACAGCCGGTGCGCGGGCGACTGGAGCGCGCGGTTATCGCCGCGTCGGGTGCGCCCGTCTATGTCGATTATGCCCATACGCCTGACGCGCTGGAAGCGGCCATCGCCGCGCTCAAGCCGCACGCAGCGGGGCGGCTGATCGTCGTGTTCGGCGCGGGCGGCGACCGGGATACGGGCAAGCGCGAGCCGATGGGCGCGGCGGCGGCCGGCGGCGCGGACGTGGTGATCGTCACCGACGACAACCCCCGCACCGAAGATGCCGCCACCATCCGCCATCAGGTGCTGAAAGGCGCACCCGGCGCGACCGAGGTCGGCGACCGCCGCGAAGCGATCCGCGCGGCGATCGCGCAGGCCGGGGCCGAGGATATCGTGCTGATCGCGGGCAAGGGGCATGAACAGGGCCAGATCGTCGGTGACATGGTGTTGCCGTTCGATGATGTCGCCGTCGCGCGGGAATGTGCGGCGTGATCCTCTGGACGGCTTCCGAGCTCGCCGCCGCGACGGGCGGGGCGGCGCATGGCGATTTCGCCGCGAGGGGCGTGACGTTCGATTCGCGTGAAGTCGGTGCGGGCGACCTGTTCATCGCGCTGTCGGGCGAGACGACCGACGGCCATCGTTTCGTGCCGCAGGCGCTGGCGCAGGGCGCGGCGGGGGTGCTGGCGTCGCAGCCGGTGGACGGCCCGCATGTGCGCGCGGCCGACACCATGGCCGCGCTGGAGGCGATGGCCCGCGCCGCGCGTGCCCGCACTGATGCGATCGTCATCGGCGTGACCGGGTCGGTCGGCAAGACCGGCACCAAGGAAGCGTTGCACGCAGCCCTCGACCGCGCGGCGCCGGGGCGGACGCACAAATCGGTCAAAAGCTATAACAACCATACCGGCGTGCCGCTCAGCGTGTCGCGGATGCCCGCCGACAGCCGGTTCGGCGTGTTTGAAATGGGCATGAACCATGCGGGTGAGCTTGCCGCGCTGACGCGGATCGTGCGGCCGCACATCGCGCTGGTCACGACGATCGCGCCCGCGCACACGGCCTTTTTTCCTTCGGTCGAAGCGATCGCCGATGCAAAAAGCGAGATTTTTCAGGGTCTGGAGCCGGGCGGCACCGCGATCGTGCCGTTCGACAGCCCGTATCGCGACCGGCTGATCGCCGCGGCGCGGCCCTATGCCGGGCGGATCGTCACCTTCGGGCTGGGCGAAGGGGCCGATATCCGCGCGGTCGAAGTGATGGCGGCGCCGACCGGCGGCAGCTTTGTCGTGGCGTCGCTGGGCAAGCGGGAATTGAGCTTTACCTTGTCGCAACCCGGCGCGCATTGGGTCGCCAATGCGATGGGCGTGCTGGCCGCGGTCGAGGCGGCGGGCGGCGATCTGGCGCAGGCGGGGCTGGCGCTGGCCGAGCTGGACGGGCTTGCCGGGCGCGGCGCGCAGCATGACGTGCCGGCGGGCGACGGCACCGCGCGGTTGATCGACGAAAGCTATAACGCCAATCCGTCCTCGATGCGCGCGACGTTGCAGGTGCTGGCCGCGACGCCCGCGCACCGCCGCATCGCCGTGCTGGGCGAAATGCGCGAGCTGGGCGAGGACAGCGAAGCCTATCACGCCGGGCTGGCGGGTCCCGTCGCCGAAGCGGGCGTGGATTACGCCGTGCTGGTGGGCGACGGCATGGCCGCGCTGGCAAAGGCGCTTGAGGGCCGCGTCGAACTGGTGCATGTGCCCCGCGCCGCAGAAGCCGGGGCCGCGCTCGACGCCGTGCTTTCGGACGGTGACGCGGTGCTCGTCAAGGGTTCGAACGGAGTCGGGTTGTCGGCATTGGTCGCCGCGCTCGTCAAGCGCAGGCAGCCATGCTCTATCTGATCGCTGAATATCTGGGCTTTCCCGGCGTTTTGAACGTCGTGCGTTACCTGTCCTTCCGCACCGGCGGGGCAGTGGCGACGGCGCTGGTCATCGGTCTGATTATCGGGCCGCGCTTCATCGGCTGGCTGCGCGTGCGCCAGGGCAAGGGACAGCCGATCCGCGCCGACGGGCCGCAAAGCCATCTGGCCAAACGCGGCACGCCGACCATGGGCGGGCTGATGATCCTGACGGCGATGACACTTTCGATCCTGATCTGGATGGATCTGACCAACCCGTTCGTCTGGGCGTGCCTGTTCGTCACGCTGGGCTTTGGCCTGATCGGGTTCCTCGACGATTATGACAAGGTGCGAAAGGCATCGACGGCGGGCGTGTCGGGCCGGGTGCGGTTGCTGGCGGAGTTCGCGATTGCGGGCATCGCGGGCTTCATCATCACGCAGCAGAACGGCACGATGCTGTATGTGCCGTTCTTCTCCAACTTCTCGGTCGATCTTGGCTATTTCTATATCGCGTTCGCCGCGTTCACGATCGTCGCGTTCGGCAATGCGGTGAACCTGACCGACGGGCTGGACGGGCTGGCGACGATGCCGGTCATCATCGCGTCGGTCGCGTTCATGGTGATCGTGTATCTGGCGGGCAACGCGATCTATTCCAACTATCTGGGCATCCCGCATGTGCCGGGCGCGGGCGACCTTGCCATTTTCTGCGGCGCGATCGCGGGGGCGGGGCTGGCGTTCCTGTGGTTCAATGCGCCCCCGGCGGCGGTGTTCATGGGCGATACCGGCAGCCTGGCGCTGGGCGGCGCGCTGGGCGCCATCGCCGTCACCGCGCATCATGAAATCGTGCTGGGCATCATCGGCGGCCTGTTCGTGATGGAGGCGATGAGCGTCATCATCCAGGTGTTCTTTTACAAGCGCACCGGCAAACGCGTGTTCCGCATGGCGCCGATCCATCATCATTTCGAGCAACTGGGCTGGTCCGAACCGACGGTCGTGATCCGGTTCTGGATCATCGCGCTGGTGCTGGCGCTGGCCGGTCTTTCGACGTTGAAGTTGCGGTGATCGGCTCGACCGCCTGGGCCGGCAAGCGCTTTGCGGTTCTCGGCCTTGCGCGGTCGGGGCGGGCGACGGTCGACGCGCTGGTGGCCAGCGGGGCGCATGTCGTGGCGTGGGACGCGAACGAGGCGGCGCGCCGTGGCGTGTCGGGCGCGACAATCCAGCCGATCGAGGAAACCGACGTGACCGGCTTTGACGGCGTGGTCGTGTCGCCGGGCGTGCCGCTCAACACGCATCCGATCGCGGCGCAGGCCAGGGCGGCGGGCGTGGCGGTCATCGGCGACATCGAATTGTTCGCGCAGGCGCGCGCCGCGTTGCCGCCGCACAGGGTCGTCGGCATCACCGGCACCAACGGCAAATCGACGACGACCGCGCTGATCCACCACATCGTGCAGACCGCCGGGGTGCCGACCACCATGGGCGGCAATATCGGCCTGCCGATCCTGGGGCAGGACCCGCTGCCCGAAGGCGGTGTCTATGTGCTTGAGCTGTCGAGCTATCAGATCGATCTGACGCAAACCCTCGACTGCGATGTCGCGGTCCTGCTGAACCTGACGCCCGATCATCTGGACCGCTATGACGGGTTCGATGCCTATGCCGCGTCCAAGGCGCGGCTGTTTGCGATGCAATCAGCGGGGCACGCCGCGATTATCGGCATCGGCGACGAAGCCTCGGCCGCCATCGCCCGCACCGTGACGCGTGGTGGCCGGGCAGAGGACGTGACCAAGATCGCGCCCGGCATCTGCATGGACCAGTCGCGCTGGCCCGCATTGCAGGGACCGCACAATGCCCAGAACGCGCTGGCCGCCATCGCCGCGTGCGAGGCGCTGGGCATTGCGCGCGAAGCAATCGACGCGGGGCTGGCCAGCTTTGGCGGGCTGCCGCACCGCACGCGGATACTGGGCGAGGTCGGCGGCGTCCGCTTCGTCGACGATTCCAAGGCGACCAATCCCGAATCGGTCGCGCCGGCGCTACGCGCCTTTGACCGGGTGCACTGGATATTGGGCGGCGTCGCGAAGTCCGACAATCTGGATGCATGCCGCCCCGGTTTCGATCATGTGGCGGCGGCCTATACCATTGGGGAGGCATCGCCGCTGTTCCAGCGCCTGCTGGCCGACGCGCCCTTTCCGGTCGAGCCGTGCGGCACGATCGAAGTGGCGGTGCAGCGCGCCTTTGCCGCCGCGCGGCCGGGGGACACGGTGCTGCTGTCGCCGGCCTGCGCCTCATTCGACCAGTTCAGCGATTATGCGGCGCGCGGTGCGGCGTTCGCGCGCGCGGTGGAGGCTCTGCGATGACCGATGTGATGCGCGGCACCCCCTCCACGCGCGGGCTGCGCGGTCGGGTCGAGGAACGGCTGGGGCGCGGCAATCGCTCGCCCTTGGGCCTGTGGTTCTGGGAAATCGACCGCGTGCTGCTGCTGCTTGCGCTGCTGCTGATCGGCATCGGGCTGGTGGCGGTGGCGGCGGCCAGCCCGGCATCGGCGGTGCGTTATTCGGACGGCAGCCGGTCGTTTGCGGCAATGTATTATTTCTGGCGACAGGCGCTGTGGGTCGTGGCGTCGATCCCGGTCTTGCTGGTCGTGTCGATGATGCCGACGTTGGTTGCGCGCCGGTTCGCACTGGCGGGCGCGGCGTTCATGCTGCTGATGCTCGCCATCGTGCCGTTTGTCGGCGAAGAGGTGAACGGCGCGCGTCGGTGGATCGGCCTGGGCGTCATGAACTTTCAGCCGTCGGAGTTTCTCAAGCCCTTTTTCATCGTGACCACGGCGTGGGTGCTGTCGCTGCGCGCGCGCGACCCTGACCTGCCGCTGTTCCCGATCACGCTGGCGCTGACCGGGCTGGTCGGGGGCCTGTTGATGCTTCAGCCCGATTTCGGGCAGACGGTGGTGTTCGTCGCGGTTTGGGTGACGATGCTGATGATCGCCGGCACCAGTCCGCGCGCGATCCTGGCGCTGGGAGGCGTGGGACTGGGCGGCATCGTCGCGGCCTATTTCTTCTATGGCACCGCGCGCGCGCGCATCGACGCGTTCCTGTTCCCCGACCCCGACAAGGCGATGACGGACCATTACCAGACCGACATGGCGCACGCGACGATCACCGGCGGCGGCTTTACCGGCACGGGGCCGGGCGGCGGCATGGTCAAGTTCAAGCTGCCGGAGGCGCATACCGATTACATCTTCTCGGTCATCGGCGAGGAGTTCGGCCTGATCGCGTGCATGATCGTGGCGCTGCTCTATCTGGCGCTGGTGGTGCGCGTGTTCGTCAAGCTGCTGGACGAGGAGGACGCGTTCCGGCTGCTCGCCGCATCGGGCCTGGCAGTGCAGTTCGGGTTGCAGGCGCTCATCAACATGGCGGTCAACACCGGCATTGCCCCGTCAAAGGGGATGACGCTGCCGTTCATCAGCTATGGCGGATCATCGATGATCGCCCTGTCGATCGGGTTCGGGATGCTGCTCGCCTTCACGCGGCGAAACCCGTATCTGAAGCGATCACCCTATAGCGTCAGGTTGAACGGCAAGTGAGCATTCCCCGTCATTACGTCCTCGCCGCCGGTGGCACGGGCGGTCACATGGTCCCCGCCGCCGCACTGGCCGCCGAGCTGACGCGGCGCGGCCACCATGTCGCGCTGGTCAGTGACGATCGCGGCGTGCGCTTTCCCGGCCTGTTCGACGACATCCAGACGCATGTGCTGCCCGCCGGGCGGCTGTCGGGCGGGCCGCTGGGCTGGTTGCGTGCAGGCCGCAAGATGCTGGCCGGGCGGGCGATGGCGGCGGAACTGTATCGCGGCTTCAAGCCCGCCGCCGTGGTCGGGTTCGGCGGCTATCCCGCGTTCCCGGCGCTGGCGGCGGCGTTTCAGCTCAAGCTGCCGACGATCGTGCACGAACAGAATGCGGTGCTGGGTCGCGTCAACCGGCTGGTCGCGGGGCGCGTCGATGCCATTGCCACCAGCTATGCCGATGTCGAACGGCTGAAGCCGCAGCATGAGGCAAAGGTGCATCTGGTCGGCAATCCGGTGCGCGACGCTGTGCTCGAATTGCGCGAACGTCCCTATCCCGAACTGGACGGGGACGGGATTTTCCGCGTGCTCGTAACGGGCGGCAGTCAGGGCGCCAGCGTGCTGAGCCAGGTTGTGCCCGACGGCCTCGCGCTGCTGCCCCCGCATTTCCGCGCACGGTTGCAGGTCACGCATCAGGCGCGCCCAGAGGATATCGATGCGGTGCGCGCCAAATATGCCGCACACGGCATCCCGGCGGAGATTGCGACCTATCTGCCCGACCTGCCCGAACGGCTGGCCTGGGCGCATATCGTGATCGCGAGGGCGGGCGCGTCGACGCTGGCCGAACTGACCGCGGCCGGGCGCCCGGCGATATTGGTGCCGCTGCCATCGGCGACCGACGACCATCAAACCGCCAATGCGCGCGAAATGACGCTGGCGGGGGGCGCGCGCACCATCCGTCAGGACGCGTTCACCGCCGCCGAACTGGCCAAGCAGATGCAGAAACTGGGGCTGGAGCCATTGTCGCTCGCGAACGCGGCGCGCTGCGCCAGGCAATGCGGCCGCCCGCACGCCGCGCGTGACCTGGCCGACCTGGTCGAGCATATCGACGCGCCGTCGCTGCTCGACCGCGATTCGCGCCGCACGCTGGGGGTGCCGGCATGAAGGGCGTCGCGACCGATATCGGCATCATCCATTTCGTCGGCATCGGCGGGATCGGCATGTCGGGCATTGCCGAGGTGATGCACAATCTCGGCTACCGCGTGCAGGGCAGCGACGTGGCGGATGGCTATGTGATCGAGGGGCTGCGCGCGCGCGGCATCCCCGTCACCATCGGCCATGCGGGCGAGAATGTGGATGGCGTGGCGGTCGTCGTCACATCCACCGCGATCCGGCGCGGCAATCCCGAGGTTGAAGCGGCGCTGACAGCGCGCATTCCCGTCGTTCGCCGCGCCGAAATGCTGGCCGAACTGATGCGCCTGAAATCGACCATCGCGGTCGCGGGCACGCATGGCAAGACGACGACGACCAGCATGGTCGCCGCGATCCTGGATGCCGGCGGGGTGGACCCGACCGTCATCAACGGCGGCATCATCAACAGTTATGGCTCCAACGCCCGTCTGGGCGAGAGCGACTGGATGGTGGTGGAAGCGGACGAGAGCGACGGCAGCTTCCTGCGGCTGGACGGCACTTACGCCATCGTCACCAATATCGATCCCGAACATCTCGACCATTATGGCAGTTTCGACCGGGTGAAGGACGCATTCGTCGAGTTTGTCGAGAATGTGCCCTTCTACGGCGCGGCGATCCTGTGCCTCGACCATCCCGAGGTGCAGGCGATCATGCCGCGCGTGCGCGACCGGCGGATCGTCACCTATGGCTTTTCGGCGCAGTCGGACGTGCGCGGCGTCAATGTCACGCCCTATCCCGGCGGCAACCGGTTCGAAGCGATCGTCCGGCATCGCGACGGCACGGTGCGTTCGATCGAGAATATCGACCTGCCGATGCCCGGCCGCCACAATGTCCAGAACGCGCTGGCGGCGATCACCGTCGCGCTGGAACTGGGGATTGACGACGCGACCATTGAAAAGGGGTTCGGCGCGTTCACCGGCGTGAAGCGGCGCTTTACCAAGGTCGGTGAGGTCGCCTTTGAGCAAGGGGGCAGTGCGGCCATCATCGACGATTACGGCCACCATCCGGTCGAAATCCGCGCGGTGCTGGCGGCGGCGCGGGAAAGCGCCCAGGGCCGGGTTATCGCGGTCGCCCAACCGCATCGCTACAGTCGTCTCGGCAATCTGATGGACGAGTTTGCACAAGCCTTTAACGACGCCGACATGGTGTTCGTCGCCCCCGTCTACGCCGCGGGGGAAGCGCCGGTCGAGGGCGTCGACGCGGCTGCCCTTGCCGACCGCATCCGCCAGCGCGGGCACCGCTCGGCACAGACGGTCGACGGACCCGAAGCGCTGGCCGCGACGCTGGCGGG
>NZ_DATJLI010000086.1:0-11756 GCF_035490575.1 Sphingomonas sp. | reverse complement strand
CCCCGCCATTCATGCCAGCCATGCCGGTGTCTGGATCGCCGACTGGGCGGGGACGCGCGCCGTGGGCCGGGGAGAGGCGATTGCCTTTGCCGCCGACACCCCCGCGCTGCTGCTGAACGCGCCGCTGATCGGGCAACGGCTGGGGCATCCCGAACTGTCGGGTCTCGACCTGCTCGAACTTTATGCCTTTCTGTTTCCCGCGCGGTTCATCGTGCCGACCCCGGCGGGGATCGCGCGCGCGGTCGGCCTGCCCCCGCCCGACAGCGAAGCCGCCATCGCGCCGATGCTGATCGAGGCGACCAACCGCCTGCTGGCGACGGTCGAGGGCGACTGGCCGGAACGCGAGGGTGCCTGGCATGCGCTGCAATCGCTGGCGCGGCTGCGCTGGCCATGGGCACCGTTGTTGACCGAACGCCTGCCGCGCCCCACGACGCCCGAACGTTGGTTGTTTTCCAAACTGCCCGAATGGGAGGAGGCCGCCCCCCGCCCCGCCCCGCGCACCGTGACGCTGGACGAAGACGTGGTGCTGACCCGCCTGCACGCACTGACCGGTGCAGGGGCCGAGCAGCGAACCGGTCAGCGCCGGTTCGCCACCGCCGCCGCCCATGCCTTTGCGCCGCGTGTCGCACGCGAAGCGCCGAACATGGTGCTGGCGGAGGCAGGCACCGGCATCGGCAAGACGCTGGGTTATCTGGCGCCCGCCTCGCTCTGGGCCGAGCGTGCGGGCGGCGCGGTCTGGGTGTCGACCTTTACCAAGGCGCTGCAACGCCAATTGTCGGCGGAGGGCGCGCGCCTGATCCCCGATGCGGCGGAACGCCGCCGCCGCATCGTCACACGCAAGGGGCGAGAGAATTATGTCTGCCTGCTCAATTTGGAGGACGCGTTGCAGGGCGGGTTCGGCGGGCGCGCGGCGATCCTGGCACAACTGGTCGCGCGCTGGGCGGCCTATACCACCGATGGCGACATGGTGGGCGGTGACCTGCCCGGCTGGTTGCCGACTTTGTTCCGTCGCAACGGATCGACCGCGCTGACCGACCGGCGCGGCGAGTGCGTCTATGCCGGGTGCCCGCATTACCGCAAATGCTTCATCGAACGCGCCGCGCGCGCCAGTGCCGATGCCGATCTGGTCATTGCCAACCATGCGCTGGTGATGGTCAATGCCGCGCGCGGGCGCGAAACACAGGCGCGCCCGACGCGATATGTGTTCGACGAAGGACATCACCTGTTCGAAGCCGCCGATTCGATGTTCGGCGTCGCCCTGACCGGCACCGAGACGATCGAACTGCGCCGCTGGATCGTCGGTCCCGAAGCCGGTGGGCGCGGGCGGCGGCGGGGACTGTCGGCGCGCCTGTCCGATATCGCCAGCTATGACGAGGCGGGCGGCCGCGCCATCGGCGAGATGGTGGAGGGCGCCCGCGCGCTGCCGTCCGAAGGCTGGATCGCGCGCGTGACGCAGGGCGAGCCGTTCGGCGCGATCGAGGAACTGCTGACGGCGGTGCGCGGCCTGACCTATGCCCGCGATGAGGGCGGGGCTGAGGGCGGCTACGGGCTGGAGACCGAACTGGCCGAACCCTCGCCCGAACTGGTCGAAGCGGCGGGCGCGGCGGCGCAGGCGCTGGATGCGCTGGTGCGGCCGATGGTGGCGCTTGGCCACCGGCTGGAAGCGGTGCTGGCCGATGGGCCGGACTGGATGGACAGTCCGGCGCGCGCGCGGATCGAGGGGGCGATCGCCTCGCTCGGCTGGCGGCGCGACATGGTGGGGGCGTGGAGCGCGCTGGCGCAGCGTGTCGGCGGTCCCGCCGATCCCTATTTCGTCGACTGGCTGGCGGTCGACCGGGTCGAGGGGCGCGAATATGACATGGGGCTGCACCGCCGCTGGCTGGACCCCACCCGCCCCTTTGCCGAAACCGTGCTGAAGCCCGCGCATGGCGTTGTCGTCGCGTCCGCCACGCTGCGCGCGGGCGGCGACTGGGACGTGGCGGAGGCGCGCAGCGGCGCGCACCACCTGTCGCTGGCGCCGCAACGGTTCGAGGCGGCCAGCCCCTTCGATTATGCCGGAAACGCCCGCGTCCTGCTGGTGACGGACGTGAAGCGCGGGGATGTGGGGTCGCTGGCCAATGCCTATGCCCGGCTGATCGTGGCGTCGGGCGGCGGCGTGCTGGGGCTGTTCACCGCGATCCGACGACTGCGGGGCGTGCATGCCCGCATCGCCGACCGGCTGGCGCGCGAGGGGCTGCCGCTGATCGCGCAGCATGTCGACCCGATCGACACCGGCACTTTGGTCGATATCTTTCGCGACGATCCGCGCGCGTCATTAATCGGGACCGATGCGTTGCGCGACGGGGTCGACGTGCCCGGCCGCTCGCTCAGGCTGGTGGTGATGGAAGGGGTGCCGTGGCCCAAACCGTCGGTGCTGCACGCTGCGCGCAAACTGGCGATGGGCGGCAAGGCGTATGACGACCGGATCGTCCGCGCGCGGCTGGCGCAGGCATTCGGACGGCTGATTCGCCGCGCTGATGATCGCGGGGCGTTCGTGTTGCTGTCGGCTGCCTGTCCAACGCGCCTCCTCGACGCGTTTCCGCCCGGAACCCCCGTGCAGCGGGTGACGCTGGAGGAAGCGGCCGAAATCGTGCAAACGCTGGCAATGCCCGCCGGCTTGGGGCAGGAGGGGCGCGTCGACGCCTGACGTGACTTGCGACCGATATGACGGGGATGCGATGCCGAGCCTGACGCTGCTGCGCCACGCCAAATCGAGCTGGGACGATCCCGTCACGCGTGATTTCGACCGGCCGCTCAATCCGCGCGGACGACGCGCCGCAAGCGTGGTCGGAAGCTGGATGCGGCGCGAGGGGCTGGTCTTCGACCATGTCGCCGCCTCCCCCGCGGTGCGTGTCATCGAAACGCTGGACGGCGTTCGCGAGGGCTATGGTCGCTCGTTCGAACCGGCATGGGACCGGCGCATATATCTGGCGTCCGCCGCGACGTTGCTCGATCTGGTCCATGAACTGCCCGCCGGAACGCAACACGCGCTGATGGTCGGCCATAATCCGGGGCTGGAGGATCTGGTGCTGATGCTGGTGCCCGATCGGGCCGGCGACGCGCTGCGCGATGCAGTCGAGGTCAAATATCCGACGGCAGCCGTAGCGACGCTGCGCTGGGGGGGCGACTGGGGCGATGCAGCGACGGGCGCCGCGCGGCTGGAACGCTTTGTGCGGCCCCGCGACCTGGCCGAAGGGCTTGGTCCCGACGATTGAGGCGCGGCCCGCCAAGCCGCGCCCGAATTGCGATTATTCCTTGAGTTCGGCCGCTTCTTCCGCCGCGGAAGGGTCGACCGACGGTGCGCCGGGTGCCGGGGTTGCGCGGTCTTCCATGTCGGCGGTCGGGCTGCCCTCAGCGACATTCGCTTCCGCCTGGGTCTCACCCTCGGCCGGCGCAGCATCGGCAGCGGGCGCGGCGGGCAGCGGCAGGTTCGAACCCTGCTGGTTCAGATACGCGATGACATTGGCGCGTTCCTGATCGTTCGACAGACCCGCAAAGCTCATCTTGGTGCCGGGGGCGTATTTACGCGGGCTGGTCAGCCACTTGTTCATCGCCTCGAAGTCCCAGTTGCCCGGAACACCCTTGAGCGCATCGGAATAGGCGAAACCGGGCACGCTGCCATGCGGCTTACCCATCACGCCATACAGGTTGGGACCGATGCCGGCAGCGCCGCCCTGATTGATGGTGTGGCACGACGCGCACTTCTTGAACACTTCGGCGCCGGCAGCCGGGTCGGCAGCGGCCATCAGCGTGCCGATCGGGACTGCGGCCTCGGCCGCGCCGCCTTCTTCGACCACGCCCTCGATCGGATAACCCATCTTTTCCGGGCGTTCGCCGTGAAACGCCATGCCGCTGGCGATCGTCAACCCAAGGGCTGCGACGCAACCAGCCAGAACCCAGCCCGCGATCGTGTTCGTGCGATTGTCCATTGCGATGCCGTCAGCCCGAATAAAAATGAGAAGCGGCATCCCCTTAATCGGGCTTTGCCGACGCGGCAAGCCGCGCTTGCACCGCGACGACCGGGTGGCTAGGCGCAACGCCCCATGGAACAGTTCGCCGCACCGGCCCGCCCGCTGGTGGAAGCCATGACCAACGCCGCCGCCGCCGCGCCCGACCGCGCCGTGGCATTCCAGGGTGCGCCCGGCGCCAACAGCCATGTCGCGCTGGTTCAGGCCTTTCCCGACTCCCTGCCGCTGCCATGCTTCGATTTCGCCGACGCGATCGACGCGGTGCGCGACGGGCGCGCCGATTGCGCGATCATCCCGATCGAAAATTCGCTGCACGGGCGCGTTGCCGATATTCATTTCCTGCTGCCCGAATCAGGGCTGGTGATCGTCGGCGAACATTTCCTGGCCATCCGCCACGCCTTGCTGGGCACCGGCACACGCGACGATGTGGTGGAGGCGACCAGCCATCCGCAGGCGCTGGGGCAATGCCGTCACTGGTTGCGCGCGCACGGCATCCGCCCGGTCAGCTATCCCGACACGGCGGGCGCGGCTGCGCTGGTGGCCGAGCGGCGCGATCCGCGCGTCGCGGCCCTCGCCCCCGCCGCCGCCGCGCCGCTTTACGGGCTGAACCTGCTGGCCGACGACATTGCCGATGCCGATCACAATGTTACGCGCTTCGTCGTGCTGGCGCGGGGATCGCGTCCGCTGGTCGGCGACGGACCGTTCATGACGACTCTGATCTTTGCGGTGAAGAACGTGCCCGCCGCGCTTTACAAAGCGCTGGGCGGTTTTGCGACCAATGGCGTCAACATCACCAAGCTGGAAAGCTATCAGCATGGCGCCAGTTTTGCCGCGACCGAATTCTATGCCGACATTTCTGGCCGGCCGGGCGACGCCAATTTCGACCGCGCGATCGAGGAACTGGGCTTTCATTCGGCATGGGTCCGCCTGCTCGGCAGCTATCCCCAGGCGTTCGAGCGCGAGTGATCGAGCCATGCCCGCAACAGCGTGTGGGCAATGGCATATTCGGGCGGCGCGATGAAACGGGCATTGTCGGCGCCGGCCAGTGCAGCCTCGACCTCGCCACGCGTCGCCCAGAAACCGTCGGCCAGTTCGGTTTCGTCGATCATCAGCGCATCATCGGCGGCGGCGCCGATGCACGCGATCATCAATTGCGACGGAAAGGGCCAAGGCTGGCTGGCGACGTAGCGAACACCGGACACGCGCACGCCCGCTTCCTCCCAGACTTCCCGCGCGACGGCTTCCTCGATCGATTCGCCGGGTTCGACAAAGCCCGCCAGCGCCGAATACCGCCCCTCCGGCCAGTTCAGGCCGCGCCCCAGCAGCACGCGACCGTCATGTTCGGCCAGCATGATGACGACCGGATCGGTGCGCGGGAAATGCTGGGCGGCGCACGCATCGCATTGTCGCCCCCACCCGCCCTTGAAGGGCGCGGTCGCGCTGCCACAGGCGGCGCAGAAGCGGTGCCGCGCGTGCCAGTCGATCAGGCTGCGCGCACCCGCATACAGCGCCATTTCGGCGCGCGGCAATGTGGCGAGCAGGCTCATCAACTCGGGCGCGCGCAACGCGCCCTGCGTCGGTTCGGCAGTGACGGCCGCGAAGCGCGGCACACCATCGTCCACACCCAGCAGCACCAGTTCCTCGCCCGCCGCGACGGCGCGCCATTGCAGCCGCCCGCCGGCGATGCCCGGCTCCAGCCCCGCCATCACCAGCACCCGCGCGGCCGGATCGGCAATGGCGGCGGCGATGCGCGCGGGGTCGGCGCGCAGATGGTCCGCGCGGTCGATCCTCGCACCGGTGAAACCCGGCGGGTTCACCGCTTCAGGTCGGCATAGGCGGCCTTGATGATATCCTCGCGCAGCGGCCATTTGCCCGCCGGGAAATAATTGACCATGCCCACCGCGCGCACCCGCTTTTTCGGATCGACGAACGAGATCGTGCCCGCAGCCCCGCCCCAGCCATAGGTGCCCGCCCCCGGCCCGCCCGGCACATCCTCAAGCGTCACCGAACCACCCGCGCCATAGCCCGTATTGGGACCAGCGCTGCCGCCGGTGGCCGCGTCGACACGGGCATAGGTGACGCCCGCGGGCAGCAGGTTCGACATCGCCAGCCGCGCGGTTTCGGGCTTCAGGATGCGTCGGCCATCCAGCGCGCCTTCATTCTGGAGCATTGCCAGGAACCGGTCATAATCGCGGGCCGACATCACCAGCCCCGCGCCGCCATAGGGAAAGCTGGGGGGCTGGAGGAACACCGATGTCGCGGCGGGATCGAGCGGCACCAGATTGTCACCGACCCATGCGTAATTGTCGACCAACCGGGTTTTTTCGCTTTCGGGCACCTGCCAATAGCTCGACTTCATGCCCAGCGGGTCGAAGATGCGCGTCTGGACAAAACGCTCGAACGGAACCCCCGACGCCGCCTCAACCACCGCGCCCATCAGGTCCAGGCCGATCGAATAGCTCCATTTGGTGCCCGGATCGGCGATCAGCGGCAGCGTCGCCGTCCGTTCGGCAAATTCGCGCAGCGATTTCGGGCGCACGGCCTTGCCCTGCGCTTCGGTCTGCATGTTCAGCGCGGCGGGGATGATGCCCAGCCGCTCATATTCCTTGAGCAGCGGCCCTTTTGTGATGATGTTATAGCCCAGCCCCGCGGTATGCGTCAGCAGGTGGCGCACCGTGATCTCACGCGCGGCGGGACGCGATTCCAGGCTTTTGTCGGGATCGGTCAGCACCCGCATGTTCTTGTAGGCGGGGAAGAAATCGCTGATCGGCTGGTCGAGCGCCAGCTTCCCTTCCTCGACCAGGATCATCGCGGCGATACCCGTGATCGGCTTCGTCATCGAATAGACGCGCCACAGGCTGTCGGGCGTGACGGCCGGGGCGCCCGGCGCGGTGCCGGTGCGACCGGCGGCGAGCAGGACGGGCGCGGCATCGTCATGACCGATCGCCACGGCCAGACCCGGCGCGCGCTTTTGGGCGACATAGCGCTGCACCAGCGCCTCGACCTGCGGCAATGTCCGCGCGTCCTGTGCCTGCGTCGCGGGCTGGCGTATCGCCTGTGCCGACAGCGGGGCTGTCGCGGAAAAAGCCAGGGTCGCCGCCATCGCGGTGCCGAACGTCAGTCGCATGTCCACCACTCCCCCAATTTTCGTGCCGCCTTGGCAAAGACAGTCGGCAGTCCCGCCGAATCGAGTTCGGCGACCGGCCACCATTCACCCGGACCGGGATCGCTTTGCCCATCCCACCGTGCGCCCGCAAGCGCGCAGACCAGCGTGAAATGGCTAAAGCCATGCTCGATCGTTCCGGGCGTCACGCGCCATTCGCCGCCGCCCGGCGCATCGGCAAGGCCCGGCGGCGAATCCGCCCATTGACCGGTGGGCAGCGCCAGCATCCCGCCCAGCAATCCGCGCGCGGGTCGCCGGACCAGCCGCACCTGTCCTTCATGCCACAGCCAGAACACCGTGCCGTGGCGCACGGGCCGCGCTTTTTTGGGTGCCTTGACGGGATAACGCTCCGGCGCGCCCTCCGCACGTGCAGCGCAGTCGCCGGCCAGCGGGCACAGCAGGCATCGCGGGGCGCGGGGCACGCAGATCGTCGCGCCCAGGTCCATCATCGCCTGCGCGAAGTCGCCGGGCCGGGCATCGGGCGTGATCCGGTCGGTCGCCGCACGAATTTCGAGCTTCGCCGCTGGCAAGGGCGTGGAAATCGCGAACAGGCGCGACACCACGCGCTCGACATTGCCGTCGACCACCACCGCGCGCCGCCCGAACGCGATCGCGGCAATCGCGGCGGCGGTATAGGCGCCGATGCCGGGCATGCTCAGCAACGCCGCTTCATCGTTCGGCAGGCGTCCGCCGTGATCGGCAACCACCGCCCGCGCGCCTTTCAGCAGGTTGCGGGCGCGGGCGTAATAGCCCAGCCCCGCCCAGGCCGCCATCACATCGCCGTCATCGGCGGCGGCAAGGCTTTCGAAATCGGGCCAGCGCGCGGTCCAGCGTTCGAAATAGGGGGCGACGGTCGCCACCTGCGTCTGTTGCAGCATCACTTCGGACAGCCAGACGCGGTAGGGGTCGGCCGGCGGCGCGCCCGGCGGGGCGCGCCATGGCAGCACACGGGCATGGGCGTCATACCAGTCGAGCAGGCGGGCGGCGATTTGGGCTGGCACCTTGTTGGACACGCCCCGCCTATGGCATGGGTTCACGCGATGACGAAGCCGCGCCAGCCCCGGCCAGCCAAAGCCCCCCCCGCGCCGCCGCCGCGTTCGAACCGCGTGCGCCCGGTGGCGGAGCTGTTGCCCGACATCGGGGGCGCGGCTTTCCGCAAGTTCGGCTTCGTCCAGTCCTCGATCGTCAGCCGCTGGGGCGAGATCGTGGGCGAGCGTTATGCCCGCGTCTCCAGCCCCGAATCGATCCGTTTTCCGCACGGCCAGCGCGCCGACGGCGTCCTGACGCTGACTATCGCGGGCGCGCATGGCCCGATGATGCAGCATATCGCGCCCGAAATCGTCGAACGGGTCAATCGCTTCTTCGGCTATGCCGCCGTCGCCCGGATCGTGTTCCGGCAGGGTGAAATCCGCCGCCCGGCCCGGCCCGCCAGCCGCCCGACGACGCCGCGCGCCGTGCCCGCCGACCTGTCCGACAGCCTGCGCGCCATCGCCGACCCTGAGTTGAAGGCCGTGCTGGAGGCGCTGGCCTCCGGCCTTGGCGAACCCGTTTCCATCCCCGTTCTGGGCAAGGTCCGTTGATGCGCCTTTTCAAAATGCTGCTCGGCCTGTTGCTGGGCCTGACCGCGACGCACGCCATCGCCCAAAGCGGGCGCGACTGGCGCACCACCGTCACCCCAACGGACAGCGGCGCGTGGGTGATCGGCAATCCGGCCGCCAAGGTGAAGCTGGTCGAATATCTCAGCTACACCTGTTCCCACTGCGCCGATTTCGTCACCCAGTCGAAGCCCGTGCTGTTCGATCAATGGGTGCGTTCGGGCAGCGTCAGCGTGGAAGTGCACCACGCCATCCGCGACGGCCTCGATTTCTCGGCGGCTTTGCTCGCGCGCTGCACTGGACCGCGCAACTTCGCCGCAGTGCACACCGCCATCTTCGCCGACCAGAAGGCGTTGCTGGAAAAGGGCGTCAGCGTGGCTCCGCCCGCAAATGCCAGCCGCGAGGACGCTTTGAAGGCCGTGGCCGACGGATCGGGCCTGAGCGCGATCGTGCGCCCGCGCCTGACCAAATCGGTCGAGGCATGCCTGGCCGATGCGGGCGAGCGCGACCGGCTGGTGGCGATGACGCGCGCGGCGTTCGACAAGATCAAGGGAACGCCCGCCTTCGAACTGAATGGCGAGTTGATCCAGGGCACCGACTGGGAGGGGCTGGAACCCCGCCTGCGTGCCGCCGGCGCCCGCTGAACCGAATCCAACTGGAGTTTGCCTTTCATGCGTTCGATCCTGATCCTTGCGCCACTTGCCCTGCTCGCTGCCTGTGGCGGGGGCGAAACCGGCGGCGGCAATGGCACCGCCGCCGCGCCGGTCGCGGGCGCCACCCCGCCCGCCGGCCAGCAATGGACCCAGATGGTCAGTGAAACCGCAGAGGGCGGCTATCGCATGGGCAATCCCGACGCACCGGTGAAGCTGGTCGAATATGGATCGCGCACCTGCCCGGCATGTGGCGCCTTTGCCCGCGAAGGGTTCGAGCCGCTGACCAAACTGGTCGAAACGGGCAAGGTCAGCTTCGAATTTCGCGACTTCCTGATCCACGGCGCGCCCGACGTGGCGAGCGCGGTGTTGGGCCGTTGCGGCGGACCGGGCACCTTCTTCCCGCTGCTTGAACAAATGTATGCGAACCAGAACGCGACGCTCGACAAGCTGCAGGCGACGCCCGCCGACGTTCAGGCCCGCATCCAGAACATGGCGCCGCCGCAGCAGGTCGCTGCGTGGGGCGAGCAGGCGGGCTATCTCGATTTCGTCAAGCAGCGCGGCATCCCGGAGGACAAAGCGCGCCAGTGCCTGGCCGACATGGAACTGGTGCAGAAACTGGTCGGCGTAACCGAGAATGCGACCGAAGTGACGGGCACGCCCACGTTCATCATCAACGGCGAAAAGGTCGAGAATGCGGTGACATGGCCGCAGCTTGAAACCGCGCTGAAGAAGGCGGGCGCCTGACCGACGCGCCGGGGCGGCGGACCTTAACGCCGTCCCGGCCCGGCACGGACCGACCATGCAGATCACGCGGCTGCGCCTGACCGGCTTCAAGAGCTTCGTCGATCCCGCCGATCTGCTGATCGAACCCGGTCTGACGGGCATCGTCGGTCCCAACGGGTGCGGCAAATCCAATCTGCTTGAAGCGATGCGCTGGGCGATGGGCGAAAGCTCGGCCCGGTCGCTACGCGGGGCGGGGATGGAGGACGTCATTTTCGCGGGCACGGCGACGCGCCCGCAACGCGATTTCGCCGAAGTCGCCATCCATGCCGAAGAAGCTGGTGAAGATGGCGATGTCGAGGTCGTCCGCCGGATCGAGCGCGGCGCCGGTTCCGCCTATCGCATCAATGGCCGCGACGTGCGCGCGCGCGACGTGTCGCTGCTGTTCGCCGATGCCGCGACAGGCGCGCATTCGCCCGCCCTGGTCAGCCAGAACCGCATCGGCGCGGTCATCGCCGCCAAACCCGTCGACCGCCGCGCGATGCTGGAGGAGGCAGCGGGCATTGCCGGTCTGCATGTCCGTCGCAAGGATGCCGAGCAGAAACTGCGCGCAACGGAAGCCAATCTCCAGCGGCTGGACGAACTGATCGCCGATCAGGACGGACGCGCCGCTGCCCTGCGGCGTCAGGCGCGACAGGCGGAGCGTTACCGCACGCTCAGCGAACAGATCCGCGTGGCGGAAGGGCGGCTGATCTTCGCGCGGTGGCGCGACGCCGCCGCCGCCGCCGATGCGGCACGGCGGGAAGCGGTCGCTGCCGAAGGTCGAGTGATCGACGCCAACACCGCGCATCAGGCTGCTACCGCGCAGCAAGGCGCGGCACAGGCGGCGCTTGGCGATGCCCGCGCCGCTGCCCAGAACGCACGCGACGCCGCGACTGCCGCCCAGCACCGGCTGGATATGCTGGCGCGCGAGCGCCATGGCGTAGAGCGGCGAATTGCCGAACTCGCCAACGCCGAAACCCGGTTGGGGGACGACCGGGCGCGCGAAGGCAGCTTGGCCAGCGACGCGGCCGACGCCATCGCGCGGCTGGGGGCTGAGGTGAAGGCGCTCGATACCCGAATTGCCGATGCGACCGCACGGCTGCCCGATCTCGACGCCGTGCTGGCTGAAGCCGAGCGGCAGGCGCGCGATGCCGAAGTCGCGCTGGCACAGGCATTGGCCGCCGAAGCGGCTGAAGCGGCCGAAGTGCGCGTGGCCGATGCCGCCCGCGCGGCCGCACGGCAACGGCTGGACCGGGCGGCGCGCGACACGGCGCGCGTGGCGGCGGAAATCGCCGCGCTGGCCGATGCCGATCCGCTGCGGGCCGAACGCGAACGCGCGATCGAGGCACGCGCCCAGGCCGCCCGGCACACCGAAGCCGCACGCGCGACACTGGCCGCCGCCGATGCGGGCGAACGCGCCGCCATCGACCAGCGCCAGCGCGCGCAGTCAACGCGCGCCACGGCCCATGCCGAACTCGCCGCGCTCGACAGCGAAGCCGCCGCCCTGACCCGCGCCACGCGCAGCGCCGGGCGCTCCCGCCTGCTCGATGCGGTGCGACCAGAGGCGGGACACGAA
>NZ_DATJLI010000085.1:0-13132 GCF_035490575.1 Sphingomonas sp. | reverse complement strand
CCCCGCCGCGCCATTGGCTCCGGCAGTCACCAGCAGTTCGCCTGTCATAATGTCACCATATCGACGGTCGGCGATCACACACTGGTCGGCATTGGCGGGAAGGGGCATGCGGCCCGACCGGATCGTTCCGGATCGGTCATACGCCACCAGTTCGCCGGTATCGTGCACGACCCACAGACAATCGGCGACGGGATCATGGGCGATGCCGTTGGCGGTGCCGGGCAGCGCGATCGGGGGTGCCAATACCGTTTCGTTCGCCGGGTCGAACCGGACCAGGTGACTGGCCCCGCCGTCCGGTCCCGACAGCTTGACCAGTATCCACAGATGCCCGTCGCTCCGGTCCAGCGTGATCCCCTGGCATGAACCGGCCATGTCGGCGGACAGCCCCAGGCGCGCCAGGTCGAATTCGGCTTCTATCCCGGTGCGGTCGGGGGACAGCCGGGTGAACAGCAACGGATGTCGTGTCGTCCGGCCGTTGCCGACATACCATCTGCCCGCCAGATCGCGGGCCAGTCCGGTGACCGCCATGCCGCGTTCGGTGGCAATCGGGGCGGATCCATCGGGCAACGTCGACCACTCAGTCACCGCGCGCGTGGTCGCGACCGTCGCGGGCAGGGGCGCTACGCCCAGTGCGTCCATGTAGCGTCGCAACGCCTGATGCAGCACGGCGTGCTGCGCGGCGGTCAACGAACCGCCGGCGACAAATGCACAGAACTGACCATCGACCGCCACGGCGTTTGCCCGTCCGATCCCGACCTGAACCGATGCTGGGTCCGCCGCCGATGCGTTGGTGTTTTCGCTCCTCAACACGCCATCGATGAAATGCCGCAGCGTTCCCGACCCCGGCCGGTCGACGACGACAAGGCCATAGCCGGTGGTGACGGTTCCGCCGGTCACCACCGCACTCCCGTTCAGCCGGCCTGCGCTCACATCGCTGCTGGCGCGCGGGTTCAGCGAGATCGAGGTGCCGGTGATCGTCCCGACCGGGGATGCCGGATTGCGGTCGGACTTGCGGCCCCATATGCCGAGCATCGCCGAGCTACGCTGGAACTGCACCGCGGCGGCGGGCACGATGCCGGGATCGATCCAGTCGTCATGGCCGTCCACCCAATAGCCGCGATCGGCGATGTGGCGCGGCGCGCCGCCGCCGAAACCGGCATCGCCGCCGTCTTTTCAGTCGAGCAGCGCCGCCTGCGGGCTGTGCGCGGCGAACAGCAACAACCGGTCGATCCGGCTCCATATCCCCGCGTCGACCAATGCCGCGACCAGCGCATCGATCACGCTTGCCCGCTGCGGCGGCGCCGGCGGCGTCATCCGCGCCAGCAGGGCGGCGGTCTCGGCGCGGACCGCGGGCGTCGGGGCCACGGCAGCCGGCGGCCGGGGGCGCGAAACGCCCCCCAGTGCGAACCCCAGCATCAACAAAACGCAACCAGCGCGGATGCGGTCGTGCCGGTCAATCGGACGTGGCTGACACGGATGGGCAGGATCGTCCCTGCGGCCACGTTTTCAAATCGGACATCCGCATCGTCGTCGATCGCCCGCAATACCACGTCGCCGGTCCCACCGACATACAGCGCCTTGGGCGTGCGCGGCAGCATCCATTGATCATCCGGCACCACGGCCATCACTCTGCGGGCAGGCGCAACAGGGCTGTCGGAATGCTGTGCGAACGGGTCTGACATGAAACCTCCTGAACCATCGTGATTCGATGTTCCGGTTATGTTTCATATTAGTTCAGTGTAGGAAAGTTCCTATGCGCCAAACGCGGGCGGCGACGTCCGCACCGCCGACGATCGGCGGTGCGGATACCGGGTCAGTCGGGCGATTGCAGCTGCGACGGCGCCGGCTGTTTTTGATCGGGGAGTGTGGGGCGGGCAGTGGGCACCGGCAGGGCGCGGCCCAGCGGACGCGCCGGTGGCTGCGTCGTCGGCGTGCGGAACATGGCGTTCGGAGTTTCGGGCAACACTGGTGCGTCGCGCGGATCGTCGGGTGCTCGCGCCAGACGATCAATCGGCCCGACAAATATCTCGAACGGATCGATCTGCTGCCGTTTGCGGCGCTCCAGATTGGCTTCCATGTCATAAGTTGCCACCGCGGTGCTCAGCGTCGCGGCCTGCAACCGGCCCAGATAGGTCAACAGATTGGCCTGCGAGGCATAGCGCTGGTATTCCGCATTCGCGACGATCACCTGTGCGTTCAGCAGGCGCTGTTCGGAATCGATCACCTCGAAATTCGACCGGAACCCTTCTTGGAAACTGCGCCGCACGCCTTCCAGCGCCTGCGCTGCCGTTTCGGCCGCTCCTTGCCCAATCGTAACCTGTTCCGCCGACGAGATTGACTGGTTCCACGCATTCTGGACCTGGGACAGGACCCCGCGGCGGCTTGCCTCGACGGTGAATTGCAAAGCCTGCTGCGTCGCCAGCGCTTGGCGGACGCGGGAATCGATCACGCCACCTGTCAGCAGCGGAATGGTAAGGGTGGCACCCGCCGACACACCGCGACGCAAGTTGTTGAACCCGATGCCGTTGGGGTCGGTAACTCCAATCGACGCATCCGCCGACAGGATCGGGTTCCGTTCGGCGCGTTCGGCGGCGATTTGTGCGCGGCCGGACCGTTCGTTCAGGATCGCCTGCCACAGCGTTGGGCTTTCCGCTTCGGCAACGCGAAACGCCATGTCGATTGATCCCGGAATGCCGGGAAGCGCCGGCGGCGGAGTCAACGCACCGGGATTGCGACCAACGACCGCGGCGAACCGTGCCCGGCTGCGTTCCAGGTTTGTTTCGGCCTGAGCGAGCTGCGTGCGGATGATGCCGAGTTGCGCTTGGGCCTGGGCAATATCGATCCGGGTCAGGTCGCCGCCGCGCTCGCGCGCCTGCGCCTGATCGACCTGTCGCTGGTACGACTGGATCGACCGCTGCTGGATTTCCACCAGACGCTGGTCGCGCAGGACCGAGACATAGGAATCGACGACTTCGAACAGGATGAAGTTCTCGACCTCGCGCAACCGCTCGCGACCCGACAGCACGCCGGCTTCCGCCGCAGAAACCCGCGCGGCGGTGCGCCCCCCGTTGAACAGGATCTGCGATGCAGTCAGCGACGCGCCGCTGTTGCGCGCGCGGTTGGTGATCAGTTCGTCGAAGAACACGTCACGCACGACCTGTTCCTGGTACCGGATGCTGCCGACAACACTCGACTGCAATCGATAGGGGGCGCTGGCTTGGATGACCGTCTCATCCAGTGAGCGCAGCTGCGCTCGCTGTGCCTCAAGCTGCGGGTTGTTGCGATAGGCATCGACCAAGGCTTGGGCAAGCGTATCGGTAGCCCCGGTCACTCCCCCCACAGGTGCCGGAGCGGGAATCACCGGAGCCACCTGCGCGGTAACCGGTGCCGCGACCGCGCCTGCAAGCAACCAGAAACGCATCATCATGGTTAATTTCCCCCACCGCCCGTGTTCGGGCTGCCCGTCCTTACCGTTTTTTCAGCCTGCCCAACAGGCGTATCGCCGGGTTAACGCTCGTGCATCGACCGGCGAAACGTCTCCATCAGCGGATCGAACATATACTGCAACGCGGTGCGCTGACGCAGCTTCACCAACACGCTGACCGGTACGCCGGGGCGGATGCCCAGATCGGCCCCGCGAACCTGACGCAGCATGGCGATCTGTCGCTGCGGCACGACGATCTCGGCCGTGAAATAGCGCTGCCCGGATTGCTCGTCGCTCAGGCTGTCGGCCGACACGTTGCGGATCGATCCCAGCAGGATCGGCAGGTCGCGTTCATGCAGCGACAGGAACTTCACCTCGGCCGTGCGTCCTTCATACACGCCATCGATGTCGCCGGGGGCGAAATTCGCCTTGATGACCAGCGGCGCGGCATCGGGCACGATGTCGAGGATCGGCTGTCCCGCCTGGACCACGCCCCCGCGCGAATAGATTTTGAGGTCGACGACCCGCCCCGACACCGGCGCCCGGATGACGGTCCGCTCCAGCTGTTCCTTGGCCGCCAGCCAGCGCGGCATCACCTCGTTCAGCTGGAACTGGGTGTCGCGCAGCGCAGTTGCCGCATCCTCGGTATAGCGGCGCGTGCTCGACACCGCGGATTCGCGGGCCTGTCCGGCCTGTTCGCGTGCCGCGGCGGCACGGGCCGCATAATCAGCATCGGCGCCTTCCAGCTGCTGGATCGACCGTTCGAGCGAACGCACGGTATTGCGCGACACATAGCCTTCGTCGGCCAGCTTGCGCGTGGCGATCAGCTGTTCCTGCAACGACTGCCGCTGCTGAAGGCTGGCGCGCGCCTGCGCCGAATAGCCGCCGACCTGTTGCGAGGCTTCCGCCTCCTGCTGGCGGATGACGGCGCGGTTCGATGCCAATGCCCCCTGCCGCGCGGACCGCTGGGCATTCTGAAGCCGCATCGATCGGTCAACCAGTTCGCGGTCGGCGCCGCTCGCTGCGGCGAAACTGGCCGGCCACTGGATCGCGCCGCCGCGGATCTCGGCTTCCAGGCGGGCACGCTGTGCCTGAAGGTCGATGACGCTGCCGGCAAGAGCGCGTTCGGTCGCCTCGACCTCTGCACCCTCAAGGCGGATGAGCACTTGGCCGCTTTTCACAGCCATGCCTTCGCGGACGTCGATCGCGGCGATGATGCCGCCGTCGCGGTGCTGCACTGTCTGCCGGTTGCCGGATACGGTGACGCGCCCCTCGCCGGCTGCCGCTGAATCAAGCCGCGCAAACGCCGCCCATCCGATCAGCACGACGAAGAACAGGACCGCAATGACGATGCCCACCATCAATGCCCGGTTGGGCGAATCGTCCAGGACCAGTTCGGGATTGTTGGCCGGCGCGGTCGCCAGGACCTGCTGCCGCGTGACGATTTCTCCGCTCACGAATTGCCTCCCTGCGCGCGCGGCTGTTCGCCGGTACTGCCGCGCGGACCCAATTGTCCGGGTTCCTTGGTTTCCTCGACCGAGGGCGCGGGTCGTATCACGTTCGCCCGGTCGTCATATACCTGGATCGCGCCATCGCGCAGCAGCATGACCTTGTCGACCGCCTGGAGCAGGCCGGTGCGGTGCGTGGACACGATCACGGTGGCGCCGCGGGCCTTCAGCTCCTGAAGCGTGGCGATCAGCCGGGTTTCGCCATTGATGTCGAGATGGGCGTTGGGTTCGTCGAGATAGAAGATCGCCGGCGATCCAAATAACGCCCGCGCCAGCGCGACCAATTGCCGCTGGCCCGACGACAGACCGCCACCCTCGCGCACGGCAAGCCGCGTGTCATACCCCTTTTCGAAGCGCAGAATCACCTCATGCGCGCCCGCCAGCTTGGCCGCGGCCAGCACTTCCTTGTCCAGCGCCTCGCCGCCACCTTCCGTCAGCGAGCGAAAGCGCGAGATGTTGGCATGAACGCTGGCCGGAAACAGGGTCGGAGTCTGCGGCATATACCCGACATGCCGGCCCAGTTCGTCGGGATTCCAGTCGTTCAGCCGCGCACCGTCGATGCGGACCTCGCCCTCGTCCGGCACCAGCGCGCCCGCCAATGTACGCAGCAGCGTCGACTTGCCGGCGCCGCTTGGCCCGACCAGGGCGACGATGTTGCCCGGTTCGATCACAAAACTGATATTGTCGAGCAGCACGCGGTCCGATCCCGGCACGCGTACCGTGACGCCGTCCACCTCGATCCGGCCGCGCGGCGCGGGCAGGGTGGTGCGCGTGGCGGTGACGTCGGGCAGGTGACAGAACTGGTCCAGATTCTTGTATGCAGTCTGTGCGGCCATGACGTTCTTCATGGCATTCAGGATCTGCTCGACCGGTTGCAGCGCCCGACCCAGGATCAGCGACGCCGCAAAGATCGCGCCGGCCGAGATTTCCTGATTGATCGCCAAATAAGCGCCCAGCGCCAGCGCCATCGATTGCAGAAACAGCCGCAGGAACTTAGTCGCCGCCAGAAAGCTGCCGGAACTGCCGGCGATCTCCGACTGGCGTTGGGCAAGATCGGTGCGTTCGGCAAGGTGACGGACGACCACTGCCTCGCGCATGCCCAGCGCGCGCGCCACTTCGGACGCCTGGATCGAATAATCCTGCGAACGGTACGCATGGCTGGTGCGGTTGGAGACGTCAGCGACCGATTTCTTGATCGCCCAGTCGCTGCCCACCGCCAGTGCGATCAGCAGCAGCGAACTCAGCAGCGCCAGCATGCCGATCCACGGATGCAGCAGCCACGAAATGATGATGTAGATCGGCGCCCACGGTGCATCGAACAGGGCGATGATCGCCGGGCCGGTCAACGTGCCGCGCAGCGTATCGAAATCGCGCATCGCCTGCGCGCGCTGCGCCGGGCTGGCGCCGCCGGTGCCGACGATGCGGTGCAGGATGTTGGCCGCCGCCATCTTTTCCAAGCGGATGCTAGCGCGCATCAGCAACCGGATACGCACCGTATCAAGCAGCGCGAACACGATCAGCGATACCGCCAGGATCAGCGACAGCACCACCAGCGTCGGCACGCCGCGCGTCGGCACCACGCGGTCATAGACCTGCAGCATGAAGATCGACGGGGCGAGGTACAGCAGGTTGATGAGACCCGAAAAGATCCCCACCGCCCAGAAGTGGCGCCGACACGCCCTCAGCGCATTCCGCAGCGGATTTTGTTCAACCTGCATTATATCCCCCCGAACCTGTCGTCCGGCCTATTGATCGAAATAGGTCATACCGGCGTTAAGCCCGCGCGCCTTTTCGAGAAATTTATCATAGCCGCGTTCGATCTGCCATGCATCGGCAATCCGCGTTTCGCCATCGGCGCGCAGGCCCAGCAACGCAAGTGCCGCTCCCGCACGCAGGTCGAGGGCGCGTACTTCGGCGCCGCGTAGCGACTGGGTACCGTGGATATGCGCCGTGCCTTCGCGCACGAAGCTCTCGACGCCCATCTTGGCGAATTCTTCCAGATAGCCATAGCGGCCGGCAAAGCGCAGGTCGACGATCCGCGATTCACCACGCGCGCACGCGCCCAGCGCCGCAAACAGCGGCTGCATGTCGGAATTGATGCCCGGATACGGCCCAGTGCTGATTTCCACCGGATAAGGGCGGCCCGAGCGCACGATCGCGGTCGATCCTTCGCGGAAGATCCTGGCGCCGCTTTCGCGCAGGAAGATCAGCGGCACTTCCAGGTCGTCGAACGGAAAGTCGCAGATCTCGACGTCGCCGCCGGTGATTACCGATCCGACCAGCCAGGTCATCGCTTCCATGTTGTCGGGCATGACCCGCCGGCTGACCCCGTTCAAGTTTTCGGCGCCGGTGATTTCGATGCTTTCCTGGCCATGCACGGTGATCGTCGCGCCCATCGCGCGCAGGAAGTCGCACAGGTCGAGGATTTCCGGCCGGATGTGCGGATTCCACAGCCGCGTCGTGCCGCGCGCCAGCGATGCCGCCATCAGCGCGTTCTCGGTCGCGCCGGTGGACCGCAGCGGCAGGACGATGTCGGCGCCGCGCAACCCGTCGGGGGCTTCGGCGTACAACCGGCCGTCCTTGCCGTACACGCGCGCGCCGAGCCGGGTCAGCACCAGTTCGTGCAGGTCATATCCGCGCCCGCCCAGGTCGCAGCCACCGGGCAGGGGCACGCTGGCAGCGCCGGTCCGCGCGACGAGTGCGCCCAGGATCAGCAGCGTGTTGCGGATCGATCGCCCGTCCCACACCAGTTCGGCCGGCGGGGTGGAGACCTCTTCGATCGTCAGCGTGCCGGCATCGACGGTGCAGCGCTTGCCCAGCACTTCCAGCATGCCGACATGCACCTGCGCGTCGAGCAGGCCGTCGGGGTAATTGTCCAGGACGATACGCTCGCTGGTCAGCAGCGATGCCGCCAGCAGGCGCAGCACGCTGTTTTTTGCACCGCTGACGGTGACGGTTCCCTCCAGGCGCGACGGGCGCACGGCCAGGATGCGGTGGGGATCGCGGTCCTCGATCCGGGTGGTGTCGTGGGCGGCAATGGCGGTCGCGTTCATTTCAGTTTCCTTGATACCGGGCGACATCGATCAGGTCGGCGACTTCATGGGCCGGGCGCATCGTCCCGTCGGGGGCCAGATGGCGGACTTCGGCATCCATGCGGATGCCCGACAATTCGGCCACCCGGTCGCGAGCAATGCGGATCAGCGCCAGCACATCGGATGCGCGCGCGCTGCCGTTATTGACTATGAAATTGGCATGTTCCGGCGAAAACTGCGCCCCACCAATCGCCGTTCCTTTCAGTCCGGCGCGCTCGATCGCCATGCCCGGTGGCCCGATCAGGTCGTACAGCTTGGGATCGCTGACGAACACCGACCCGCAATTGGCGCGCACGCGCGGAAACTTTTCGCGGCGCGCGCGCAGGATCGAGCGCGCCTCGCGGTGCATGGCCGCCCGGTCGCCCGGCGCAAAGCGCAACCGCACCGACGTCACGACCAGGTCGCCTGCCTGCAACCGCGATGCGCGGTAGCTGTAGGCCAGCGCGGCATGGTCCAGGCGGTGCGCCTGCCCGTGCCGGTCGAACGCGTCGACATGGACGACATTCTCGCCGATGCCGCGCCGCTGGCTGCCGCCGTTCATCGTCACCAGTCCGCCCAGCGTGCCAGGAATGCCGATGGCATGGACCGCGCCCGACAGGCCGGCATCGATCACTCGTCGTACAAAGGTCGGCACCCACAGCCCGGCCTCGGCATCGACAACGCCGTCATCGTGCACGACGAACCCGTTCAGCGCGCGCCCGACCCGCACGACGACGCCGCGAAACCCGTCATCGTCGAACAACAGGTTCGATCCGTCGCCGATGATGACGCGCGGCACGCCCAGCGCGTCGATCGTCGCCAGCACGCGACCCAGCGACGCGGCATCGCGCGGCGTGACGACAAAGTCGACCGGACCGCCGATCCGCCAGCGGCCAAGGGTAGCCAGCGGCACGTCGGCCCGGACCTGTCCAGGCCCCACCGCTGCCGCCAGCTCAGCGCCAACCGTCGTGGGCGATTCATCCCATCGGTCGTCCGATGTTGCAGAATGGATTGATTTCATCTTGTATCCGCGCATCCTGACTTCAATGCCAACCTAGCATACCTGTCCTGCGCGCAGCCCGCTCTCTCTCTGTCCGGCGGAGAGCGTGGTCATCATGCGGTAGCGATGCAACATAGATGGCAGGTCACATCGGGTCCAGCCACTTAATCGACAATGGCCGCCGGTGAATCATCGCATCCAAAGCCCACCGACGCTGGAAAGCTGCTTCTTTAAAGCGCTCTATAAGGCCAAAACGCTCTATAAGGGCCGTGACGCCGTTGGAGGCATCGCCAACCGCTATGACAAGCTTGGCGCTGCCGCCACATGGTGGTTATGAGCCCGGACCCCAGACCCCAGACCTGAGAAGTAACAATTATGGGCGCATGGCAGACCGAGCGCTCGATCGGGTGACGATGCCGCGCATCAGCGATATCGTCTCGCCCAGCGTACGCCGGCCCAGGGGGCGCGTCATCAGCACCGCGCCATAGGTCAGATACCCCAGCGTCACAGCAAGCAGCAGGCCGATCAACGTGCGCGGCAACAGGGCGCCGACGGCGAACATCGCGGCTCCCGCAACGCTTCCCGCCAGAGCGAAGGGCAAAGCAAGATGGATCAGGTCGCGTGCCGATACCGGTCCCCGGCTGCCAGCCAGGCGCCAGACCAGCGGCAGGCGAATGAAAATATCGCTGAGTGCATAGGCCGCGGCCACGCCTTCTGCCCCCCACGGCAAGCCGGCCGTGAACGCGACTGCGCAACTGGCGGCGTTGAAGATGCCCCACCGGCCGAACTGACCCGTGCGGCTCTGGCTGATGAAAAGCCAGCCCAGCGTTACCGTCAGCGGTTGGTGCAACGATGCCAGCGCCAGCCACCGGAAGATATCGACCGCGCCCGACCATTGCGCGCCCAGCATCAGTGGAATGGCGACATCGGCCCAAATCAGCAGGCACAGGATGCCCGGCAGCGTCAGCAACAGGATTTGCCCCACCGTTCGTGAGTAGGCGGAGCGATAGCGTTCCGGCTCGTCCACCAGTCGCGACAGGGTTGGCACCATAACGCGTTGCAATGGCCAGGTGATCTGCTGCAACGGGAACAGCAACAGCTTGTACGCCCGGTCGTACAGGCCAAGCGGCCCTGCCCCGTGGAACCTGCCGATCAGGATGTTGTCGAGGTTGCGGGCAAAGAAATTGGTCAGGTTGAACGTGGTCAACCCGCCGCCGAACCGCAGCATCGTCCAGACGCTGCGGATATTGGCGGGCCGGCCGGGACGCCATCCCGACACCATCCATGCCCCCACCACCGATGCCAGCGCACTGGCCAGCGCGCTGGCAACCAGCGCCCAGGGACTGGGATCGAACCATGCCCAGGCGATCGCCGCCGCCAGCCCGACGACCGCGGTCGCCATATCGACCAGCGCCAGCCCACCGAACCGCATCATCCGCGTCGCCATCGCCAGATGCTGGGCGCCCAGTCCCGTCGTGAAAATCGCGACCGCAAGCGCCGCGACAATGGGGGTCAGCTCGTTCGCGTCGTAGAAGACGGCAGCCAGCGGAGAACATAGCATCAGGATCAGCATCAGCGCGAACGACAGCGCCGCGTTGATCCAGAACATCGTGCTGGCCTGTCGATAGGTCAGCTCGCGACTGACCACCACCGCCTGCGACAGACCCAGATTCTGGGCCATGCTGGCAAAGGCGATGAGCGGGGACGCCATTGCCACCAGACCGAAATCCCGCGGCGACAGAAAGCGCGACAGCACCACCACCGAAGCGATCTGGACGGTCAGTTTCACGCCCTGCGCCGCGCCCGACATCATGGCCCCGCGCACGGCGCGCGCGCCCAGCCCCCCCGTGGCATTATCACGGGGAACGATATCGTCGGGCCGGTTATCCCCCTTTGCCATCCAGGCCGCCTAGCCGGTCGGCGTGTGTTTGAAAATGCGCGAACGCATCCAGCCTGGGATCAGTTTCTGCCTGACAGCCGCTTATGGCGCATCCGTGCTTTGCGGGCGCAGGCCACCAGGGCCGGTCTGTGCAACGGCCACCTTGCGAGCCACGCGGTTCAACGTGCCCACCCACCACAAATCGAGCCGCGATAGCCACAATGCTGCCAGGCCCGTTGCCAACACCGTCACCAGCGCAGCCAAGGCGACACCGATCAGGTTATAGCCTATGACCAACACCACTGCGCTGGCCAGCGATCCGATCACCGGGACGTGCAGGACATAGATGGCGAACGACAACTGCCCCAGCTTGCGCGCGCGGGGCCAGTCGGGTGCCTGCTGACGGCGCCAGCGATGCACGCCAAGAAATACCAACACCGCGCCCGCGCCGTGGATCAGCCAATCCATGCGCAGCACATGTGCACCGATCTGCGGATCGGTTGCCATTTCCTCGGGAAAGGGCTTGTAGGTCGATCCGATCGCCAGCCCAAACAGGATCAGCGTCGCCGCCAAATGCGGCGAAAAGCTGATGGAGGAGCTACGCAAATATTTGGTCAGCAGCACCGTCAAGGCACAGATAGAACAAAGCGAGTGCAGCGGTAGCGCCAAAACGGCGATCAACCCGGTTACGGCCACGTCGAACAAGGGGCGCCGCTCTCCGGCGATTACCAGCGCAGTGGACAACGCAATCAGGCTACCCAGCAATTCATAGCGCATGGTCCACAGGACCGAATTATACTGACTCAACCCTTGCGCGAACAGGCGGATGCTGTCGGTTGCACCACCAACGACCGACGGATCCGGCCAGTTGTTGTTGATCTTGACCCCACCGCTATTGGCCAACCACGATGAACCGGTAAGCGCCGAGGCCTCGACATTCATCATCCATCCGGCCGCGAATAACAGAGCGGGCAGCACCGCTCCCACAAATGTCATCGGAAACAGGCGAGGAAACCGCTTCGTCATCGCTACCAGCGTTGGCACCGTCACCCGCGTTTCGACCAGCTTGACCGTCAGCGCAAAACTGGACAGCACAAAGAAGATCGTGACCATGAACGGTCCGTTGACCAGCGCCAGCACGAACGGTCGCTCGACTGCGATGCCCATAACATCGGCGAGCAACGGCATTTGTGATGGAGGCAGGAACGCACGCAGGAAATGATAGACCACGACAGCCAGCGCAGCCAGGCCGCGCAGCAATTCAAGGTCGTCGTAGCGTGTCGGCCTGTTCATTTCCGGCACTCCTGCCAAACGAGGAAGAATTGTCTCCTAGCTACTGTCCGGTACCGGTCATTCATAATGCGGCAAGCTGTTCCGGTTTAGCGTCACGCATATGTAACGAAGCGTCGAATCGCCCCGTCCTTTAATGGCAAATTTATTATTCAAAATTCGCTGTTATATGCCTTATCCTCGGCATATTGCGTTTGCTAACGGTTTTTAGCTATCATTATCTGGATCAGGGAACGGCTTGGGATCTGCCCGACAGCTTCACACTGATCAGCGCAGCGCAGGGGGCCATGTGCATTATCGGTCAATCGACGATCTGAACCGGACGGTTCAGGCCCGCGTTGCGATGCTGCCGCGTGATATCGACCTTGTCGTTGGCATTCCCCGAAGTGGGCTGTTGGCAGCCAATCTCATCAGCCTGGCGTTGAACCTGCCATTGGCAGATCTTGACGGCTTTCTCGAAGGGCGCATCCTGTCGGCGGGGTCTACCCGCCGCCGCCCCGGTTTCGATCGTGCAGCCGATGCGTTCGAGCGGGTGCTGATCGTCGACGACAGCATCCTGTCGGGCGCGGCAATGCGCGAGGCGCGGGAAAAGGTCGCTCGTGCCGGGCAGTCGCATCGCTGTCTCTTCTCCACCGTATATGGCCCGGAAGAAGATGTGGTCGAAGTCGACATCATCATGGAACGCGTGCCACGTCCACGTGTATTCCAGTGGAACTTCATGAACCACAAGGTGCTGGAACGCGCATGCCTCGACATTGACGGGGTGCTGTGTTTCGACCCCACGCACGACGAAAATGACGACGGGCCCAATTACACCCGTTTCCTGGCCAATGCCCGACCGCTGATGGTGCCTGGTCGGCGCGTGGCGCATCTGGTGACGAGCCGGCTCGAACGCTATCGCCCCGAAACCGAAGCGTGGCTGGCCGCTCGCGGCATCGAATATGGCAAATTGTGGATGCT
>NZ_DATJLI010000084.1:0-2763 GCF_035490575.1 Sphingomonas sp. | reverse complement strand
GGTGCTGCTCGAAGATTTCGGCAACGCCCGGATGCGTGAGACGGTGGATGCCGCGCCGGAAAGCGAATTGCGGCTTTATGAAGAAGCCGTGCGCCTGCTGGTCCGGCTGCACGATCACGAACCCATGGTCCTGCGCCCCTACGACATGGCGGAATATCAGCGCGAGGCGGGGTTGCTGACCGAATGGTATTGCCCCGCCATCGGCCTTACTGTCGATGGCGCGGGCTATCGCGCGGCGTGGGAACAGGTGCTGGCGCCGCTGGGCGGGGTGCCCCCGGTCACGGTGCTGCGCGACTATCACGCCGAAAACCTGATGCTGATCGACGGCAGCGAAACGCTGGGCCTGCTCGATTTTCAGGATGCGCTGGCGGGGCACCCGGCCTATGATCTGGTATCGCTGTTGCAGGATGCGCGGCGCGACGTGCCGCCCGCAATCGAGGGCGCAATGCTGGACCTGTACTGCCGCACCGTCGATGCGGGTGAAGACTTCACCACCGCCTATTACGTGCTTGGCGCACAGCGGAACGCCAAGATCATCGGCATTTTCACGCGCCTGTGGCAGCGCGATGGAAAGGCGCGCTACCCGACATTGTGCCCGCGCGTATGGACCTATCTGGAACGCGACCTCGCCCATCCGGCGCTGGCTCCGGTCGCGGCATGGTTCGCCGCCAATATCCCGCCCGCGATGCGCGGCGACCCGATCGTGCTGGCGGGCTGATCCAATGGCACAGACGCTGTCGCTTCGCCCCAATCCCGATGTGGCGGTGCCAAGGACCGCGATGGTCATGGCCGCCGGGCTGGGCAAGCGGATGCGCCCGCTGACGGCCACCCGGCCCAAGCCGCTGGTCGAGGTCGCGGGCAAGCCGCTGATCGACCATGTGTTCGACCGGCTGCGCGCGGCCGGGGTCGAACGCGCGGTGGTCAACGTCCATTACCTGGCCGATGTCATGGAAGCGCATCTGACCCACCGGGTGAAGGGCATCGAGATCGTCGTGTCGGACGAACGCGACGCTCTGCTCGAAACGGGCGGCGGGCTGGCGCGGGCGAGGCCATTGCTGGGCGACGATCCGATCCTGTGCGTCAACAGCGACAATCTGTGGATCGACGGCCCGGTCGATGCGATCGTGCAACTGGCGCAATTATGGGATGCCGGGCGCATGGACGCGCTGCTCCTCATGGTGCCGCTGGCGCGCGCGCACGGCCATGGCGGGCTGGGCGATTTTCACCTGGGTTCGGACGGTCGCATCCTTCGCCGCCGCGCGGCCGGCCGGCTGGCGCCGTTCGTCTATACCGGGGTGCAGATCCTGAACCCGGCGATCATCGCCGATCATCCCGAAGGCGCGTTTTCGACGAATTTTTTCTGGCAGCGCGCGATCGCGGCGGGCCGCGCGTTCGGCACCGCGCATGAAGGGTTGTGGTTCGATGTCGGCACGCCCGCCGCCATTGCCGTGACCGAAGCGATGCTGGCCGATGGCTGAGGCGCGCCGCGCGCCTTCGGTCTATACCATCCCTGCGAACAAGGCGTTCGCCGATACGCTGGCGATCGGCCTGATGCGCCGGTTCGGGCGTGACCCGATGGGGCTGGCGCGCGGCGTCATCCTGGTGCCCACCAGCCGCGCGGTGCGGGCAGTCAACGACGCGTTCGTGCGGTTGAGCGAGGGCGGGCTGCTGCTGCCGCGCATCGTCCCGATCGGCGACCCCGAACTGGACGAAGCGGTCGGCCCGTTCTTTGATCCCGCAGAGGCCGCACCCGTGCCCCCCGCCGTCGATCCGCTGCGCCGCCGCCTGATCCTGGCGCGGCTGTTACAGGACGCGCGACCGGGTTTCGACGCGGCGGAAGCGGTGCGGCTGGCGGGCGACCTGGCGCACACGCTCGACCAGTTGCAAGTGGAAGAGATCGACCCCGCGGCGCTGCGCGCACTCGACCTGTCGGGGGAGCTGTCGCAGCATTGGGCAACGGCGTTGTCGACGTTCGAGGTGGTGCTGGACCGCTGGCCAACGGAACTGGCGCGGCTGGGGGCCATCGACCTGGCCGAACGCCGCCGCCGCCTGCTCGACCGGGCGGCCAGGCGCTGGGCGGATCATGCGCCCGCGCGGTTCGTGTGCGCGGCGGGCGTCACGTCGCCCGTGCCCGCCGTCGCGCGGCTGATGCGCTGTATCGCCGGGTTGCCCGACGGCTTCGTCGTGCTGCCGGGGCTGGCGACCGGGCTGGACGATGCGGTTTGGGACGCGCTTGGCCCGCACGCGCCCGATCCCGTCACCGGCCTGCGTCGTCCGTCGGTGGAGACGCATCCGCAATTCCACCTGAAGCTGCTGCTCGACCGCATGGGCGTGGCGCGGGCAGAGGTTCAGCCGTGGCGCGTCGCCAGCGAACTCGATGCCCCGACTGCGCGCGGCAAGGCGATCGACAGCGCGATGCTGCCCGCTGCCTTCACCCATCGCTGGCCCACCCTGCCACGCGCCGAGCGGCGGTTCGACGGCGTCACCGCGATCGAAGTGGCGACCCCGGCGGAGGAGGCGCAGGCGATCGCGCTACGGCTGCGCGAAGCCGTCGAAGTGCCGGGCCGCACCGCCGCGCTGGTGACGCCCGATCGAAATCTGGCCGCCCGCGTCGCCGCGCATTGCGCGCGCTGGGGCATCGCCATCGACGATTCGGCGGGCCGCCCGCTGTCGATGCTGGCGCCCGGCACGCTGCTGCTGGCAATTGCCGAGGCGGCGGGGCAGCGGTTTGCGCCGATGTCGCTGCTGGCGCTGCTGAAACAC
>NZ_DATJLI010000083.1:0-4824 GCF_035490575.1 Sphingomonas sp. | reverse complement strand
TGCCATCCTCGCCCAACACCGCGTCGATCAGCGTGCGACGGCGCTGCGCGATCGGGGCGATGCGGATGCGGCTTTCGGTGCCGACATGCTCGGCGGTCAGGATCATCGCCGGCGTCGGCACGGGCGCGCCATCCGGCGTTTGCGTGCACGAACCGGGGTCGATCGTCGCGCGCCCCTCCACCAGCCCGCGCCCCCGCCCGATCGACAGCCGCGGGAACTCCGCCTGCATCGTCAGGTCACAGGCAAAGCCAAGCCCCGGCAGGATCGCAGTCAGCAACGCGCCATCGGCCGATCCGCTCACCCGGTCCAGCCGGATGCGGCCCGGCGACAACAGCGCCTGTCCGCCCAGATCGGTATCCTCGCCATTCGCGCGCCAGTCGGCCGCGAAGCCGAAGGATGTGAGCGAGCGCAGCGGCGCCCAGTCCCATTTGACGATGCTCCCGCCCGCCACGCCGACTTCGCCCGACCAGAGCGTGCCCGCGACGCCCGTGCGCCAGGGACGGTTCTTGATGAAAACGCTGGCGGGCATGGTCGCGACCATCGCCACCACATAGGCGGCTATCCCAAGGCTGCCGAAAGCGATAAGACGCCTGCGTGCCCCATTATTCGCATCCGGGAGACGCGCCGATGAACCGGCGGGCCGCGTTAGCATTTCTGCGATCGTCCCTCGTCGCAGGAGCGTCTGCATCCTTTGCTTCCCCCTTGCTGGCGGCGGCCAGGGCCGACAAGCGGCCGGTCGCGTTGCTGATCCCGCGCAGCGGACCGCGCGCGGCATTGGGCGTTAGCATGGAGCGCGCGGCGATGCTCGCCGAAAACACGCCGGGCCGGCTGATGGTGCTCGATACCGGGGGCACCGCGGCCGGCGCGCAGGCCGCCGCGATGCAGGCGATGAAGCGCAAGGTGGCGATGATCCTCGGCCCGCTGCTTGCGGAAGAAGTCGGGCCGGTCACGGCGGTCGCGGCGGGGCAGGTGCCCGTCATCGCCTTTTCCAACGATCCGGGCGTGCGGGCCAGCGGCGCGTTCACCATGGGCATCACCGCCACGCAGGTGACGGGCGCGATGCTGCGCTATGCCCGGTCACGCGGGGTCCGCCGGGTTGCGGTGGTCGGTGACGGCTCGCGCTGGGCAACGGCATCGGCGATCGCGGCGGAAGGATTACAGGGCGAGTTGAACCTTGACGTGCGGCGCATCGACGTGGCCGCTGGCCAGCCGCTGCCCGCCGCGGGGGAAGCGCCCGATGCGGTGATGATCCCCGGCGGCGGCGAGCCGATGCTGGCGGCCGCGCGCAATCTGAAGGAAACGGGTATTCAGTTGCTCGGCACCATGCAGGCGCTCGATCACCGGCCCGCCAGCCTGGAAGTGCTCGACGGCGCCTGGCTGGCCAGTCCCGATCCGGCGGCGTTCGCGACTTTTTCCGCCGCCTATCAGTCGCGCATGGGCGGCGATGCCGGGATTATCGCCGCGCTGGCCTATGACGCGGCGGCCATCACCCGCACATTGCGCGAAAAGGATGCGCTGAACCGCGCCGGCCTGCTGGCCGAACCGGGGTTCGAGGTCGCGACCGGCCCGTTGCGGTTCCGCGAGGACGGCAGCGTCGCGCGCGACATGGCGATCGTGGTCGCCGGTCCCGAAGGCTATGCCAAGGTGGCGATGAGCCGGGGCGCCTGACCATGACCGGCACGGGTCCGGCGATGCCGGACGGGTCGCCCGCCGACGCCAACCCGCACGGCGCGCAGGGGGGCTTCACCCTGATCGAACTGATGATCTCGCTGGGCCTGTTCGCGCTGATCGCGGTGGCGGGGCTGGCGCTGGTCGACTCGGTGCTGGGGGTGCAGACGCGCACCGCCGCACGGCTGGATGAACAGGGCGCATTGGCGCGCGCCGTCTATGTCCTGACCAGCGATGTCGACCAGATTGCGCGCGGGCGCGTGGTGTCGAATGGGCAGGAGCTGATCTTTACCCGCGCCGCGCCAGGACTGGGTGGCGCGCCGGTCGAGATTCGCTGGATGCGCTCGGGCGATGCGCTGGTGCGGATGGTCGACGGGCGGACGCAGACGGCAGTGACAGGCGTCACCGGGGTTTCCGCGCGGTTCTGGGACGGGGGATGGCAGCCCGGCTGGCCGCCCAGCGCCGAGCGTGGGGAGGACTGGCCGCGCGCGGTCGAACTGACCGTCGCGCTGGGGCCGCGCGGCAATGTCCGGCGCGTGATTGCGCTCCCCACCCGGCCGGAGGCGGGGTCATGACGCGCCCGGCGGCGCCCCCCGGCGAGGAGGGGTTGATCCTCATCAACGTGCTGCTGTTCGTGGCGATCGCCAGCGGGCTGGTGCTGCTGATGGTCAATCGCGAGGAACTGGCGCTCGACGGCGCGCTTCGCCAGCGCGAAGCTGCTCGCGCGGCGGCGATCGTGCGGGGTGGCGAATTGTCCGCGCTGACCGCGCTGCGCCGCGATGCCGACGAAGCGCCGGAGACCGATCATGTGGCAGAGGACTGGGCGGGTATCGCCGACCGCGATATCGCCATCGACGGCGGCACGTTCGACCTGACCGTCGCCGATGCCGAAGGGCGATTCAACATCAACAATGTCCGCACCGGCGAAGCATCGGCGGTTATCCTGTTCGAGATGATCGCGCGCGACGCGGGCCTGGACAATGAACAGATACTGCAGGCGATCGGCTATGTGCGCGGCGCCGGACCCGTGACCGACCTGCGCCCGATCCGACTGGCCGGTCTGGCGCCCGCGGTCGCCGACCGGCTGGCAACGATGGTCACGGCGCTGCCCGGCCCGACACCGATCAACCTGAACGCCGCCGGTCGCGAACTGTTGACGCTGATGCTGCGCGATCCTGTCGCGGTCGAACGATTGCTGGCGATCCGCGAGCGACAGGGGTTTCTGACGCCGGAGGATCTGGCGGCGGAAAACCTGTCGATGCCGCCCGGCACGCGCTTTCGTTCCGACCATTTCTGGGTCCGCACGCGCGCCACGATCGGTGGCACCGCGCAACAGGGCGCCGCGCTGATCGAGCGGCGCGAACTGGAGGACGGTTCGCGCGAAACCATTGTCGTCGAACGCTGGCGCAATGCCGGCATCCCGCCCGACGTGCCGGACTTTCCGCCGGCGGCGTAGCACGCTAACCCGGCGGTCATGGCCCGTTCGATGACCTATGGCGACTATCTGGCGCTCGGCACCCTGCTGGATGCCCAGCGCCCGATTTCGGATCATCCCGACGAACCACTGTTCATCGCGATGCACCAGACCCAGGAATTGTGGATGAAGCAGGCCATCCACGAGCTGGAACAGGCGCTGGCGCTGATCCGCGCCGACCGGCTGGCAGAGGTGTACAAGGTGTTGGCGCGGGTCAGCCGCATCCAGTCGGTGATGACCGCGTCATGGGACGTGCTGACGACCATGACCGCGATCGACTATACCCGGTTTCGCGACGTGCTGGGCACCAGTTCGGGCTTTCAGTCCGACCAGTTCCGCACGATCGAGGTGATGATGGGCTTTCGGGGCGGCCCGCGTCACGGGCCGATGACGCACGCCGCCGCCGCCAAGCCCAGCCTGTGGGACGAAGCGAACGCCGCGCTGGCCCGCGCGGGCCTGCCCGTGCCGAACGCCGCATTGGCGCGCGACTGGGCCGCGCCCTATGTCCCCGATCCGGGCGTGGAGGCGGCGTGGACCAGCGTCTATCGCGACGAACGCCGCTGGTGGTCGCTGTATCAGCTTGCCGAAAAGCTGGTCGACCTGGACGAATCCTTTGCGTCGTGGCGGCACAAGCACGTGCTGACCGTCAGCCGCATCATTGGCCATAAACGCGGCACCGGCGGCACGGGGGTCCATTATCTCGAATCGACCCTGCCCTTGCGCGCCTTTCCCGAACTCTGGTCGTTGAGGACGTTGCTGTGACAAGCTGGAAGCACCTGTTTCAGCGCGCGCTGGCCGCCGCGCCCGACCGGCTGCACATGGCCGCGCACAGCCATCATCTGTGGCCCGATGCGAGCTGGCTGGGCCAACAGGCCGCGTGGGAGGATGCCGCCCGGCTGGCTGATACCAAGTGGCGCCGGGTGATGGAGGAAATGTGGCCCGCCGCGCAGGCGCATGTCGCGCGCGAACTGGACTTGAGCGCGCCGGAGACGGTCTGCTTTTCGGGCAACACGCACGACTTCCTGATCCGCATCGCTTCCGCCGTCGACCGGCGGCCGATCCGCATCCTGGCCACCGAAGGCGAGTTTCACAGCTTTACGCGACAGGTCGCGCGCTGGGTCGAGGCGGGGGAGGCCGTGCTGGAGACGGTGCCGTGCGATGAGGATCTGGAATCGCGCATGGTCGAACGCGCGCGGTCGGGCGAACATGACCTGATCGTCATCAGCCATGTCGCCTTCGGCACCGGCCGCGTCTTTGCCGCGCTGGATCAGGTGGCGGCGGTCGCGCGGGTAGAGGGGCCGTGGGTGCTGGTCGACGGCTATCATGGTTTCATGGCGGTCGAGACCGACCTGTCGGCGATTGCCGATCGGGTGTTCTACACCGCCGGCGGCTATAAATATGCAATGTCGGGGGAGGGGGTCGGCCTGCTCCACGCACCGCGCGGCTTCGCGCCGCGCCCGGTGCTGACCGGCTGGTATGCGGCGTTCGACGATCTGGACGCACCGCCGGGTGGCGTCGGATATGCGCCCGACGCCCGCCGCTTCCTGGGCGCGACGTTCGATCCTTCGGGCCTGTATCGTTTCGTCGCGGTGCGCGACATGCTGGCGCGGGAGGGGCTGTCAACGGCGGTGATATCGGCGCATGTGGCCGGCTTGCGGGCACGATTGATCGAGGGGCTGGAC
>NZ_DATJLI010000082.1:0-6751 GCF_035490575.1 Sphingomonas sp. | reverse complement strand
GTAATGCGGGATCGCACCGTGCGGACCGGTCGCCGAAATGGTCGAGAAGGACTGGTCGCGCAGAACGCCGGTCGCTTCCCGGCATTCGCGCAGCTTTGCCGCCGCCGACAATTCGGTCTGGCCGCCGGCAGGCCCCGCCTGTTCGATCCACTTCAGGAAACGCACCATCGCGCCCGCGTCACGCAATTGGGCGGCTTCATGCCCCGCGATTTCGGCAGGGTTCTTGATCGCCTTGGCCAGCACGACCGGATCGCGCACCGCCACCACCCTGGCCCCGCCCGCGTCCAGCGCGTCGAAAATCGCCGCGACCGATCCCGCCGGATCGGCGACCACCCGCTTGCCCGCATAACCGCCCAGCGCATCGGCAAAGGCAAGGCGCGGGTGCAGGCGCACGGCGTTGCCCAGATGGCGGCGCACGTCGTCGGTCAGTTTTTCCGGCGCGACGAACAGGTCGGCGGTCGCATCGGCATGGACGATGGCGAAGGAAAGCGCGACCGGCGTGTTTTCGACATCGGCGCCGCGAATGTTGAACGCCCAGGCGATCGAATCGAGCGCCGACAGGACCACCGCATCGGCGCGGTGCCTCTCAAGCCACTGGGCGATTTCCGCGCGCTTGTCGGCGGCGCTGCGTCCCGCCAGATTGTCGGGATAAGCGCTGAGCGTCGCGGGCGACGGCGCAGGGCGGTCGGTCCAGATCGCGTCGATCGGATTGGACGGTTCGGGGACCAGCTCGGCACCCTGTTCCGCCAGCGCCGCGCGTGCTTCATCGACCCAGCCGCGCGTGTGCAGCCACGGGTCATAGCCGATGCGGGCGCCGTCCTGAACCTGTTCGGCCAGCCATTCGGACACGCTGGTGGCGGGCACGGCGACATAATCCCAATGGTCGCCCGATACCTGTTCGCGCACCTGGATCGTATAGCGCCCGTCGGTGAAGATCGCGGCCTTGTCCGCCAGCACGACGGCATTGCCCGCCGACCCTTCGAACCCGGTCAGCCATGCCAGCCGCTGGGCATAGGCGCCGACATATTCGGACATATGCTCGTCGGTCAGCGGCACGACATAGCCGTCGAGCGACTGGCGCTTGAGCTGTTCGCGAAGGGCGGTGAGCCGGTCGGCATGGATGGGCATCGGGGGAAATCTCCTTTTTCGCCATTATCGCGATCCGCGGCCCCCAAGTCGAGGCGGCGGGTCTTACCGACCGGCTTCGCCGCCGCTATGTGGCGGGCATGAACGATCTTCCCCAGCCGCCCGTCGCGGCCCAGCGTCCGCACAGCTTCACCGCCCATGGCCATATGATCGAGGACCCCTATGCGTGGCTGCGCGATGCGGGGTATCCGAGTGTCACCGACAAGGACGTGCTGGATTATCTCGAGGCCGAGAATGCGTATCACGACGCGGTGATGGCGCCGCTGAAGCCGCTGTCCGACCGATTGTTCAAGGAAATGCGTGGCCGCATCAAGGAGGACGAGGCCACCGTCCCGCAAAAGGATGGCGACTGGCTCTACTGGTCCGATTTCGAGGAAGGCGGCGAATATCGCCGCTGGTGGCGCAAGCCCGTCGGCGGCGGGGCGGACGAGCTGATCCTCGACGAACCGGCGCTGGCGGCGGGGAAGGAATATTTCCGCCTGGGTGCGCTGACGATCAGCGAGGACGGCAACATCCTTGCCTATGCCACCGATGACAACGGGTCGGAGCGCTACACCATCCGGTTCAAGGATTTGTCGAGCGGCAGGCTGCTGGCCGACGACGTGCCGGATGCCCGGGGCAAATGGGGCGATGTGTCGATCGAGGGGACGATCGGGAACATCGTGTTCAACGCCGACGCCACCGGACTGCTTTACGGCCTGACCGACGAGCATTGGCGCACCCGGACCATCAAGTTCCACCGGCTCGGCACGCCGTCCAGCGAGGACCGCGTTATCTATTTCGAGGAGGATGAGGGCTTTTCGGTCGGCGTCGAACTGCTCAGCAGCCGAAAATGGATTGCGATCGCATCGGGCGATCATCAGACCAGCGAAGTCCATCTGCTGCCGGCCGACGATGTGACCGCACCGCTGCTGTGCGTGTCCCCGCGCAAGGTGGGCCGCGAATATGATGTGGACGAGCATGACGGCACGCTGTTCATCCACACCAACGACACCGACCCCAATTTCCGGCTGGTGACGGCCACGCTCGACAATTCGGGCGAATGGGAGGAACGGATCGCCCCCAGCCGCCAGTTCTACATGACCGGCGTGGAGTGTTATCAGGACTTCTTCGTGATCGAGGGGCGGGAGGACGGTCTCGATCAGGTCGAGCTGCACCGTTACGACGGCGGCGCGCCGACGCGGATTGGCTTCCCCGAGGCAAGCTATGTCGCGGGACTGGGCGACAATCCCGAATATGCGGTGCAGACGCTGCGCCTGGGCTATGAATCGATGGTCACGCCGGGCACGGTCTATGACTATGATGTCGCCACCGGCGCGCTTGAGGTGCTGAAGGTTCAGGAAATCCCGTCGGGCTACGACCCCGCGAAATATGCGACCGAACGTGTGAAGATCACCGCGCGCGACGGGACGGAGGTGCCGTGTTCGATCGTCTATCCCGCCGGGTTCCCGCGTGACGGGTCGGGCAAGCTGTATCTCTATGCCTATGGCGCCTATGGCTATGCCGTGCCGCCGGGGTTTTCGACCAGCCGGATGAGCTTCCTCGACCGGGGTGTCGCCTTTGCCATCGCGCATATCCGGGGCGGCGATGACCTGGGCCAACAATGGTATCTGGACGGCAAGCTGGACAAGCGGACCAACAGCTTCAACGATTTCGTCGATGTGGCCAGGGGGCTGATCGAGTTGGGCTTCACGTCACCCGGTAACATCGCCATTGCCGGGCGCTCGGCCGGTGGTGAATTGATGGGCGCGGTGGTCAATTCCAATCCCGAATTGTGGCAGGTAGCGGTGGTCGATGTGCCGTTCGTCGATGTGCTGAACACGATGATGGACGCCACCCTGCCGCTGACGCCGGGCGAATGGCCCGAATGGGGCAACCCGATCGAGGACAAGGCCGCGTTCGAGCTGATCCGGTCCTATTCCCCCTATGACAATGTGAAGGCGCAGGATTATCCCGCGATGTGGATCGGCGGCGGGCTGAACGATCCGCGCGTGACCTATTGGGAGCCGGCCAAGTTCGCCGCGAAGCTGCGCGCGATGAAGACCGACGACAATGTGCTCGTGCTCAAGACGCAAATGGGCGCGGGTCATGGCGGCAAGTCGGGTCGCTGGGAAAGCCTGAAGGAAGCGGCGGAGGAAAACGCCTTTGTCCTGTGGCAATTGGGGGTCGAGCAAGGCGAATGATCGCGATGCTTGCCCGGCGCCCCTATGCGGTGCTGCTGATCGCCGGTGCGCTGTCGGCGACGGGGTTCGCGCCGCTTGAGCTGTTCCCCGTCACGCTCGCCGCGCTCGCGCTGCTGATGTGGCTGGTGCATGAGGCGCCGGGGTTGAAGGCGGCGCTGCTGCGCGGCTGGGTGTTCGGGGTTGCCCATTTCACCATCGGCAACAACTGGATCCAGCACGCCTTCGATTATCAGGACAAGATGCCGGCTTCGCTGGGTTATCTGGCGGTGGTGCTGCTGGCGCTATACCTGGCCATCTATCCGGCGATGGCGGCGGGGCTGGCGTGGCGGCTGGCGTCGCCGCGCGCGGCGGGCGATGCCCGAACGGCGCCGGGGGGCAGCTATGTGCTGGTCTTCGCCGCCGCCTGGATCGCGACCGAATGGCTGCGTGCGACGATGTTCACGGGCTATGCCTGGAACCCGATCGGCGTCATCTGGCTTCCGCTCATCAGCGTCGCACGGCTCGCGGCATTTGTCGGCACCTATGCGCTGTCGGGCATTACCGTGGCGGTCGCGGGTGCGCTGATGCTGCTGGTGGGCTGGCAGCGCTGGCGAATGCCGGCGGTCGCAGTGGCGGGGCTGTTGCTGGCCGGTATTTTCGCCTCGGCCCGGCCGGTGCCGGGGCGGGTCGGTCCCGATACGCCGCATGTCCGCGTCGTCCAGCCCAATGTCGGGCAGGGCGCGATGCAGGACGGCGATTACGACCCCCGCATCCTGCAGGCGATGATCGACCATTCGGGCACGCCCCAGCGCCACCCGCGCCTGATCGTCTGGCCCGAAGGTGCGGTGAATTACTATCTTGAGGATGGTTATCCGCAGGATTGGTATTGGAAGGGCACGGCACCGGTGACGCGCGGCCGCATCGCCGCGCTGCTCGGCCCGCGCGACATGGCGCTGGTCGGCGCGACCGCGATCGAGTTCGACGCGGACGGCCAGGTTGCGGGCGCGGGCAACAGCATCTTCACCATCGACCCGGCCGGGCGGCTGGGTGAGCAGCGCTATGACAAGGCGCATCTGGTGCCTTACGGTGAATATCTGCCGATGCGGCCGATCCTTTCGCGGATCGGCCTGTCGCGGCTGGTGGCGGGCGAGATCGATTATCTGCCGGGGCCGGGACCGCGAACGCTGGACGTGCCGGGTTTCGGCCAAATCGGAATGCAGGTCTGCTACGAAATCATCTTTTCCGGCGAAGTCGTCGACCGCGCCGATCGCCCCGACATGATCTTCAATCCCTCGAACGACGGCTGGTTTGGCGCGTGGGGGCCGCCCGAACATCTGGCTCAGGCGCGGCTGCGCGCGATCGAGGAGGGGTTGCCCGTCATCCGATCCACCCCCACCGGCATTTCGGCGGTGATCGACGCGCGCGGCAGGGTGGTCGCGTCGATCGGCATGGACCGGGCGGGCGCGGTCGAAGTGCCGATCCCCGCGCCGCTGCCGCCGACGCTGTTCGCGCGCATGGGCAATGCGATGACGGCGATTGTCGCCCTGCTGATGCTGGGCACGGCGATTGCCATTCGCCGCCTGGCGCGTTAGGGCTGGATATAACCATAGCTTTATATGTTGAAGTCCCGTCTTCGGCCGGGGCGAAGTGACGGGGAAACCATGCGCGACAATTATCTCTTCACCTCCGAATCGGTGTCCGAAGGCCACCCCGACAAGGTTGCCGACCAGATTTCCGATGCCGTCGTCGACCTCTTCCTGTCGCGCGATCCCGTCGCGCGCGTGGCGTGCGAGACGATGGTGACGACCCAGCGCATCGTGCTGGCCGGCGAAGTCCGCGCCAGCGAGGATGTGTTCCCCAGCCTGGCCGAAATCGAGCAGGCCGCGCGCGATACCGTGCGCCGCATCGGTTACGAACAGCACGGCTTCCACTGGCAGACCGCCGAGTTTGCGTGCCACCTGCACGGCCAGTCGGCGCATATCGCTCAGGGTGTCGATGAAAGCGGCAACAAGGACGAAGGTGCCGGTGACCAGGGCATCATGTTCGGCTTTGCCTGCGACGAAACGCCCGATCTGATGCCGGCCACGCTGTATTACTCGCACCGCATCCTCGAAAAGATGGCCGCCGACCGCCATGCGCGCGTCGTCGACTTCCTCGAACCCGACGCCAAGAGCCAGGTGACGCTGAAGTATGAAAACGGCGTGCCGACGGGCGCGACCGCGCTGGTCGTGTCGACGCAGCATACCAAGTCGCTGTCGAACGACGCCGGCCAGAAGCGGCTGCGCGATTATGTGATGAGCGTGTTCGAGGACGTGCTGCCGAACGGCTGGCTGCCCGCCGATGCGTCGCACATCTATGTCAACCCGACCGGCCTGTTCGAAATCGGCGGCCCGGACGGTGACGCGGGCCTGACCGGGCGCAAGATCATCGTCGACACCTATGGCGGCGCATCGCCCCATGGCGGCGGCGCGTTTTCGGGCAAGGACCCGACCAAGGTCGACCGTTCGGCCGCGTATATCAGCCGCTATCTGGCGAAGAACGTCGTCGCGGCCGGGCTGGCCAAGCGTTGCACCATCCAGTTGTCCTATGCGATCGGGATTGCCGAGCCGCTGTCGCTATATGTCGACACGCATGGCACCGGCACGGTGGACGAGGCAAAGATCGAGGCGGTGCTGCCCAAGCTGGTGCGCCTGACGCCCAAGGGCATCCGCACGCATCTGGGCATGAACAAGGCGATCTATCTGCCGACCGCGGCCTATGGCCATTTCGGTCGCAAGCCCGACGGCGACCTGTTCACCTGGGAGCGCACCGACCTGGTCGACGCGCTCAAGGCCGAACTCGGCTAATCGCATCGCCGTGCAAGACGATGGAGGGGCCGGGCGACCGGCCCCTTTTTTCGTGGCCGCGCCGCGCCGGATATGCACGAACCTTGCCAACCATCGACAAAGGCGCGAAAAGGGCGCCCTCCAACCGGGACAAGCGAGCAGATGGACGACCTCAGCACGATCGAAGCCACCCCGCCGATCGTCGAGGCGCCGAGCGACACCGGCCTGGCCGTCGTCTCGATCGCCAAGGCGTATGACAAGCGCGTGGTGTTGACCGACGTGTCGCTGAACGTGGCACGCGGCGAAGTGGTCGGGCTGCTGGGTCCCAATGGCGCGGGCAAGACGACCAGCTTCTATTCGGTGATGGGGCTGGTGAAGCCCGATTCGGGCCGCATCATGCTGGATGGTGAGGATATCACCGCGCTGCCCATGTATCGCCGCGCGATCCTGGGCCTGGGCTATCTGCCGCAGGAAACGTCGATCTTTCGCGGGCTGACGGTCGAGAAGAACATCCTTGCCGTGCTGGAGCTGGCGGAGCCGGACAAGTCGGCGCGCGCCGCCAAGCTCGACCGGCTGCTTGAAGAATTCGGCCTGACGCGGCTGCGCGACGCGCCCGCC
>NZ_DATJLI010000081.1:0-1683 GCF_035490575.1 Sphingomonas sp. | reverse complement strand
CTGCGCCGCGGTCAGCGCCAGGAACTGCTTGGGCCGCTCGGGCCGCGACATCGGCCACAACCGCGTGCCGCTGCCGCCCGACAGGATGACGGGGACGATCGTCGGATGGGTCATAGGCCTTTGGTTCTCCCTCGCTTGACGGCATCCAAACGCGCAAATCCCGTTTCGGGCAACCGCGCTTCGCTGCGCCGCGATAATTTCCTGCCGAAAGGTGAAGCGCCGCGCCACAGGGATCCGCCATTGTAATACAATGAACGCAGCCGGCCCTATCCTGCCAACCAACCAATCCATCAGGCGCAATCATCAGGCAAGCGCCTCACAGCTTGCCCACCACCTTCGCCGCCGCGTTTGATTCCACCGCCAGCGCCTGGGCATAGCGGGCGGGTTGCGCCGGGCTTTTCCAGCGCAGCGCCTGCATGATGCCCGCCAGGTCCTGACCACTGGCGAACAGATCCTGGGTCAGTCCGACGCGCGTCGAATGCGCGGTCAGCCCCGCGCGCCACGCATCGAAATCATGGTCGTCGATCATGCCCAGCAGATCGGCGGCGCGCGCGGCATCGAGCATGGCTCTATATATAAGCGTCACCGACTGTGCGCTCAGCCCCGCGCCGACGCTCCATCGATCACTACCGTCGCGACCCCGCGCACGGTGCAGGCGGCGAAAGACCGGCCCCTCGCGAACCCCCGCGCACGCCGCGCGCCACGCCGCCAGCGCCGCCATGGTTCGCGCCGACAGATAGGCATAGGCGCCCGCACCCTCCTGATCGCTTTTCGATCGCGGCACGAACAGCCGCCCGCCATCGCCGGCACCGCGCTCGACATGCCCCCAATGCACCGCCACCAGTTCCGATCGCCGGAGGCCGGTGTCGAACGCGAGGCTGAGCAGCGCCCGGTCGCGCGCGCCGCGCAGCGTTTCGGCGTCCGCAGCGGTCAGCATCGCCTCGACACACACGCCCACCGGCCCGGCGGCGGCGAGCGGGTCGGCGACCTGTCCGCGAAAGCGAAGCCCGCGCGCCTGTGACTGGCGCACCCCCAGCGCCCGGCGCTGCGCCTTGAGTTCGAGCCGCACCAGCTCGGCGCGCGTCGGATCGGCCTGATCCGCCAGCCCATGCAGCCGCGCGATCGACGCGGTATAGCGCGCCAGCGTCGCGGCTTTCTTGCCGCCTGCCGCCTGATCGCGAAGAAAAGCCGCCACCGCCGCCGGGGTCGCGGGCAGCGGCGTCAGATGCCGGGGCGCGCACCAGCTTGCGAAGATCCGGATATCGGCCCGCAACGCCCGCCACGAATTGACGCTCATCGCGCGGCGCGCGGCATCGATGACAGCCGCGTCAATCGCGACGGCGGTGTCGAGGGCAATGAGCGCGGTCTGGTTCACGGTCGCCAGATTGAACCGGCTCGCCCGGAAAAAGCAAGCGCACTAGCGATAGCGGACATTATCGCTAGTGGGATTCCGCTGTTGTATGGCATGGCCGTCAATGCATGAAGATGCATTAATTGTATGTCCTGGATTGATTGTCGATGAACGTTCAACGCGGCAAACTGGTTAGCGGCGGACGATTACAGGTGCCCGCCGACATGCGTCGCGCCTTGGGACTGACGGATGGCGACGAAGTGCTGTTGCGTGTCGTTGGCGGGGTGCTTCACGTCCTGCCGGCGCGCGAAGTCGTGGCGAATATCCAGAAC